>NZ_JBJDWZ010000189.1:0-31936 GCF_051866355.1 Anaerovibrio sp. | reverse complement strand
TGGCATAACTCCCATATCCATCTTCTCGCATTATTCTCATTATCGCTATAACGCAGCTTCTGCAAAAGTTATATGATTCTGTTCGTAGCACCGATTCTCAAAGAATGACTGTCTGCAACTTGTATATTCATATCAAAATTATTGCTTGTTCATCAGTATATTTTTCTTCCCTATGTTTTATATTGATTTTTCAATATTTACATAGTTGTATTAACATGCGTTTTTATATAATCTGCAACATCATCTATTTCTGGATATATCTTTGCCTTATTTATCCCCAAACTTTCCAGCTCGTTCAGTAAATCAGCTTTGTTATAAATAATGCAAATTGTAATCTTATTATTATCCAACTTTAATCGCAAATTTGATAATGTATTATACTTTTTGTCACCATATGTTTCCTCAAGCAATCCACAAACGATAAATGCACCTTCTTGATTATCAATTCTTCTATTCTTCCTTGCAGGAATGCAAACAACAGCATCCCTTATATCCTCTGCTCTTATTTCCGATTTAAAACCAGGACGTTCCATTCTCACCTCATGAACAAGGCGTTCAATTTTAGCCTTAAAATCATTCTCATTTGAAGACGTACCCAAACTAGAATGATAAAATTGCATTTGCTCATCTTTAGTAAAAAGAGGAAGGGACGCTAGCATTGCAACAGTATCACTTTGAAAATATTTTACAGAATCCAGACTCTGCGAAAAAACTATTATTTCGCCATAATACGAATGCTGAGATTCACATGCAAAATAGAGTGCAACCAATGGATTCTGGGTAACATCTAACAATCTTGTAGGCAAACCGTAGTGTTGCATTTTTGCCAGTTTTTCTACATGTGATTCTAAGCGTTCGAATTCAAGAGGACATTTCGCCATTAATTCTAAATACATTTTCCTTTCATTTAATAACCATTCTTCTTTTCGAAATAAAGAAGGTTTCAAATTATAAGAAACTTTACTGTGTCCTCGGAAAAACAGTTTTCCCTCTTTTTTTCTAATTTGTCCCAAAAAATCTACGTACTGATTAATTGAAGATATGAAATTCACCTTAACCATAGTCGCATCAAAAACTATTCCGTTTGACATCTCAATATCATGCTTCTTCCTATCCCAAGTTGTGTATAACTTTTTTACACAATCAAGCTTCTTATCAACAGATTTATACATCTGAAAGATAAAATAAATAACGGCAAAGTAGTCGTATTCATCAAGTTGATATTTATTTTTTGATAGTTTTTCTGCTAATTCTTTAAGTACTGGTAGCATTATTTTTTCAAGTTCCTCAGTATCTTTAGCATACTTTCCTGCAAATACTTTAGCCAATGGAGAATCTAATTTCTTTAAGTTATTTTTTATTTCATATTTAGATATTCTCGGTCTCCCTATCAGTGGATTAATGTCACAATATCCTTCCGACTGCAATTTTTCGAACATTATCTTTTCAAAAGCGCTTTTTACAATGTCATTATGTTCTAGTTCTCCTATTTCTCCAAAAAAGAAGAAAAACATTTTTTGCTCCTCCTTCATATACATCACAGTTTATTAATGTTATAATTCACTTAATATACAACACTCTTGTCAAATTACATATAATTTTCCACACCTTCAACATTTGTGCTTTTATCATAATCAAAAAAACAATTCCAACACTATATCTTGCTCTTGTTATTGCAACATAAAATTGAGCCCTTGTTTTGGGTGGTAATTTTTTTGAATGATCCATCATCCAGTTTCTCATCGCACCAGTTGGATAAATTAGAACTCTATCATATGTCAATCCTTTAGCCTCACCCATATTTCTTACTGCATATCCGTCATTCACTTTTACTGTTCTCTTCACCCTTAGTTGCATTGGTTTAAATTTTTCTAAATATGCAGCAATATCATCTGGTCTTAGCAAAAAAACTCCGTCATGCCCAGTAACCTCAAATTGCTTCGTTCCAGTTTCGCCATATTCTTCATACAACTGCGATGAATATGAACATATGCTTTGGTTATTTCTGTAAGAATCATTCAAAGTTTCTTTATCAATAATGCAATCTATTTTTTTACACTCATTTCTAATGAATGCTTCTATCTTACCATCTGCGTACTTCTTATACTTTGCTTCGTTATGTGTATGGTATGTTACCTGTCTAGGATCTCCTACCATTGTCACATCACAATCCACTTGCAACATACTTTTTATGATATCTAAATCATATCCCGCTAAATCTTGAATCTCATCTATATATATCTTAGGACAAATCCTGCTAATTCTTTGCGAAACTCTTCCTTTACTCCCCTTTTCACAACGACATACAAATTTTGCAATCTTATCAGAATACATTTTCATTCCATCCGCAAAATAAAAATTCCTATAATCCTCTTCTGCATAATATACCGGACCATATTTCCCATTATATTTTTTTCCAGACTTTTCATTGACTAATATCATACCATTAATCTTATCATCCAAAACCACTCCCTGAAATGGTCGAACCCCATGCTGCAAAAGAAAAGAATACCATGTTTGTATGGTAACATTATGCGGAACGCAGCCATTAAGTTTTATAAATTTTTTACGAATTTCGAGTTCATTGGCAATAGTATATGTTGTTATTAACACACTGTCCGATTGTTGCATCGCCTGTTTAACCAAATATGTAGTTTTGCCAGATCCTGCAGCCGCAATTATCAATCTATTTACCATCTGATAGCCTCCAAAATATATTCTGGTATTTCGATCTGTTCGGAAGATTCAAATATTTTCAACCCACATTCCGTTTTATTATGTTTCATAAATTTCCTCAAATCATCCTCATCCGTATAATCAGTACCAAAAATACGATTCAACTTATCTAATCCATTAACTTTTAAAAGTTTCGGTTCCAAAGTATTATAATTATAATCACTCTTACCAATCTTAAGTGTCCCTATATCCACAACGCTGTCAACACATATCTTTATATAATCTTTCTGATTTGCACCTATATAATTTTCATACTTTTTGTTGATAGCTGCCAAATCCCCATCGTTATCTGTAACAACCGCAATTTTTGTCTGAATACAATCTGCAATCTCAAGGAAACGTAAAAATGATACACCTACGGAAATCACTTCTATACCATCCTCTATCGGCAACCGCCCATCATTAAGTTGCATATATGCTTTTTGAATCACCAGCTCGTCCGAATCTCCTTCACACAAAATAGCTTTCTTACATAAAATCATTCGCAACGTATCATACCCAGCCACCTTCTTAAAGAAATTATATGTATCTTCCGATAGTTCAGAAAATTTTGTTATCCTTAAGTTATCAAGCAGCATCACTTTCCCCAACCCTAACTTATTTGCAACAAAACTACTATGTGTTGAAATAAGTATCTGTTTTTCTGCATATTGTTCCGAAATACATTTAATCAATTGATTCAATCTTGTATGTGATAAATGATTTTCTGGTTCTTCTAACAAAATGATACTTGCATTTTGCGAAGCACGTTTTGCTAATGCCAATTCCGTCTTAACAACACATTGCTCTCCCTTTCCCACATAATGAAACGGTATTTCATCCAATTGTGTAATAAGGCTATTCTCCCATGCATTCTTAGTAGCCAGTTCTACTGATAATGCTATTTTTTTATCTGTCAAACTATCGTCCTGATTTATTTTGTTGTTAATTTTTTCTATTGATGGATCATTAATAAATGTATCCCTCATTTTTCTATGTGCCTGTGCAATAGATGTTATATCTTCCGATTCCAATGACCCTTTTATAATTCTCGACAAGTACAAATCATTTCCACTTTGATATCTATATTCCGATGAATCAATCAAACATGATTTATATAGTATACTACGTGTTGTGATTATATCTCTGGCAAAGGTTGTCCAAGTAATATCATAATATTCAATCGGTAAGCTTTTAACATCTCCATGTTGCACTAATGCCTCATATTCATCTGCATATTTGTCATTAAATGCAATTTTGAAACAAAATCCTTCCGCACTGTTATCTCTATCTAAATTTGCATTACCATTCATCAACGGATTTTCATCCCCGTCAAAAAGATTTCTATTGTTATGTATGGAAGTGCTATAGATGCTGTACCTAACGAAACAATATACTCATCTACTGCCTCCTTATAAAAAATATACTGTGAAATTTCATTCCAAATACTCTTTCCGCTAATAATTCCGGTTAGTGCCAAATTTATAGCTTCTAGTATTGTAGATTTTCCCGCTTCATTATCTCCAAAAATCAATAATATTTAAGCCTTCTTCAAGCGTAATTTCAAAATCTTTATAGCATTAAAAATTATGAATTTGACTTTTCTAATAAACAGTCTATACCTCCTCATATTGCTCATTATATATTTCTGCCCAAAAACAACATCTTTTTCCCATCATGGAAAATATACTATAACTACCTAGTTCTATGCATTTACGTATAAATCCAAGATTTCATCTCTATTTTTTCTTCTAAAATAATATTTCTGCTTTCCTTCCCATAGTCACCTATTTCATATACCACCACATGTATATACTGCTTGTGCTCTTTCTTTTGATATTTTGTCAAGTATATGCCTAAATTGTAACCTCCACTTACCTTTCTCTTTATTTCTTTATCAAAAATCTTAAAGTACTTACTATTATTATTTATTTTCTCTTTTACAATTTCACTCATAGGAGAATTAAATAAAAAAATGTGATAAATTGATATTGTTTCCTGATATCTAAGCATAGCATATGGTATATTGTACTTATTTACCGCTTTATAACTATACGCATGAGATTCCATAAAAACTTCACGCATATGCTCCATTACAGAATTCGGTATATTCACTCCTACAATACTTCTAATATCCTGCTTTATCCTTCCCCAATTTTTTCCAATAATTTCTTTTATTTCCTCAGACTCTTTTGTTTTTGTTCTTATTTCTGTATTACCCAGTGGTGATGGCTTATATAATGAACAATTTTTCATCTCAGCCTCATTCCAGTAAGAAAAGCCTTCTACCGCTCGACCTGTATGTTTCCCATAAAGAGTTATTTTATGGGTTATATTCTGCATCATTTCTTCCCCATACATATTGATAATCTGAATTGGATTTCCACATTCAGGACAAATCGCATACAATGAAAGTCGTTTATCCTTCTTAGTTCTGTAATAAGGATACTCATGGCATGTCTGCTTTTCAAATTCATCAACTGAAAGTTTCAGTGCCTTTCCTTTTTCCATTGCAAAAACATCCATATTATCAAACCTCCCGATTCAATCTATTTTCTTTTTTTCTTTACCATTTCGAAAAATCTATTAAGCATTCCTATCCCTTCCAATGGACCAATAGAACATAAAAATCCAGGATTCTCCCGATCTGCTTCCATACGTAGCTTATCAATTAGTAAAATATTGTCAACCTGAAGCTCTGATAAACCTTTGACATCTCTTCCACGCTGATTTTCATTTGTGGAATTTATGTACTTAAACAGTTTTCCTAAAATCCCTGCTACTACATCTGACA
The DNA here is from genome assembly GCF_051866355.1 of Anaerovibrio sp. Taxonomy (GTDB): domain Bacteria; phylum Bacillota; class Negativicutes; order Selenomonadales; family Selenomonadaceae; genus Anaerovibrio. The sequence continues at coordinate 26,427 of NZ_JBJDWZ010000189.1, read as the reverse complement.
ATTGCACAAATATGTCTGTTTCAGATTTCACAAACTGGAAATTATTTGCCATATTGTTCCGCATTGCTATCTGCTTTTTTACTATGTCCTGTACTATCGTTTCTTCATCAAATATATGCCTTGACTTCTGATATTTTAGGATAGGGTCAATATAGAATTCCGCATAGTTTTCCTGCATAATATAATCATCGTTATCATGTAAAAATACTAACTCATCACTCCCTGCTGCTCTGTTAAGCATTCTGACTAAAAACTTTTCCTCTTCCTTCATTTCTTCCCTGCTCTTGAGCAATAACAGTAAATCATTACAAAATGCTTCTACATATTTTTTCTGTATATTGGGATACTTATATTTGAACATCAAGATTTGCAATGCGTCTGCTTTTCCCTTAAACATATAATAAAATTCACTCTTCATTTTGTTATAGTCATATCCAAATTCACTTATCTCATCAAGTTCTACGATGGAATCAAATATGTCAACAATTGCATAAAATAAATTATTCACATTAACGTAATGAATATAAAATGGCGATTTATCTATCCATGATAAAGTTTCGAATAATCGTCTTTCCTTCACGCACTGTAGAAAATCACTTTTTGCATACATTTTTTTAAACTTAATCTCTTTTACATTAGCTTGCAACTTTAAAGATTTACGGAATGTTTCAAGCGAAGCTTCCACCTTTTCATTCTCTTTTCTAACTAACCCTGCCAGCACAAAGTCAGCTGTATGTTCTGTATTAAACTGCTGCCTGCTGCCATCAACCCAAAACTTTCTGCAATTATTGCTTTCATCATAATAGAATACATATTTTGTTTTGTTGTTAATTCCCCACATATCACACAATTCCTGTTGTATAGAAACTAATATATCTATATCCTTTTCTTCATCCATTGAATGAATACCTCCCGAATCTTTATATTTTTTATATAAAATTAAAATCTGTTGTAATTACTCATTAAGCCCTCTATTTTCTTCTTTCATAACATGACATTAAAAAAGAGTTTTTCACTTGTTGAATTAATTCGTTAATCTTTCCCTAAACACCACCAGACACATCTCATACTTTACTTGCACTCCATAATACTCATAATCATCAAATTCTATTCTACGTACAAATGTAATATCTTTCCCGTATGCTTTGTTTCCATAATTATAAATTTGTAAATCCTGATATGGGAAATAACGGAAGTAGTATTTTAATTGCAAATTCATTTTCCTTTTCACAATCATCTATTTTAGAAAACGATGAACATATAGTAATACCCGCAACGCCTTCTATTTCATATATATCCGTCCTATATTACTCGATAACTCACTCATATCATCGGCGTAAAATTTTGTTCTACATACTAAATGGATATAAACTCCACCATCATTATAGTTTTCTAAATGGACATCCCCTACCTCTTTTGACCGTTTTTTTATCACATCTTTTTTTGTCTCCCTATATGTTTAAGTCCGATTGATCCATCCTAATATTTTCTAGTAATAAGTTCATCGTTAATAACATAAAACTTATTTTTGCCAACTTTTATAAAGGTCATAAGAACAGATATCCTTATTACTGAAAATCTTTTGACTCACATACTTCAATCCGAAATATCCTCAACTCGTATATGTTTTAATACAACTTTGGATATAATTGCCATTTCTTTGTCTTCAACATACTTTTCTCCATCTATCACAAAAGAACACATACTATCTTCATTAGAATGCACAACAGATGACATTCCTCTACCTCCTAACTTTACATCCATATCTTCTATACCGTAATAAATCATCTAATTTTCCAGACTAAAACTCCAAACTATCTGCGTTGAGCAGAAAATATTTCATGCCCATGAACACAAATCCTTCCTCATTTCTCCAAGGCTTTTTCGTGCCATTTACTATAACAATCTTCTTGAATGAATCCGAAATATTTCGGAATGAACTGAGTTCCTGCGTCTGCTTTTCCTCAGAAGTCATATCATAAGCCACCTGAATGTAATATCTCTGACTGCCCTGGTTTACTACAAAATCAACCTCTAACTGCTTATGAACCCTCTTTCCTTCACTATTCTTTGCAAATACATCCACAATACCAACATCCACATTGTAACCACGCACAAGCAGCTCATTATAAACAATGTTCTCCATAATATGAGTCGGCTCCTGCTGTCTGAAATTCAGTCTGGCATTTCTAAGTCCAACATCCGAAAAATAGTATTTCAGATTCGCTCCTACATATTTTCTGCCCTTAATGTCATACCGGTCTGCTTTACAAATCAAAAATGCCTCTGCCAAATAATCTATATGGTTGGATATGGTTTTATTGCTGTAATTGATTCCTCGTTCACTTTTAAAGGTGTTTGATATTTTGGTCGGATTGGTAGGTGCTCCAATGGCAGACGCTAGTATATCTACCAAAGTTCCGATTTCATCAACATTTTGAATCCTGTTTCGCTCTACCACATCCTTGATATAAACATTGGCAAAAATATTTTTAAGATACTCAGCCTTCTGGCGTTCCACGGAGAATTGTACCACTTGTGGCAAGCCGCCATATATCATATATTCCTCCCAGGCATCATCATAATCTCCACCAAAAGCTGCGTAGAACTCTGCAAAGGACAGCGGATAGATTCGTATTTCATCTCCTCTGCCCCTGAATTCAGTTACAATATCACTGGATAAAAATTTAGAATTACTGCCGGTTACATACACATCAATGTTGCTGATACGGAGCAGGCTGTTCAGCACTTCCTCAAATCGAGGCATAAACTGTACCTCATCCAAAAGCAGGTAATACTTCCGGTCATCTTTCATTGCATTTTTAATATGCTGATAACACTTCTTTGGGTCTCTCAGCTCCTCATTTTCAATGCCATCCAATGCAATCTCAATGATGTGTTCCTCATCTATGCCACTTGCCAATAAATATTTCTTAAACAGCACAAACAACAGAAATGATTTGCCGCATCTCCTAATGCCTGTGATAACCTTAATCATTCCGTTATCTTTTCTTATCTTTAACTGTTCAAGGTATGAATCTCTCTTAATCTCCATAAGACTGCTCCTTGATTTTGTGCATTGCACTATTTTTGGTAATATTATTTTACCGCTAAATTCTTTTTGCTTCAATAGCTATTACCATTTTTTGTGCATCTGCACCTTTTTTATCCATAATCCAACTTCTCCGCCCACTCAGCATATCTTTAACTCGCGAATACAATCACATGAGAAAACCAGCCTTCATCGTCGTAAAGCCCATAAAGAAATAAAAAGCAAGGGAAGATAAAAACATATATAATCCGTCACGAAGCAAAAAAGGCCTGCAAGCCGCATGAATACCGACTTACGAGACCTTTTTCAGCTCAACATCTGTCAAAGATGGAATCTAGCATAAATTAATATTATATGCAACACATTTTCCAAAATACTATGTACTATGCCGGAAAATGGCAGGCCGCATAATGATTGTCTGACAGCTCCCTCAGCACCGGCTTCTCCGTGCGGCACTTGTCCTGGCAGGAGCGGCACCTCGTCTGGAAAGGACAGCCTGACGGCATATCCGTAGGGCTGGGAATTTCTCCTTCAAGGCACTGAATAATGTGAGTTTTTTCCTTTTCCACGGGAAATACCGCCTGCAGCAAAGCTCTGGTATAAGGATGCCTTGCCTCCTGCAGCTTGTCACCATCCAGCTTTTCCATGATACTGCCCAGATACATCACCGTAACGCGGTGCGCAAACATGGACACCAGCGCCAGGTCATGACAGATAAAGATAAAGGTAACCCCCTTTTCCTTTTGCAGTCTGCACAGGAGTCTGATAATGGTATCCTGCACGGACACATCCAGCGCGCTGGTGGCCTCATCACAGACGATAATCTCCGGGTTCAGCGCCAGAGCCCTGGCAATCGCCACACGCTGCCGCTGGCCGCCGCTCATGTTGTTGGGATAACGCTCGCCAAAATCCGGCGGCAGCTCCACCATCTGCAAAAGCTGACCGGCCCTCTCCGCCATTTCGCTCCTTTTGACAAGGCCAAAATTCAGAAGAGGCTCACAGATAATCTCCTTCACCTTCAGCTTGGGGTTGAAGGCGGCCGCCGGATCCTGAAAAACCATCTGGATATGGCGGCAATGCTGCCGCCTGTCCTCTCCGGAAAGCTGCGTCACATCCCTGCCCCGGTAAATAATCCGCCCCTCGGTAGGCGGCTGGATATTCATGACCGACTTCATCAGGGTGGTCTTGCCACAGCCGGACTCGCCCACGATAGCCGTAAATTCACCCTTCCTGACATGCAGTGTCACATTATCACAAGCCGTCAGGAACTTTCCTTCCCCCATGGGAAATTTCTTGGTCACTCCCTCTATGCTCATAATAATTTCCGCATCAGACATAACGCTTACCTCCAATTTCCGGCACAGCCCCCAAAAGCCTCCTGGTGTATTCGTCCTTCGGACTGCCAATCACGTCCTCCGTAGGGCCATAATCTTTTACCTCACCCTGTGCCATCACCATCAGCTTATCGGACATGTGCGCCGCCACGCCGATGTTATGCGTCACCACAATCATAGCTGCATCCGACTGATGGATGATACTCATCAATTCCTTGACAATCTGCGCCTGGGTGGTAACATCCAGCGCAGAGGTTGGCTCATCCGCCAGCAGAAGCTTCGGATGGAAGGTAATCGCCATGGCAATGCCCACGCGCTGCCTCATGCCGCCCGAAAGCTCAAAGGTATAGGAAGCCATGATATTTTCAGGATTGGGCAAATTCATACGTTTTAACACATCAAGAGCCATCTGCCGTGCCTCCTGCTTCGTCACATCGGCATGTGTCCTGATGTATTCCACATACTGATGCCCTATGGTCTGCACGGGATTGAGCATATTGCCGCTGTCCTGAAAAATCATGGAAATATTCCTGCCCCGCAGCTTTAGCCAGCCTGTGTTGTCCAGCTGCAGAAGATTTTCATTTTCCAGCTCGATGCTGCCCCGGCTGACATGGCCGCTGCCGGCCAGCACGCCGAGGATAGCGCGGATAACCGTGGTCTTGCCACTGCCGGACTCCCCCACAATCGCCAGCACCTCCCCTTTGTTCAGGGAAAAGCTGACATCCCTGACAGTCGGCACAGGATTATCCCCATAGGATATATCAAGATTTTTTACCTCTAATAGCACGTTTTATTCCCATCTCCTTACATAAGAAGCGGAGCCGCCCTGCCACCACAGGCACGGCTCCGCCGCCCTATCCAACTGCAAATAAAGCTGTTCTTTCGCCAGAGGCAGCTTATTTGGCAGGTGCAATCTCAGGCGTAATCCAGTAATAATCAGATGGGAACATGTGGACACCCTTCAAGGCCTTGCTGCTGATGATATTCGTCATAGGATAACCCAGGAAAAGAGCCGCACCGTCATTCATGATAATCTGCTGGGCCTGAATAATCAGCTGGCGGCGCTGATCCTTGTCAAACTCGGTAGCCAGGCGGGCAAAGACAGCATCCAGCTCAGGATTGCTGTAGCCGGAACCGTTCTGCGGATTATCCCCGTTGACATTGGTGCGCCAGTACCAGTTCAGGAAAATCTCCGGATCGCCGGTATTGGCAGTAGTGATATTGGAAATCAGCAGGTCGTACTCGCCCTTGATGCCAATCTGATCCAGCAGGTTGTAGTCAACGTTCTTGATAACGACATCGATACCGATTTTCTTCATGTCAGCCTGCACCGCCTCGGCATAAAGAGGCAGCTCCGCACGGCCGTTGTAGACAATAAACTCCACCCTGAGCGGCCTGCCGTCCTTGTCCCTGATGCCATCGCCATCGGTATCCTTCCAGCCTGCCTCGTCCAGCAGTTTCTTAGCATTGTCAGGATTGTATTTGTTCGGGTCCTTCAGCTGGTCGAAACCATAGTCCAGAGATGGAGGTATCGGAGCACTGCCCGGCAGGAATGTCCCCTTCAGCAGTACCTCATTGTAGGTTTCCCTGTCACAGCCCTGAATAAAGGCGGCCCTGACCTTGTCATCCCCCAGCAGCCCCCTCTGATTGATGCGTGCCACAACTACCCGCAGGGAAGAAATCTCATCCAAATCGAACTTGTCATTGTTCTTGAACAAATCAATATCACCGGCGGCAATGTTAACAGCCATATCCACCTCGCCGGACTGCAGGGACATAGCTCTGGTATTCGGGTCATCAATGGATGGAATTTCCACAGTTTCAAAAGGCACTTCCCCTGCCCAGTAGTTCGGGTTCCGCTCCATGACGGACTTTTCCTTCACAAAGGACTTTACCATATAAGGGCCGGTGCAAATCGGGCCTTCCTTGGAAAAATCCCTGCCCTCTGCCTCTGCTTTGGTATCAACGATAATAAACAGCGGGTCTGCCAGATAGCCCGGCATGTTCGGCAGAGGCTTTTTCGTCCTGATAATCAGGTTCTGGCCGTCTGTGGTCATGCTCTCATACTCAAAAAAAGTAGCCGCCCTGTTATTCTTGGCAAAGGCCCTTTCAAGGGAAGCCTTTACTCCCTCCGCCGTCAGCGGATTGCCGTTGGAAAACTTGACATCATCCCTGATTTTAAAGGTCCATGTCAGATGGTCGTCGCTGATGCTCCAGCTTTCTGCCAGCCATGGCTGGATATTCATCTTGGCATCAAACTTGGTGAGGCACTCGCCCAATCCGTAGCGCATAACCACCCAGCCAAAGAAATTCTGTGTCGGCTCCAGCGTGTCCGCAAAATTGGTTACGCCCACCTTCAGGACGCCGTTTTTGACACCCTCCGAGCTGTTATCACTGCCGCAGCCTGCAATAATGCCCGCGGCCAGTATACCGCAGACGCCCACGGCCATCGCCTTAAAAAACTTTTTTAATCTGAACACTCTCATCCTGTCATCTCCCCTGTTATAAATATCTAAATATCACAAAAATAGCTTCACACCTGATACGCGCAGCATCATATAGCCGCGCACCTGTCAGGTCTGGCGCGGGTCCAGCACATCCCGCAGAGCATCGCCCCAGAGATTAAAGATGGACACCACGATAAAAATAGCCACGCCGGGATAAACCATCATCAAGGGCGCCGTCTGAATGTACTGACGTCCCTCGTTCAGCATCAGCCCCCACTCAGGTGTAGGCGGCTGGGCGCCAAAGCCCAGAAAGGACAAGCCTGCTATCTCCATCATCATGGTGCCTATATCCATAGCGCCGGTAATCACCACCATAGGCAGTACATTGGGCACGATATGCCGCCAGAGGATAGTCAGGGTTTTTGTGCCGTTTACCCTGGCAGCCACAATAAAATCATTGCTGCGCAGCTTGATTACCAGACTGCGTACCAGGCGGGCATACTTTGCCCAGCTGACCGCCACCAGCGCCAGAATGGTATTGATAATGCTGCCGCCCATGATGCCTGCAATAGCTATGGCCAGCACCACACCCGGAAAGGACAGCATCATATCCGCAAAGCGCATCAGCACCATTTCCACCCTGCCGCCGAAGTATCCCGACGCAATGCCTACCGCCGCCCCCAGGCCTGCCGTAAGGAAGACCAGGCAGATAGTCATGAACAGCGAGGTGGATGTGCCGTAAATCAGGCGGGAAAACATATCCCTGCCCAGCTTGTCCGTACCCAGCCAATGCTCAGAGGAAGGGGGCAAAAACACGTTGCGCATATCACCAGCAAAAGGGTCCATCGGGGCAAGCCACGGGGCTGCCAGTGCAACAAAAATAACCGACACAACAAACATTGTATACAAAGAGAATAGCTTGTGATTTGCTACAAATTCCTTCATGCCCTTACCCCCTTTCTGAGCTTTGGATCAAGGTAGGAATATGAAATATCAACTGCAAAGTTGATTAACATATACACAATGGAAATCCACAGTACAAATCCTTCTATTAACGGATAATCGCGCATGGTGATGGCGCGGACCGCCATATTGCCGATCCCCGGCCAGGAAAATACCATTTCAATGACGGCAACACCGCCCAGCAGCCAGCCGATGGACATGCCCAGAAGGGTAATCAGCGGCAGCACCGCATTGGGCAGCACATGCTTCCAGAGAATGGTTCTCTCGCCAAGCCCCCGCGCCCTGGCACCCACCACATAATCCTGATGCAGTTCCTCGAGGATAACCGTCCGCACCTGGCGCGTATACTTGGCAGACTGATAAATCGCCAGGGTAATCGCCGGCAGAACAATCCCCTTTGCCGTAACCGAAGCACTGGCAATGGGGAACAGCCCCAGCTTCAGGCCGAAAATATACAGCAGAATCAGCCCAATCCAAAAGCTCGGCATGGAAACGCCTATGAACGAAAATATGCGCACCAGATAATCCGCCGCCTTATTCTGATGCACCGCAGAAAATATCCCCAGCGGGATGGAAATCAGCAATATCAGCACAACCGTCACGCCTGCCAGCAGCAGCGTTCCCGCGAAGCCCTCCGCCAGCTTCTCCGTCACCGGCTTTTTGGCCGAGTAGGACATGCCCATATCCCCCTGCAGGGCGCCTGCCACCCAGTTGCCATACTGCACAATAAATGGCTTGTCAAGTCCCATTTCCTTTCTGGTCTGCTCGATAGTTTCCTGGGAAACTATTGTATCGCCGGCCTCCAGCAGCATCAGCGCAGGATCTCCCGGCGCCAGATAAGTCAGGCAGAAGGTCAGAAAGCTGACACCTGCCACCGTAACTGCCATCTGTGCAAGCCTCGACAATATTTTTTTCAACTTGATTCCTCCATAAAGCTAAAAAGCACTCTCCCTATCTACTAAAAAACCTTCACGGATTTTAGAAGAAAAACTCTACCCGCGTCCAGACACCGGTCATTCTGTCCTTGTCAGCAGGCGCCAGCACATCCCTGCCCAGGAAATACTTGGCCGTAGCAACAATATTCTTTTCCAGCGTGTAGCTTCCGGCAATCTCAAATCCCTTCAATGATTTGTACCCCAGAAAGCCCACGGACTGGTCATAGGTGGCATAAGCCGCCCCAAAAGGCGACAAGGACCTGTAGGCCAGATATGCACCCCAGGAGCCCGGCTTTGTCCTGTTTGCTCCTTTGTAATCCAGCTGCAGGCTCACGGCATGGCGGGAGGCATTGGCAAAATCCGTCACTGCACCGGCATCCACAGCGGAGCTGATGGCATAGTCACCAGTCAGCTTGAAATTCCTGTCAAACCGATAGCCAAGGCCGAAATCCGCCACGGAAAAGCTGTCCGCACCGGCACTCTGCAGGGTATGTGCCGCCCGCATATGCCGGATGGCTGCACCGCCATCCAGCTTGCCATAGCTGTAGTCTGCCTCCAGGCTGAGATATGTGCCGGTGGCATCATCAGCCCCCTGAGTGCCTTTCAGCAGGGAGGCATCATTCTTTCTGGCCGCATCGAAAACGAGCGTCCATTTTTTATCAGGAGCGTACCTTATTTCCGCACCCGTAACATCATCATCTATAAACATGCCATGGGAATTGGCAGAATAGGCTCCATAGCGTCCCAGGATGATCCCCAGCTTATCGTATTGTCCTTTGGCATAAATCTGCTGTACAGTCATGGTGCCGTTGTCTGTATTATCCTTCTGAATGTCGTAATCCACGCGGCTGTGCCCGCTCCAGTGCTCATTGACCGCCATGCTGGAATTCAGGCGGAACCGGAAAATATTCTTTTGCGGCGTCCTGTGCTTGCCGCTGTTCTCATAGTTGCGGGTATTCCAGTCATAGCGCAACCTGCCGTTCCAGGTAACATTGTCCAGCCTTGCCTCCAAATCCTCTGTACGCACGCCGAGGCTGGCCAGCTCATCGGCAAACTCTGCCGCCAGCTTCTCTATAGCGGCCTTCTGATTGTTGTCCGCCCTGTCCGCTGCCGCCATTGCCCTGGCTGTTATCTGCGCCATTTCATAGCGCGTCATGGCAGAATCGCCCTGAAAACAGCCATTTTCTGCATATCCCTCCGCTATGCCCATATCGGCAAGCTCCGCTACCGCCTCATAGGCCCAATGATCTGCCGGGACATCCGCAAAGGGATTTTCAGCTGCCTCGGTAACAGGCATGCTCCCCAGCAGCAAAAAGGCTGCCAGCGTCAACGCATGCTTTTTTCTCATCAAAATTCTCCTTCCTGAAACAAGCACTTTTCCGTGCTTCAAAATTACTTTTCAGCCTCCGGGTGAAACAAATCCACCTGCCGTCTGGCGGCCCTGTCCACATCAAACATGTTCACCAGCTCCTTGACAGCCTGGGTCGGGGAAATCACTCCCTGCAATACTGCCTCCCTGACCTCCGGCATCCTGCCGGTAATCACCGGGTCCTCAAAGAACAGGTTGTGCAGATGCTCATCAATCATGCTGTGCATCCATTCCAGAAGCTGTCCCTTGCGCCGCTTTTGAAAAACGCCGCTTTTTTCCGTCACTTCCCTAAAAGCCCGGATTACTCCCCACAGCTCCGGAATGCCGTCCTTGGTATAGGCCGAACAGGTATAGGCATGGGTCTGCCAGCCCTCGGTAGCAGGGCGTATATACTCTATCATCCGCTCGTATTCGCCCCTTGCCACCTTGGCTTTCAGCAGATTGTCACCGTCGGCCTTGTTGATGACGATGGCATCCGCCAGCTCCATAATGCCCTTCTTGATGCCCTGCAAATCATCACCGGCACCGGTCAGCACCACCAGCATAAAGAAGTCCACCATGGAGCGCACCGTGGTTTCCGACTGCCCCACGCCCACTGTTTCAATCAAAATCACATCGTAGCCTGCCGCCTCGCACATGAGCATGGTCTCGCGGCTTTTCCGCGCCACGCCTCCCAGGGTTCCCCCGGCGGGAGAAGGCCTGATATATGCTTCCTCCCGCCGTGACAGGGTTCCCATCCGCGTCTTGTCACCCAGGATTGAACCCTTGGTGACAGAGCTGGTCGGGTCCACCGACAGCACCGCTACCCTGTGTCCCCTATCGCACAGCATATTGCCAAAGGCCTCGATAATCGTGCTCTTGCCGGCCCCCGGCACACCGGTAATCCCGATGCGCAGTGCCCCGCCCGTATGGGGCAGCAGCCTCTGCAATACCCTTTGTGCCTTGGCAAAATGCTTGGAGCTGTTGCTTTCGATGAGAGTGATAGCCCTGGACAATACCATGCGGTCGCCTTTCAAAACGCCGTTGACATATTCATCCTCGCTCATGATAAGCCGCCGCTTCGGCTTCATCCTGCCGCTGGACAGCAGTGGATTGATGTTGCCTGTAGTGGTGTCCCTAACTCCCTCTATGCCGCTCATGACACTGCAGGCAAATTTTTCATCCGGTTCCTCCGGCACCCAGCTTGGCTTCGATGTGGTATAATTCGCCATAACTAACACTCCCTCTTGTTTCCCGTTTGTTCCTGCCGGAGTTATTCCTCCAGCTCCTCCTTTGCCCTCTCAATCAGCAGGGTAAGGAGCTTGATGCCGGCCTCCGGAATATTGGTTCCCGGAGCAAAAATTGCCACGGCGCCATTTTCATAGAGGAAATCATAATCCTGCACAGGGATTACGCCCCCTATGCACACCATGATGTCCTCACGCCCCAGCTTGGCCAGCTCCTGCACCAGCTGCGGCAGCAGGGTATTGTGACCTGCCGCCAGCGAGCTGAAGCCCACCATGTGAACATCGTTGTCCACCGCATCCTGGGCTGTTTCCTCCGGCGTCTGGAACAGTGGGCCTACGTCTACATCCCAGCCCATGTCCGCAAAGGACGAGGCGATTACCTTCTGTCCCCTGTCATGGCCGTCCTGCCCCATCTTCGCCACGAAGATACGCGGGCGCCTGCCGGTCAGCTCCTCAAACTCGTCTGCCATCTCCCGTGCCCTTTCCAGCTCCGTCTTGTCGGTAAATTCCGAAGAATACACGCCGGAAATGGTGCGGATAACAGCCTGGAACCTGCCAGATACCTTCTCCACCGCATCAGAAATCTCACCCAGGGAGGCATGGGCACGGGCCGCATCTACAGCCGCCTCCAGCAGATTGCCGTTCTCACGGCTCTCTGCCGCCTTGGTGACGCCCTCCAGACAACGGCGCACATCATCATCGTTGCGCTCCCGGCGCAGCTTTTCCAGCCGCTCAATCTGTGCCTGCCGCACGGCAGTATTGTCGATGGCGAGGATTTCCAGCGGGTCCTCCTTTTCCAGCCGGTACTTGTTCAGCCCGATGATGGACTCGTTGCAGGAATCAATCTGCGCCTGACGGCGTGCCGCCGCTTCCTCTATGCGCATCTTCGGCAGGCCGCTGGAAATGGCCTTGGCCATGCCGCCCAGCGCCTCAACCTCCTGAATATGTGCCCAGGCGCGGCGGATAATCTCATTGGTGAGAGCCTCCACATAGTAGGAGCCGCCCCACGGGTCGATAATCTTGCAGACACTGGTCTCGTCCTGAATATAAAGCTGGGTGTTTCTGGCAATGCGTGCCGAGAAATCAGTCGGCAGGGCAATCGCCTCATCCAGCGCGTTGGTGTGCAGGGACTGGGTATGCCCCAGTGCCGCACCCATGGCCTCCATCAGCGTTCTTGACACATTGTTGAAAGGGTCCTGCGCCGTCAGCGACCAGCCGGAGGTCTGGCAGTGGGTTCTGAGGGCCATGGACTTGCTGTCCTGGGCCCCGAAGGACTTGACAATCTTTGCCCACAGCACGCGGGCGGCGCGCATCTTGGCAACCTCCATAAAGTAATTCTTGCCAATCGCCCAGAAGAAGGACAATCTCTTGGCAAAAGCATCCACAGGCAATCCCGCTTTGATACCTGTGCGGATGTATTCCAAACCGTCAGCCAGGGTGTAGCCCAGCTCAATGTCAGCCGTGGCACCGGCCTCCTGCATGTGGTAGCCGGAGATAGAAATGCTGTTGAACTTAGGCATGTATTTGGTGGTATACTCGAAAATATCGCCGATGATGCGCATGGACATTTCCGGCGGATAGATGTAGGTGTTTCTCACCATGAATTCTTTCAGGATGTCGTTCTGGATAGTGCCTGCCATAACCTTCTTGTCCACGCCCTGTTCCTCGCCGGACAGGATGTAGAAGGCCAGAATCGGCAGAACCGCGCCGTTCATGGTCATGGATACGGACATCTGGTCCAGAGGAATGCCGCTGAACAGGATGCGCATGTCCAGAATGGAGTCGATGGCAACGCCCGCCTTGCCTACATCGCCCAGCACGCGGGGATTGTCCGAGTCATAGCCCCTGTGGGTAGGCAGGTCAAAGGCGATGGAGAGGCCCTTCTGACCGGCCGCCAGATTGCGGCGGTAAAAGGCGTTGGATTCCTCTGCCGTGGAAAAGCCTGCATACTGCCTTACCGTCCATGGGCGGAACACGTACATGGTAGAGTAAGGCCCCCGCAGGCAGGGCGGTATGCCGCTGGCAAAATCCAGATGGTTCATGTGGTCGTATTCATCGTGGTTATATATAGGCTTAATAGGAATATGCTCCATGGTCTTGCCGGTCAGGTCAGCAAAATCGGCACCGGCAGCGGCCTCAAACAGCTTCTGCCATTCTGTCCCGCTGCCTGACGGAGCTTCCTTCAACTGCATATTGGTAAAATCAGGAAAAGCAGCCATTACTCAATCATCCCCTTCCTCTTTTGCAAAAGCTGCAGGATAGCGTAGCAGTTGGCGCGCACATTGATGTACTCGTCAATACCTGCCTCCTTGTAGGTTTCTGCCAGCTCCTTCGGCGCCGTGCCCGCCAAAAATACGATGGCCTCCGGCAGCACCTGATGGAGCTTCGGAGCAAGCTCCGGCACAATCTCAGGATAGGTGGCATCCGTAGAGCAGATAACCACCGCATCGGCCCCGGACTTACCGGCTGCCTCCGCGGCTTCCTCCACAGTCTGGAAACCGTTGTTGCCCAGCACCTGAAAAGCCCCCACCTGCAAAAAGCCCGTGGTAAAGTCCGCCCTGGCCTTGTGCTGCGGTATCGGCCCCATATTGGCCAGGAAAATCTTCACATTGTCATCATGCTCCGCCTGATATTTCTCAGTAATCATGCGCAGCTCCTCATACCGCTCACTCCAGCGGTGCGGCAGAATCGCCTGCACGGCTTCCTTCTCCGCTGCCTGTGCCGCCCGGCTGCAATCAAGGGCCTCCCTCAGCTCTCCGATGTCGGCACCTGCCCTGGCCGCCTCAATGGCCGCCTGCACAATATCCTCACCGGCTTTGCCAGTTTCCCGCAATTCCATCAGCTTTTCGGCCTTGAATACATCGTCCAAATCCGACTTGTAGACAGTGATGGCCTCGCTCCTAGCCCTTCGGTTGGCCGCAAAATCCTCCGGCCGTTCCTCCAGCAGTTTTTCTGTCATATTCGGGTACATATTGCTGCCTACGATGCGATCACGCCTCAGCTCCAGCTTCTTGAAACGGCTGGCCAGCACGGCGGCAATCTGCTCCTGCGGATATCCAGCCAGCAGGGCTGACGCTATGCCGCCCTTTCCTTCCACCGTCTGGAACTCCGCCCAAATTTTTTCCTTAATCTGCTTCGTCAGTGTTTCCACCGCCCAGGAGCCGCCGGCAGGGTCAATCGGCTGAAGCAGGCCGAATTCCTCCTGCAGCATAACCTGCACGTTTCTGGCAATGCGGCGGGAAAATTCGTCGCCCTTGCGCACCGCCTCATCAAAGGTGCCATTCTCAAAGGAATCAATGCCGCCTACAACACCGGAAAACATCTCCGAGGTATTGCGGAGCATATTCACATAAGGGTCATACTTCGTCTTGAAGAACAGGGCCGGCTTGCCGTGGATGTGTATCCTCTGCGCCTCGCTGCTGCAGCCGAAAGCCTCGGCAATCTGTGCCCAGACAGGGCGCACCGCCCTCAGCTTGGCAATCTGCATAAAGAAGTTTGCCCCCATGGAAAAGCCGAACATAATCTGCCCGGCCGCCTCGTCCGCCGTCAGGCCCCTGTCCAGCATGGCACGCATGTAGTCAGCGGCCATGGACAGGGTATAGGCGATTTCCTGCACGTCATTGGCCCCGCCCCGGCTGAACACATCACTGGCTGCCATAAAGGTCTTCAGCCCCGGCGCATTTTTAATCGCCCATTTGGCTGCCAGATACGCCTCATCGTACAGCTTGGCCAGCGACTGGCTGTTCTGGCCCCTCACTGCCAGCTCCCCCACGGGATTGGCACCGATAATTCCTTTAAGCTCCCCTATCCTGCCGCCGCCTGACCGCACCGCAGCCGCTGTCAATGCCAGCATAGGCACGGCAGATGCCCCTGCATAGATATACAGGGGGTACTTGTCCAGCTTCAAATCCGCCAACAGGGTACTCATGTCTTCCAGCGTGCTGATGCTGCAGCCCTCGTCGCCGGGCTTTTCCGCCTTATCGCTGCTCTGGCAGGCAAGGGTGGCAGTATCAAGGCGCACATTGTACACAGTGGAGCCCTTATCCTGCTCATGGCGGAGCAGCTGGTTATTTTCCCGGGGCATCGTCAGGTCACAGGACTGGGCAATACCCCAGGGAGCCCTGATATAGCCGTTAGGCGTTGCACCGCGCAAAAAGTCATCCATGCCGGGATAAGAATTCTTCGGCAGAATATCCTCCGTGTCCCTGCGGAAATACATGGGCGAAAAGGTAATTCCCTCGTAGGTGTCCGTGTACATCTTCTTTTCAAAGGGCGCACCCTTCAAAAGAGCAATACAGGCTTCCTTCCACTCATCATAGCCGGGCGGTGCAAATTCATCCAAGGGAACATCAGGAAAAACACTCTCCTGCTCTGCCCTTTTCAAAATCGCCTGAAGGTCCAGGTCCTTCTCCTCACTCATACAACAACCTCCTTCAACTAAAAAATCCATCTGCCAGAGCATGCAGATGGACTTGCTACGATAGCACACGACAGCATGCTATTGCAAAAGCCTGATACGTAACGTAAAACCGGCTGACTGAAAAACAAAACCAGCTCCGGAAGCGCCTGCGGCAAAGCCACAGACACTCCAAAGCTGGTAGAAGACCGATTTCACGCCCAAAGCAAAAGCTGTCGTTTCATAGCTCCATCCCCTACCCATCGCTCGCAGGTACAAGCAGATACATCCAAAGCGCTCTTGCTGTGGATGCACCGCTAACGGTGACGATTGAACAGGCAGTTCTCCTGACTCGGCTTCATCGATTGGCACGCCTTCCCAGGGCTATCGCCGCTTTTTGCAACGATGTGTCGCCCCAGTGACATAAATGTGCCGCCCTCTTCCTTACAGTGGCGGGACCGTTCCGGCTTATACCGGATTCTCTATTAAGTCTGATAAACAGACACCTGTCCTTACTCTATTAAATTAACTATATTGTACAGCTATATTTTATTGTTGTCAATTATTTTGATATATCATAGTATAGTATTTTCCTGCATTTGCTATAGATTATACTTATTATAACCTCCTGCTATAGCAGGACATATCCGCCCGAAAAAACGCCATCATCCCCGGCTTCCTCATACCCGGAACTTATTGACGGCTTCCTGCATTTCCTCTGCCAAGGTAGCCAGGGCCTGGGAGGCTGCCGCTATCTCCTCGTTGGAGGCGGACTGCTGCTGGGTTTCCGCCGAGATAACCTTGCTGTCATTCACGGCCTTGCGGCTGGCGCTGTCGATGGAATCAACTGCCCGGACGATATTCCCTGCCCCATCAGTCACCACATCTACTGCTGAGGCAATCTCCGTCACCTGCACCTTGATATTATCAATTTTTTCGATGATGGACTGGAACTGCTCGCCCACCCTGCGTATAGCCTCGGTGCCATTGGTAACGGTAGCCGAGCCCTTTTCCATGACCTGCACCGTCCTGCCCGTGGACTGCTGGATACTGCTAATCCTCTCCTTGATATTTTCCGCCGCATGCTGGGACTCCGCAGCCAGCTTGCGCACTTCCTCTGCCACTACGGCAAAGCCCTTGCCGGCCTCGCCTGCCCGTGCCGCCTCAATGGCCGCATTGAGCGCCAGAAGATTTGTCTGGTCGGCAATAGCTGACACGGAATCCACAATCTGCCCGATGGCCGCTGACTGTTCGCCCAGCGCGTTGACCATCTGCTCGGATTTCTGCACGCTCTGCTCTATATCCGCCATCATGGCTACAGCCTTTTCCATCAGGCCTGCCCCCTCATGGGCGGAACCGGCCATCTCATCCGTAGACTTCTGCACGCTGACGGCCTTTTCACCCATCCGGCCGATATCCTGAAAAATCGTGTCCACCTCGACCTTGGCGCGGTCGATATCTGCCAGCTGGCCTTCCATTTCATCATTTACCCCGGCAACATGCTCGGCAATGCGGATAGAGCTGTCCGCCGACTGCTGGGCATTGGCTGTCAGCTGCTGGGAAGCCGCCGCCACCTGCTCCGAAGTGCCGGACATCTTGACAATCAGCTCCCGGAGGTGCCTGCTCATTTCGTTAAAAGAGCTTGTCATGGAGCCGATTTCATCCTCCGATGCCACCGGCAGCTCCTGCAGATTGAGATTGCCACCGGACAGCTGGCTGGCATGCTGCTCCAGCTCCGACACAGGCACGACAATCTGCCCTGCCATTTTCATGCAGGCAAGCTGCCCCAGCACAAGTGCAAAGATAGTCAGGCCGACAAAAATAAACTTCAAATTGGCCACCGGCGCATACAGCACAGCCTCCGGCACAGCCAGGGCAACAATCCAGCCGCTGGAAGGCACCGTGGCATAGGCCACCAGCTGCGTTTCCCCCTGCATCTCGATATTGGCAAAGCCCTGCTGATTCTGCGCCATTTCCGGGAAAACATCCCGCAGTCCGGAGATACTTTCCACACTGGTCAAAAGCTCGGCACTGCCGTTAGTCGCCAGCAATGTACCATTTTTTTCAAGGATGTAGCTCGTTCCTTCGCCCAGATAGTTGAGCTTGCCCGCCTGCTCCTGCAGAACATCCACAGACAAATCCGCACCCGTCACACCGGCTATCCTGCCATTGTGCTTATACGGCTGGGCGATAGTCACGCAGTATTTTCCTGTGTTGAAATCCTTATAGACCTCCGTAAAAACCAGCTTATCCTGGGACTTGGCAGCTTTGTACCACGGCCGTTCCCTCGGATCCATCTTGTCGCTGACATCACCGCCATAATAGAACACGACCTTGCCATCGCCCTCATGTCCGTAATAAAAATCCAGGAACTCCTTGTCCTTGACAATAAGCCCCTGCATTTCCCGCATATCCGCAACGGTACTGCTCTCGCCCAGGGTTTCGCGTATGGCCGTCATGTGCTCCACAGCAGTTGCCTTTTCCCTGAGCCATCCCTCCAGCTCCTCCTCCTGCTGGTCCATGGTCAGTGACAGCTCCTTCTCCACACCGCTTTTCAGATTCGTATAGGCCTCATAAAAGCCTATCGCCGAAACTGCCAAAACCAGCACACCTATCATACCCGCCAGCAACATAAATTTTTGCCTGAGCTTCATCCCTCTTACCTCCTTGAAAAAACTCCCTCAACTTCCCCACCCGTGTGTTTATATTATACTACTAATTTACATTACAACACAACAATAAATAAAAATATATGAATAATAATAAAAAATAAAACACCTGCCGTCACTAGTACATTGACAGGCAGGCGCCTTTGACGCTATTTTCATTTGACATATCTTTTAATCCATGCTATTTTAATAAATGAGAATCAATATCATTTAAGGAGGTCAACCATGAAAATAAAACTTAACGGCGTAGAAGAAACCATGCTTATTCCTCTCTGGTGCAGAGCCCATGAAACGACAGCAAAAGAGCGGCCGCTTATTCAGGATGATATGGCCGTGCAGATAGTACAGCGCATTGATTATAACTTTGAGCAGTTTGCCAGCTCAAAAATGTCACAGACGGGCGTTGCTGTCCGCAGCAGCATTCTTGACAAGGCCGCCGGGGATTTTTTCCTGCAGTATCCTGATGCCGTGTGCATCAATCTTGCCTGCGGTCTGGATACCAGATTTTATCGCCTCGACAACGGGCAAATCGACTGGTACGACATCGATTTGCCGGATGTGATGGCAGTCAGGCAGCAGCTCATTCCTGACAGCAACCCGCGCCTGCACAGCATTACCGGCTCAATTCTGGAAGAACAGTGGACGGCATTTATAGACACTGCCAACCGCCCTGTCCTGATTATCATGGAGGGCGCTGCCATGTATTTTTCCGAAGATGAAATGAAGCTTCTCTTCCAAATTCTCAGCAGTCATTTCATGCCGGCTACCATGCTTATTGAGGTTATGCCGCCATTTGTCATCAAAAATCAAAAACATCATGATGCCGTAGACAAACAAAAAGCGCCTTTTAAATGGGGCATAAACGATGGCAGAAAAATCACCGCCCTGCACCCGGACATAAAGTTTGAGTGGCAGCAGACGCTCTATGACGGGTATCGCAGGCACTGGGGCATCTTTGGGCTTCTCTCCCTGATTCCCTGGTGGAACCACAACGTAAATGATAAAATTGTCCAGCTAAAGCTCAGTTCATAACCTGAATATATGTGCAAGAACAGCACCTTGCGCGATTACGCACAAATGAGCGCATCCTTCGCGCGGGTTCATAAACTGAATAACATACAAAAAAACACCTGTACCACCCTGATAAATGCAAGCAAAATCATAGGGCAATATAGGTGTTTTCTTTTTGCCGTCACATATCAGACACCGTTGTATGAAAAACAGGTGACACATGCCGGCGGGCGGATTGGCATCCAGGTCAGGGATTAAATACAATCCGCTTGGTGATAATGCACATTACCGGTTCGTCATAAATATTTCTGGCGGCGGCAAAGCTATAGCTGTACGCCGCCTTGACTGCCGCAGTATCCAAAGCAGGATAGCCGGAAGAACCGGCTATCTCTACACCTGCCACACTGCCCTCAGCAGTCACCGTCAGCCTGAGCAGTACCGTGCCGCCAATCCCCTGCTCCTGCAGGTCACGAGGGTAGCGTGGCTCCTTGCCGCCTAGAAACTGTGGCGGAGTCTTCGGACGCTTTGCCGCGGCCTCGTCCCTGCCGGAACCGCTGCCATCACCTGTCCCATTCCCACTGCCATTACCAGTGCCGGAGCCTTCACCTGTGCCCGCGCCCTCTCCAGCACCGGAACCTGTGCCATCACCACTGCCACGGCCAATGCCGGACGCAGTGCCGCTCACGTCGGCAGCTGCCGCGCCAAATACCTGCCGCGGCGTTTCTGCTGTCCTGTGAGTTTCCCTGTAGGCCTGCTGTTTTTCCGGCTCCTTGGTATATTCCTCGGCAATCTCCGGCAGCTTAACTGTTTCAGCAGGCAGTGCCACTGCGTCAATGGCCGGAGGCATATCCGCCGCTGGTGGCAGTGCAGGGCTTCCCCCGCCGCCACTGCCGCCGCTGTCAGCAGCCATATCATAAACTGTCACATCCACCACAGGCCTTTTTTCCTGCGCGGCCTGGGCAAAAATTCCTGTCAATGCCACCAGGACAAACACAACAATGTGGAACAGCGCAGAAGCTCCATACGCGTGAAATTTATCCCTCTGCTCCTGCGTCATATCAGGACCTCCCGCTCTCCGCCGCCAGGGCAAAGCGTGTAACGCCAGCCCCTTTCATCTTGTCCAGAAAACCGATGACCATGCCATAATCCATGCCCTGATCTGCCCTGACCACCACGGCAAAGCGCGGATTGCGCCGCTGTTCCGCCGCCGCCCTGCGCAGAAGCTCCCCCTCTGCAATAGGCTGATCCTCAAGCCACAGGGAACCATCCGATTTCATGGTCACGAGATAGGTCACTTTTATCTGTGTTTCAGCGTGCTGTGCCTGAGGAAGATTTACATCCACAGTCTTGATATTTACCATGTACAGGGTACTCATCATAAAAAATACCAGCAGAAAAAACATGATATCTATCATGGGGATAATATTTATTTCCGGCTTGCATGCGGCACGCCTGTCCCTCAGCCTCATACTGCTTCACCTGCTTTATCCATATCACTCATATTGCCTGCTTTATCCAACAGTGCCTTTCTGCTTGCTTCCACCAATGAAAAGCACTGCTCCATATCGGTGATAATATTCTCCAGTCGCTGGGTAAAATAAGAATGTACTGCTAAAGCAATAATTGCCACGCACAAGCCCATAGCCGTAGCAATCAATGCCTCGCCCACACCGCCTGTTATGGCAGTTGCCTGGCCTGCCTCCACATTGAACACGCTGAAAGCAGAAATCATGCCGCCAATCGTTCCCAGAAGTCCCAAGAGCGGTGCCATTGTCACGATAACGCTGAGATAGTACAGCCTTTGGCGGAGCCTTGACAATGCCACACCTGACTGCACTTCCATATAGCCAGCCAGCTGATCATGCTCTGCCCCCTCGGAAATTATTTTAAATGACCCTGCCAAAAGCTCCGGCAAATCGCCGCTGCTGCTTTTGGCAAGGCTGACCGCCCTGTCAAAGTCACCGGCTGACATTGCCTCCGCAAACTGCCGCGTAAAGCTGCGCCCGCTGTCCCGTCGCGCAAAATACCGCCATCTTTCTACAGCTATGCTCACCACCAAAAAAGAGCAAAGCAGCAGCACATACATGATAGAGCCGCCCCTGTGAAAAAACTCTACCCCTGTCATAATCAAGTCCATAAACCGAAATCTCCTCTATTCCATTGACAATATACCACTTGCCGGCATGAAGCCGAAAACAATAACTACGCGTCCTTTTGAATAAAAAGCATCAGACATGCGCCGCATGGTACAGTGATCTTTGCTGCTGTGCCAGCTTTCTTTCCCAATCCTCATAATCTGCAGGCACAAATTCATGCACCAGATATTCCGGCTTTATGGCGTCCACAATCCGTCTTGCCGCGGCTGTCTTAAAAGGCTGATGCTGGTCAATCCTCAATACGTAAGCCATGATTTCCTCGGCAGTCAGATGGTGCTCAGGATGGCTGTGCCGTTGCTTTTCCCTTTCCACATAATCCCCGGAAAGGGAGGCATGCAGATGAATTCCCCGAATGTGGTCAGCGTCCGCCCCAAGTCCGTCTACCATCTGCAAAATATAGTCTGCGGCATGTGCCTCACAGCAAAGCCGCGTGTTTGTATTCATCAGATGCCCTGTGTCCAGCATCAATCCGCATTTGTGCTGCGTGCCTGACAGCAGCTCATGCACCAGCGCGGGCGAAGTAAAATCCAATCCGGGCCACCAGAGATTTTCATATAGAAGGGCAGTCTCTGATGGCAGCCGGGTTGAAAGCTGATTAATAATATCCAGCACAGCTTCTATAATCTGCGCTGAATTGTAGGCAAAGCTACGACAGCGTATTTCGCTGTTTCTTGCCTGTGCCACATGAAAAACGGCATATTCTGCACCGCAGTCCGCGGCCTGCTGAAAGTTGGCGGCCCATTTAGCCAGCCATGCTTCACGGGAAACGCCAAAGCAGTTTTCTATATTCTCCCGGGAACCAAATTCCTGCAGTAATGCCTCTTCATTTCCCAGCCAGAAATCCAGCCAGCTGGGCCAGAACCAAAGATGAAAGCCCTTGATAATATCAGGCGTATGAAAACTTGTGTCCCAGGGGGCACAGCACATGAACTCTATGCCGTCAAGATGAAATTTTTCCAAAAAAGCGGCAAGCCGTGCCGGACTGCCGCCCAGCAGACCCTCCGTATCCGTAATGTCATTTGACAGATTGACTAATTCCAGCATATAGTCATATCTCCTTTGAATAATTACAGTAAATATTGCAAAAACCGGCAGTACGGCATGTACCATAACAGGCTCATGTTCATGCATAAATGCATCTGCCTGTGACACTGCCGTACCGCCGATAAAACAAAACGCGTCTTCCAAACAGTTATCAGAAAGTACAGGTCAGGCCTACCTGATAGAAGCGGCCTGCGCATGGGTAATAATAACCAGGGCTATTACTCTGCTCAAAATACTCCTGATTGGTAATATTATTTACCTTGAAGTAAGTAGTAATGTTTTTCTTAATATCATAGCTGAGGTTGAAATCCCAGACATTATAGCTGCTGTTGTTGTTATAATACTGAGCATCCAGACCACTGCCGATAGTGCCCAGCAGATTCGCCTTCCATGCACCACTGTTATAGTGAATACCAATGCGATAGCCATTTGGCTGAAGGTTAGCTGTATCTACATCCATTGGTCCTCCATTCTTTGCTAACTCTCGCTTAATATAGGAGTAACCTAAGTCATAGCTCCACATCGGACTAAGCTCCTGCTTGAAGGACAGCTCCATGCCGCGGCGCTTTTCTTTATCGACATTTTGCACATAGTTATTTGTACCAACAGACATCCAATTTATAGCATCGTGCAATTCACTTTGAAATACTGAGAAACCAATACTTGTATTTTCATTTATATTATGATTTATACCTATAGTTTCAGTATAACCTGTTTCCGGACGCAGATTTGGATTTCCATAATATTTCCCATAGCTACCATAATCTGCATAATAATATAGATCATCCGCAGTAGGTGCCTTAAACACACGTCCCCAGGAAGCATATACCTGTGTATCCGCATCTGCCACATAGTTGATAGCTACCTTTGGTGACCAGTGAGTGCCAAACATGCTGTGATTGTCCATACGCAGTCCTGGAACCAACGTCCACTTATCTGCAAACTTCCAGGTATCCTGCAGGAAAACACTCTTATTGGTGAGCTTTTTGCCATAATACCCATTTGCCGCATTCTCCGAATTGCTCTGATGCCATTCTACACCGGTAATCAGCGTATTAGTATCATTTAACTTCCATCCGTATTGTGCATCCAAGCCCATCATGCGGTTGCTGAAGGAACCACTCTGGTCTATCCACTTATAGTTATAGAAAAACCGCACATACCCCGGCACAGCAGTATCTTCCTTAAAATTCCATGTTAAATTATAATTATTAAAATTCTCCCACAAACGTGAATTAGGACTTGATGTCAAACCATTACACACATATTGCCCATCATCAACAGAACGGTGAGCATAGGAAAATGCTATTGAATCACTGTCCGAAAAACGATTTTTTAGCTTCATTGAGAAGCTGTTATTGTTATAGTCACTATTGGCCATGGTAGGGCTGTTGCCATTAAACTTATAGTCAAAATGTCCACGCTTTTGCAAGCCGCCAGTTATGAACCAGCTGAAATCTTTCTCCTTGCCCTGAGTGCTGATTGAGTAGTTATGGCTACCCCAGGAGCCGGTATTTATATCAACCTTAGTTTCATTTTTTACTGCATTTTTGGTAATGATATTGACGACACCGCCAACTGCATCACTGCCGTATAAGGCACTGCCGCCACCCTTGACAACTTCGATACGCTGAATATTATCCATAGACGGTATCATATTCATGTCAACATTTGCACGTCCAAAGCCCCCCTGGTCATCGTTCAGCTTCTGCCCGTCAACCATAATAACAACCCTGTCATCGCCATTGATACGCACATAACTGCGCAGACCGCCTGCCATGCGCACAATAGACACGCCATTTACATGACCGATTGCCTCATCTACGCTCTGATAGTGATTATCTTCTATCTCCTTGGCAGTTATCACAGCAGTATTGGCAGGTGTTTCCATTTTCTTAGTCGGCATGCGCTCTGCCGTCACTACAGTATCTTCCAGCTCATATACATCTACACTGTCGTTTTCAGGCACCTGGCTATCCGGCCCGTTGTCTGCCGCCAATGCGGTGCTTCCAGCCATCGTACCCGCCAATAGGGCAACTGCCACCTGCAATGCCAATTTCTTGTTCCAATTCCCCTTCTGCTTCATATTAATTGCCTCCTATTCTTTCTCTCGGAAAAAAATAAGCCGGTCACAAGCCTGAAAAGCTTGACCGGCAAAATATCATCCATTATCCTGACACAAGTAATACTACCTGCGTACAGAATAATGTACCAATACCACACAAAAAAGAGAGCCCTTCCATCAAAAGAAAGACTCCCCCTGCTCATGTCAATCTCCTCCCCATCGCTCGTGGGTGCGGCAGGGCATCACTGCCCGGCCTTAACGGTGATTCATGACAGGCAGTTCTCCTGGCTCAAGTTCATCATGTACGCGCGCCTTCCCGGAAATCAGCTCCAGTGACATAACTTATGCGCGTCACTCCCCTTACAGTGGCGGGACCGCTCCGGCCTCTCACCGGATTCCCTATTAAACCCGACACGGCAAAAACACCGCACACGGGTACCTGTCATAACCATATTCAGTTTATTTACAAATCCGTTTTCATGCTACACCAAAATATTAACTCTGTCAAGTTACACTAGGGCAAATAATGAACTAACTTACGAAAATTATCAGGTTACGTCCAGCACAATAAGCTGCTTTCCTGCCACGCGAAACCTGATTTCCTGATTGCCAAATGGCATGCCATAGATGCGCTCCGGATCATCATGATAGGTCGGGCGCGGATCACCAGCCAGAACCCCCAGCAGGCCATCCCGCTTGTCAGCAGGTACTTTCAAAAGCAAAGGCTCCGGAAAATCCACCTGCAGATTGCGCTTCCAGCCCTCGCCCCGGAATCCCTGGGCCGCCTCCGGATGACTATCCACATAGGCAAGATACGGCTTGATATCTAAAATTGGTGTGCCATCCATCAGGTCAGCACCGCTGATATGCAGTACCGGCCCATCAGGCGTATGCAGTTCAGCCCCTTCCAGCCTGACGCTGGAAAGGCCTATAGCATTGGGTCGAAATGGTGAGCGGGTGGCAAATACGCCCATTCTCGTATTACCGCCCAAAATAGGTGGCCGCACCGTAGGCGACCATTTATCGCGCACCGCTTCCGAAAACTGCCAAATCAGCCAGAGATAATCAAACCCTTCGATGCCGCGCAAAGCATCAGGATTCCTGTATTCCGGCTCAAAGACAATACGCCCCTTCAATTCCCTGACCACGCCGCTCTGCCTTGGAATCCCGAATTTGCTGGGAAAATCATTGCGTATGCGGGCTATGATTTTCATTTCTATTACTGCATCCGCCCTGACACCAGCTTTATCCGTGGCATCGTTACCTTCATTAAGACACCCTGCTGAGATGCTTCCCTGTGTAGCGTCATTTTTCATTTCTGCACCACTCCAGCAATTTTTTGCAGCCACGCAACACATCCACATAGGTCGCCTCAAAGTTCCCCGTATACCACGGGTCCGCCACTTCTCCCTCCGGCTCCCCATCATAAGACAGCAGCAGCTTCACTTTTCCCAGCGTATCCTCACCGACAATGCGCCGTATCCCCCACAGGTTTTCCTTATCCATCGCCACTATCAAATCATAACGCTGATAGTCCTGCTTTGTCATCTGAACCGCCCGCCTCGTTGTAAAAGGCACCCCCTTCTCACGCAGCTTTTCCTTTGTTCCATAGTGGGTATCATGCCCGATTTCCTCCCGGCTGGTAGCCGCCGATGCAATCTCGAACTCATCTTCCCTCCCCGCCTGCTTCACCAGATGCTTCATGACAAACTCCGCCATTGTTGACCTGCAAATATTGCCGTGGCAAATAAAAAGCACTT
>NZ_JBJDWZ010000188.1:0-5696 GCF_051866355.1 Anaerovibrio sp. | reverse complement strand
TATCCAAATCATCATCCTCCAGCCGCTGCTTCTCATCATATTTTTCCATCAGTTTCTCCTTCAGGCTGTCCTGAACACGGGAAAATTTACTAAAATCTACCTTCGGTTCCATACCCAAACACCTCACTCAATAATTTTCTTTAAACTGCTCAAATTCCTTCTATTGCTTATACGTGTTAAACCGGGAATTATTACAGTATTTTTCATAAAAATTTTTATAAGGTATATCCGCTTCCCTCCAGGATAGCCTTCAGCTTATCCAGTGCCCTGTGCAGAACCACCCCTACGTTGTTGGCGGTCATCTCCTCCATTTCCGCAATCTCCTTGTTGCTGATGCCGGTAAAATACTTCAGCGAAACCACGCGCCTTTCCCGCTCGTTCAGCTTTTCCAAGGCCAGCAGCAGATGAATATCCCCCTCATCGGCTAACACCTGCTGCTCCGGTGTCTTTCTCTCATCCGCCGGCTCAAAAAATTCCTCCCAGCCTGCTTCATTCAGCCTCTTCTGCAGCCTGAAAGCGTTGTTCATTTCATTGATGGCAATGCGGAATATCCATGTGGAAAAAGCCCCCTTGCCGCTGTCATAATCACGCAGCCTGACAAAGACCTTCTCAAAGGTGATGCTGATAATATCATCGGCCTGTTCCGCGTTTTTTACCTTGGCAAAAATAAAATTGTACACCCGCGGGAAAAAATAATCATAAAGCTCACCGAAGGCTTCCTTATCACATTTGGCTCTTTCTGCCAGCCCATTATAATAACTGCTCTTTTTCTCTGCAATCGTTTCCTGCATATCCAGCATATACTAACCTCCCCGGACAATTGGCGCTGCGGCCTTACGCCGCAGCCTTACGCCAGCTGGCGTCTTGCCAGCTGTGCAAACATGCCATCCATCTCCATCAGCTCTTCAAAGCTGCCCTGCTCTGCCACCCTGCCATCATCAATCACCACAATCCGCTCAGCCTCCCTGATGGTGCTGAGGCGGTGCGCTATTATAATGCGGGTAGCCTTCATGCGGTTCAGGCTTTCGGTAACAATCGCCTGCGTCCTGTTATCCAGCGCGCTGGTGGCCTCATCCAGCATGATAATGGCAGGCCTTCCGGCAATAGCACGGGCTATCAGGATGCGCTGCCTCTGACCGCCGGAAATATTGCCGCTGCCCTCGCTGATAATGGTGTGCATACCCATGGGCATAGCGCGTATATCATCCGCAATCCCCGCCATCTCGGCCGCTTCCCAGGCATCATCCATAGTCAGCGGCGAGGTGCCCACTATATTGGTATAGATATCGCCAGTCATCAGCTGCCCATTCTGCAGAACCACCCCCAGCTGGCAACGCACGGAAGCGAGGTTCAGATCCTGCATATCCTGATAATCATAGTATATCACACCACGCTTCGGTACTTCCATACCCAGCAGCAATCTGAGCAGGGTAGATTTGCCGCAGCCTGACCTGCCCACAATCGCCACATTCTCGCCAGCCCTGATTTCCAGGCTGATATCCTTCAGCACGTCAGGCAGATCATCACCATAGCTGAAGGTAAGATGCTCAATCTTGACGGCTCCCGTCAGCACATCCGCATCCAGCTTATCCTCCGTAACCTCCGGCACTTCATCAAGTATGGGCCGAAGATTATCTATATGTGGCTTGATGGTAAAGAATTGCGCCACCAGCGGCACTATGCCTACCACCGTGCCGTTAAAGGCAGAAAATGCCGCCTGAAAGGCAAGAAACTGAGAATACCCTATATGCTGTACCACCTGCCCGGTGGAAGTCGTTTCCTGCATGCCATACATGGCGGTATAGTACAGCAGCATGTTCAGGATGAAGGGCTGTACTGCCCCGATAATGCCGTTATAGTTGCCCTGCCAGCGGAGCTTCATCTTCCATTTCCACTCCACGCCGAATACCCTCGACCAGAGATAAAATGCCTGGGGCTCTGCACCATGCACCCTGAACTTCGCCAGCCCGGTAAAAATCTGCTGCAGAAGCCCTGCTGTCCGATTGGCCGCCTTGAGCATTTCCCGCTGAAAATTAATCAGCCGCCGGTAGATAAACGCCACTACCACAAAATAAATCCCCCAGACCGCCAGTGCCTCCAACGTCAGCTTCCAGCTGTACCACAGCATCAGGCCTATGCTCCAGAAGGAAAAGACAAAATTAAAAATTTGTCCCACAAACTGCCCCGTAGCCATGGACTTGATGGCCTCGATGCCGTTCATGCGCTGCAAAAGCTCACCGGTTTCAAAGCGGCGGAAAAACTTCGCCGGCAGCTGTAAAAGCCTGCCCCAGAGGGCAGCCTCCACCGCCATGTCCAGATGGTTGGTGATGCGCAGTACCGCAATGGAGCGCACCAGCGACAAAGCCGCCGTCGTAAAGCCCGTAAGCAGCATAATCTGCGTAACAGCCGCCAGGCTTACATGGTCACGGATGGGAATGATGTCGCTGAATATGGTTTCCGTAATAATCGGTGACACCAGCGGAATGATGCCCGCCGCCAGACTGCACAGGATGATGGCCTGATAATCCCGCTTCCAGCAGTGCCTGAACATAAACACCAGCAAATCACGAATCTTCAGCTTTCTCGCCGGAAATCCGGCATAGCACTGAAAGCCGTCGCTATCTATCTCCGCCGCCAGGCTGCTGTCCACCGGCACGCCATCCGGCTGCTCGTAGCTGTACATCCTGTAGCGCGCTTCGCTTTCCGGCACCAGTGCCACCAGCGCCTTCTCCTCTCCCACGTATCCTATCAGGACGCCGCAGTCCTTCCTGTACCAGTCACCTGACAGGCTGACCAGCCGCATAGTCATATTGCCCTTCTGGACAAGCCGCTTTATCAGCCCCAGCTGATCCAGCTTGCCGGCAAGCTCCGGGCTGATGTGAATATTTTCCAGCGGCATTTCCAGAGCCTTTGCCACGGTGCGGACAATAAAGGCCACACGCTCCTGCTGCTTGCCATCCTCGTCCCTGCGCTCAATAACCTCCTGCTGCAGAAGGTTATTAATGGAAGCATCCAGTAGCTGCCGGCGGTAATCCGCCGCCTTGTCCACCATGGCTTCCTTTGACTGCTGAAGAAAATCAAAATGCCTGCGCAGCCTGCCAGCCAGCACCTTCTGCTTATCCTGCCAGAGACATACCAGCTCCTCATATTTCATGGAGGATATCTTTTCCTGCATGCCCTCCCAATAGGCAAGGGCTTCCCGGCTTTTCAGCGCCTCCCTGCTGATAAAGGAAATGTCGAACAACTTTCTGTACCAATGCCTGAGCAAATGTCCAAGCTCCTGCTCATCGTAATCTGTCGGATTGGCGGGACACAGCCTGCTTTCCTCCACAGCGTACACAAATATGCTGACATTCTCATCATTTATCGGAAAAACAGAATCCCCCGCCTTCAGCTCCATCAGAAACAGCTGCCGTCCGGTCAGGGCATCCTCTGCATAAAGCTCGCAAAAGCCTGATGCAAGGCGCATCAGCTCAAACTGGCCTGACAATCCCATACGCTCGCCGGGATAAATGCTCAAGCCCACCTCTGCTTCAAACATTTACACCCCTCCTATTGCCTGCTCGTTCTCCATACTCTTCTGCTGCTCCATAATCAAATTATAATAAGCACCCTCCTGCCCAAACAGCTCTTCATGAGTGCCTCTTTCCACAATCTTTCCCTGTTCCAGCACGATAATCTCATCACAATCCCGGATGGTGCTGAGGCGATGGGCAATCACCAGGCAGGTACACCCGCGGCGGCGGATATTTCTCATGATGTCCGCCTCCGTCAGCGGATCCAGCGCACTGGTGGCCTCGTCCAGCACCAGAAAGCTCGGATTGCCCGCCAGGGACCTGGCAATCTCCAGCCTCTGCCGCTGACCGCCGCTGAAATTCCTGCCTCCCTCATCCACATGGGCTTCATAGCTGCCGTTCAGCTGCACTATATCCTGATGAATACAGGCATCCTGCGCCGCCCTGATAACATCATCCCTGCTGATGGCAGCATCAAACATGCTGATATTCTCACGCACCGTACCGCTCATCAGGAACACCTCCTGATCCACGGAGGACACGGAATTCACGATTACCCTGTGAGGAATCTTTTCCCTTGCCACGCCGTCAAAGAGAATCCTGCCGCCCCATTGCTCATACAGTCCCGTTACCACTCTGCCCAGGGTTGACTTGCCGCTGCCGGAGGTTCCCACCACGGCAATCCACCTTCCCGGCTCTATGGTCAGGCTGATATCCTGCAGGAGCGGCGCAGACAGACGGCTATAGCCAAAGGAAATATTCTCCAGCTCCACCTTGCCCCCTAATACCTTCTCCGGATAATCCGGCTCCACCTCCTGATAGTTCAGCCTGTCAATCTCATATTTTCTCACATCGTTCAGCCTCTGCATCTGCATTTCCGTAGACTGCAGCTCCTGCCCCAGCCCCACCAGATTGTTGAAGGGAGTCTGAAAATTTCCCATCAAGCTCTGAAAAGCCATAAAGATACCGGCAGTCATGGCCCCCTCCATAATGGAAAAGCCGCCGATGGTCATAATAAGCGCGCTGTTCAGCCCGCTCATCAGCATGGGAATCATGCCGGTGCTCTGGCTCAGCAGGGCAATCTCCTGTGAGCTTGCCAGCACCTTGGCGTGATAGCCTGCCACCTTGCCAAAAAAATCAGCCTCATTG
Source organism: Anaerovibrio sp. (assembly GCF_051866355.1). Classification (GTDB taxonomy): domain Bacteria; phylum Bacillota; class Negativicutes; order Selenomonadales; family Selenomonadaceae; genus Anaerovibrio. The sequence goes on along the minus strand of NZ_JBJDWZ010000188.1, from coordinate 1,032 downwards.
CCGTTGGCCTTGATGGTCTCAATCATCTGCAGTCCGTTCATGGAATTGCCGTAGGCCTTGCCGGCCTCCTGCTGCACACGCATGGACAAATCCGTCATGCGCCGCCTGAGATAAAAGAACACACCCAGATCCACCAGGCTGAAGCTGACACCGATTACCGTCAGGCTGGGGCTATACTCATAAAGCAAAAGCAGGAAAAACAGGGCTGTAAAAAAATCCAGCACACAGGTGGCAGCCGAGCCGCTCAAAACAGCCGCGATGGACTCCGTAAAGCTGGCACGGGAAGCAATCTCACCCGCAAAGCGCTGCTGAAAGAACTCCATGGGCAGCTTCAATAGATGCCAAAAAAAGCTGCTGGAATCAGCCAGAGTAATCTTCTCCTGCCATCTGGTGAGGCACCAGCTGCGCATAAAGGATAGAATGCCGCTCAGCAAAAAGGACAGGGTCATGGCCAGCATGAGATTAACCATCCAGTCAGGATGCTTGCCTGTCAGTATATCATCCAGAAAAATCTGGCTCATCACAGGGGAAGCCATCTGGAAAACCAGCATGCCAAGTCCAATCAGCAGCACAAACAATACCGCCCACTTGTCCTGCCAGAGCTTGCTGCCCACATCCTTCAGCACGTTGTAGCGGTGTCCCACAGTCTGGAAGCTTTCTCCCGGCGTAATTTCCATGGCAATGCCCGTATAGGAACCCTTAAAATCCTCCCAGGCAACAGTGCGCCTGCCCACAGCCGGGTCGTTCAGATACACCTCATTTCCCCTGATGCCCTCCAGCACCACAAAATGATTAAACTCCCAATGGATAATCAGGGGATAGCTTTCCTCTCTGAGCTGGTCGGCCATCATGCGGTAGCCTGCCGCCTCACAGCCCAGCTTTCTGGCGGCCTTCAGCACGTTGCTGGCCTTGGAGCCATCCCGATTTACGCCGCACTCCTGCCTGAGCTTTTCCAGAGGGATCCACATGCCATAGTGAGCCAGCACCATAGCCAGGGAGGCTGCACCGCACTCGGTAGCCTCCATCTGAAGA
>NZ_JBJDWZ010000187.1:12356-32463 GCF_051866355.1 Anaerovibrio sp. | reverse complement strand
AGTCTGACAAATCTTTAACCCCTATTATACTATTACTACATACTTTCGTCAAAAAGTACCCGAAAAAAAGACCCCCGCCGGAAAAGCCCCGGCAGGGGGTCCAGTCCAACCCAAACATGGGTTAAGCTTATTTTCTTACAGCTGGGGATGGCTGTCCAGCCAGCCCTGCAGGATAAACACCGCTGCCATCTTGTCCACAACCTTTTTCCGCTTTTTGCGGCTCACATCAGCCTCCAGCAGGGAACGGGTTGCGGCCACCGTGGAAAGGCGCTCATCCTGAAAGACGATTTCCGCCTCCGGCTCCACCTTGCGGATTTCCTCGCAGAACTCCTTCACAAATTCACAGCGCGGCCCCTCGGTGCCGTTCATGTTCCGCGGATAGCCGGAAACCAGCAGCTTGGTCTCATACTGCGCCATCAGCTCCTGCAGCCGTGCCAGATCCGCCTCCATAGTAGTGCGGCGGATGGTTTCCACCCCCTGGGCCGTCATGCCCAGCAGGTCACTGACTGCCACGCCGATGGTTCTGTCACCAATATCAAGTCCCAATGCTCTTTTCATCAGTGCTTCTCCAGATAGGAGCGGATAAGCTCCTCAAGAATTTCATCCCGCTCAAGGCTGCGGATTTTCTTTCTCGCATCCTCAAAGCTGGTGACATAGGTAGGATCTCCGCTCAGGAGATAGCCTACCAGCTGATTGATAGGGTTGTACCCCTTCTTCTCCATGGATGAACACGTACTGCGAATAATGTTCTCAGCCTTGTTCTCCTCGGCCCCGAAACGGAACATCATAGTTTCTTCACTAACCACAACAATCCCACCTTTCTAACCTGAATATACTACCTTAATATGCTAACACAAAACGCTGAAAATAAAAAGCAAATTGCTCATGTATACAACAAAAAGAATACATTTTCGCAGGGACAGCCCCTGCACGAGCGGTTCGGCCCGAATCAGCCCAGCTTCTGTGCCAGAAGCTCATTGACCATCTGCGGATTTGCCTTGCCCTTGGACTGCTTCATAACCTGTCCCACCAGGGAGCCGATTGCCTTCTTCTTGCCGCCCTTGTATTCCTCAACGGCCTTCGGATTGTCGGCAATAACCTTGTCTACGATGGCCTCGATGGCCTTGGTATCGGTAATCTGCACCAGCCCCTTGTCCTTGACAATCTTCTCAGGGCTGTCAGGGCTCTTCCACATTTCCTCAAATACCTTCTTGGCAATCTTGGAGGAAATGGTTCCCTTGCTGATAAGGCCAATCATTTCGCCCAGACGCTTGGCATCCACCGGCGAAGCCTCGATGCCGATGCCCTCCGCGTTGAGGTTCTTGGACAAATCACCCATAATCCAGTTGGCGGCCAGCTTGGCATCCGCCCCGGCAGCCACCACATCATCAAAATACTCCGCCATCTGACGGGAGCTGGTGATGATGCCTGCATCGTAGCCGGACAGGCCGTACTCGGACTCAAGGCGCGCCTGACGGGCATCCGGCAGCTCCGGCAGTTCCTTCCTGTAGGCCTCGATTTCCTCATCGGAGGTAATGATAGGCACCAGGTCAGGCTCCGGCATATAGCGGTAGTCATGGGCGTTTTCCTTGCTGCGCATGGACAGGGTAATGCCCCGGTCAGGATCCCAGGTGCGGGTTTCCTGAATGACATGGCCGCCGTCCTCCAGCACTTCCTCCTGACGCTCAATCTCGTATTCCAGTGCTTCCTCCACAGCCTTGAAGGAGTTGATGTTCTTCATCTCGGTGCGGGTGCCCAGCACATCGGAGCCCTTCGGGCGGATGGAAACATTCAGGTCAGCACGGAGATTGCCTTCCTCCATCTTGCAGTTGGAAACATCAATGTACTGCAAAATGGACTTAACCTTTTCCATGTAGAGACGGGCTTCCTCCGGAGTGGACATGTCCGGCTCGGAAACAATCTCAATCAGAGGCACGCCGGTACGGTTGTAATCCACGTTGGATGTATCGGAATCCTTGATGGTATTGCCGGAATGCACCAGCTTGCCGGCATCCTCCTCCATGTGAATGCGGGTGATGCGGATGCGCTTCTTGCCCTTGGAGGTCTCAATGTCCACATAGCCATGCTCGCAGATTGGCAGATCATACTGGGAGGTCTGCCAGTTCTTCGGCAAATCAGGATAATAATAATTCTTGCGGTCAAACTTGGAGAAATTGTTAATCTTGCAGTTCAGGGCAAGACCTGCCTTGATGGCAAATTCCAGCACGCGCTTGTTCAGCACGGGCAGCACGCCCGGCAGTCCCAGGCAGACAGGGCATACATGGGTATTATGCTCAGCGCCGAAGGAGGTTGCACAGCCGCAGAAAATCTTGGTATTGGTCTTTAATTCACTGTGTATTTCCAGTCCGATGACTGCTTCGTAGCTCATGCTTATTTACCTCCCAACTGCGCCCTGTCCTGATGGTAGGACTGGCTCTGCTCATAAGTATAGGCAACGCGGATTAACGTTTCCTCGTCCAGTGCCTTGCCGATAATCTGCATGCCGATTGGCATACCGTCCTTGTTGTAGCCGCAAGGAACAGAAATGCCTGGCAGGCCTGCCAGATTCAGCGGCACGGTGCAGGCATCCTGCAGGTACATCTCCAGCGGATTGTCAATCTTCTCGCCAATCTTGTAAGCGACGGAAGGAGCGGCAGGACAGATGATCACATCCACATCCTTGAATGCCCTGTCGTAGTCCTCCTTCACCAGACGGCGCACCTTCAGGGCCTTCAGGTAATAAGCATCATAATAGCCCGCACTCAGGGCATAGTTGCCAATCATGATGCGGCGCTTTACTTCCTCGCCCAGATACTGGCTTCTGGTCCTGGTCATCATCTCCACCAGGTCCGCTGCATCCTCGGCGCGCTCGCCATAGCTTACGCCGTCATAGCGGGCCAGGTTGGTGGCGGCCTCCGCAGGAGCAATCAGGTAATAAGTGGAAATAGCATAATCGGTGTTTGGCAGGGAAATCTCCACCACCTCGGCACCGAGAGCCTCCAGCTGCTTGACAGCAGCCTTGACAGCCCCCTCTACCTCCGGATCCATGCCCTTCACGAAATATTCCTTCGGCAAGCCGATTTTCAGTCCCTTGACATCCTGTACAAGGGATTTGGTATAATCAGGCACTTCCTTGTCAATGCTGGTAGAATCCATCTCATCCTTGCCGGCGATAATATTCAGGATATTGGCGCAGTCAGTCACATCCTTGGTGATAGGCCCGATCTGGTCCAGAGAGGACGCATAGGCCACCAGCCCGTAGCGAGAAACGCGGCCATAGGTCGGCTTCATGCCCACCACGCCGCAGAAGGAGGCCGGCTGGCGGATGGAACCGCCTGTATCGGAGCCCAATGCCCACACGGCAGTACCGGCAGCCACGGCAGCAGCACTGCCGCCGGAGGAACCGCCCGGCACGCAGTCGGTATTCCACGGATTGCGGGTAGGATGGAAGGCGGAATTCTCGGTGGAACCGCCCATGGCAAACTCATCCAGATTGGTCTTGCCCAGCACAACAGGGCTCTGGGCGTTCAGCTTCTGCACAACGGTGGCGTCATAAGGCGGCACGAATTTCTGCAAAATCTTGGAGGCACAGGTTGTCTTTACCCCCTTGGTGCAGATATTGTCCTTGATTGCTCCCGGAATACCTTCCAGAAAAGCAATTTTTTCGCCCCTGGCGATTTTTTCATCCACGGCCTTTGCCCGGGCAACAGCCTCATCACGGGTAACGGTCAGGTAAGCCTGCACATCACCCTCCACCTCGTCAATACGGGCCAGCACAGCCTCCGTAAGCTCCAGCGAGGTTATTTCTTTATTTACCAGCATGTCATGGAGGACATGGGCAGGTTGTTCAAACAATTTCACAGTCAAGCCTCCTAATCAATCTTCCAAAACCTTTGGCACACGGAAATAGCCATCATCCTTCAAAGGAGCATTTGACAAAGCCAGCTCCCTGGACAAAGACTCCTTCACCACATCCTCGCGGAACACGTTGCTGACAGGCAGTACGTGGGCGATAGGCTGGATATCATCAGTAGGAACAGCGCTGAGATTGTCAACATACTCCAGAAAATCATTGAGCTGCTGGGTATACTGCTCTTCCTTGTCAGCAGGAATTGCCAGACGGGACAAAACTGCTACGTTTTCCATATCCTTCTTGGTAACTTTCATTTTCTCACCATCCAAATTTGAATCTGATTACAAAAATACCATAATATTATACACCATATATAATATTTTTTCTACTCAAATCTATGCTATAATGTTTTTGCGTGCTTTCTGCTGCACGTCTGCGGCAGAAACAATATCCTTTGGGCGGTGATAACGATGGCAACAGGCATCATAGCGGAGTACAATCCTTTTCATAACGGGCACAGGCATCAGATAAACTGCATAAAAAAACTGCGCGACGACGGCATCGTGGCATGCATGAGCGGCAGCATTACCCAGCGGGGGGAATTTGCCCTGCTGAACAAGTGGCAGCGGGCGAAGGCCGCCGTGGCAAACGGTGTCAATCTGGTAATCGAGCTGCCGATGGTCTTTGCCTGCCGCAGTGCACAGGATTTTGCCGGGGGCGGCGTCAGTCTGCTGGCCGGTCTGGGCATTGTGGACACCCTCGCCTTTGGCACGGAATATCCCTGCCTGGAAAAGCTGCAGGCGGCGGCTGATTTCCGGCCGGAGAACTATCCCGACCATCTGCAGGCAAAGCTGAAACAGGGACTTTCCTACGGCGCGGCAATCAGCCAGCTGACCGCTGAAAAAACCGGCCTGGCCGGTGAAATGCTCATGGAGCCGAACACCATCCTCGCCATCGAGTACCTCCGCGCCCTGAAAAAAGCCGGCGGCATCACGCCCCTGCCCCTTCTCCGCACAGGGGCAGGCCACAATGACGCCTCCGTTGCAGGGACATTTGCCAGCGGCACCGCCATAAGGGAGCTTGTCACGAAGGGCCGCTTTCGCCAGCTCATGCAGGCCGTGCCTGACGCTACCCTGACAGAAATAGAAAACACCACCATGTATCCCAGCACAAAAAAACAGCTTCCACTCATTATCTGGAAGCTGCTCACCACGGACGCCGATGCCATAGCGGCCATCCACGGTGTCGGCGAAGGCATGGAATACAAGCTGAAAGAAGCTGCCTGCACCCATGCCTGTGCCACCTCCTGCAGTTCACTCGTGCAGGAGCTTGCCACACGCCGCTACCCTGCCACGAGAATCCAGCGTATCCTCATGCACCTGCTGCTGGGAAATACCGGGGAAACAGTGGCTGAAATGACAGCCGCCGCTCCCATGTACGCAAGGGTACTGGCCTTTGATGACACAGGCCGCCGCATGCTAAAGAACATCCGCCGGAAAACCAATCTGCCGGTTATAACAAAGATAACGGACTACCTCAACCGCCGCGATATGCAGCACCCGGACAGGCTGAACCCCCTGCAGAAAATGCTGTACATGGACATAGCTGCCGCCAATCTCAGGGAGCTTTGCCTTGCCCCCCTGCCCTGTCATCCGCTTGGCGGACAGCCCGTGCATCTGCAGGCCGACTTTACCACATCACCTGTCTATGTCAGGTAGGCGCATCCGCCTCGTCCTTCCAGACCGGCTCCGCCTGAAACAGCTTGGCATAATAGAACTTGCTCAGGTAGAGAGGCGCCGCCGGATTGTGCCCCGTCACCCTGTCCTTGGTAATCAGGGTGGTGACAGGAGCCTTGGAATACTTCATGAACAGGGAATCGTGGCCGACGCACAGCCCTACCACTACGTTCAGGTCTGTCTTTTCCTTGGCCAGCAGCTTGGCCTGCAGAATCGGATTGCACATGGATTCGTGACAGCCGGGCGCCACCTTCAGCTCTTCCGGAATCCCGATTTCGGTCTTGTCCCGGGAGCCGACCTTGCACAGCACCCCATAGGTTTCAAAGCCGTGGTGCTTCAACAGCCTGGCAAAAACCTTTGCCTCATCGATAAGCCCCACACAGGTGGCGATACCGATTTTTCTGGCGCCGATTCTTCTGGCGAACTCAATAATCTCCTCCACCCTGGTCAGCCTGCCATAGAACGTTCCCTCAATGACTGCCGCCGTCTTGGCCAGCTTGGAAACCAGCTCATCGTTCCTATACAGCTCAAGAATCTTTTCCAGCTCCTTGTCCTTCACCTTTTTGGTAGTCAGGCACAGACCCGGCAAATCTTTATCCCGCTTATAACAGCTTTGCACGCCGCACTCCGTACAGCTGAAACTGCATCCTTTCTTTTCATCGGCCATTACTGCTCTCTCCTTCCGAACACACCGCGAATATATTCACTGCACACTGCCGATATATTCACCATTATATTTAAATAAAATACTCAATATCCTTCTTGTGTACCAGGTCAAAAACCTGCAGTATCTTTTCCTTGTACAGATAAAAATCATCACTGGTCCTGTCCTGCACCAGCCGCCTGTCAATGTCAATCACCGTATGAATCCGGCCGGGATTGGCATCCATGATGACGACCCTGTCTCCCAGATAAATGGACTCATCAATATCGTGGGTTACAAACACGATTCCCAGCCTGCGTGATGAGCATATCTCCAGCAGAAGATCCTGCAGCTCCATCCGCGTAAAATTATCCAGCGCCCCGAAGGGCTCATCCATAAAGAGAATTTCCGGTTCCAGCGCCAATCCCCTGGCAATGGCCGTCCTCTGGCACATGCCGCCGGACAGCTCGTGGATATAGGAATTCTCATAGCCCTCCAGATGCATCAGCCGCAGGTATTCCCTGGCTCTGTCCAGACATTCCTGCCTGCTGTACTTCTTCTGCACCTCCATGCCGAAGGTGACATTTTCCAGCACGGTTTTCCAGGGAAAAAGCGCATAATGCTGAAACACAAAGGCACACTCCGGCTGCGGCTCCTCCACAAGCCTGCCATGCTGATAGATGCCGCCCGTATCAGGCTGTTCCAGCCCTGACATCAGCCGGAGCAGGGTGCTTTTGCCACAGCCGGAAGGCCCCAGCAGGCACACAAATTCCTCCGGGCCGACATTCAGTGACACATCGGACAGGATGATGTTCTGCCTGCCATCCTTCACATAGTGCTTGCCCACATTTTTTACTTTCAACAAAGGGTATCACCTCTTTTCCGTCACCTTTCGCTCTTCTCCTGCCATCTGAGCAGATAGCCCTGCACGCGTTCAAACAGCCACATGACGGCTGTAACCACTATCCCGATAAAGATAATGCCCACGATCACCCTGCCATAATCGCCAAAATCCGAGTAGTATTTCACATACCAGCCGATACCGGAGGTAGCGCCTATCATCTCGGCCGAGGTCAGGAGGATAAAGGAAAAAATCAGTCCCACGCTGCAGCCGGTCAATACCTGGGGCATGATGCCCGGCAGGATGATCCTGAACAGCATCTGGTGCTGTCTGACGTGCAGCATTCTGGCCGCATCAATCATCTTTTTGTCAAACTGCACTGTCCCGTTGAGGGTGCTGACAAAAATCGGCCAGAAAGCACCGATAAAGATAACCAGAATGGATGCCAGCCTGAAGGTTGGCAGCAGGGCGATAGCATAAGGTATATAGACAATCGGCGGTACAGCGCTCATGACCTTGGAAATGGGATGCACGGCGTTGTACAGCCGCCTCTGCCACCCTACCAGCAGCCCTGCCGGAATAGCCGCGGCCAATGCCAGAAAATAGGCACTGCCCAGAATCAGCAGGGAGCTGCCCAGGCCGCTGAATATCTCGCCGATGTTGGCGGCAAAAAGCTCCAGTATTTCCTCCGGATAGGGAAAGAGAAAGGCATCCAGCACACCCAGCCTGACCGTCAGCAGCTGCCACAGCAGGATAATGCCAAAGACGATGGCTGTAATGTCCCGTATCTGGACGATATTGCCTGCCCTCAATATGCCTGCACCTACGGAGTGAAGCTCCAGAAGGGCAATCAGCAAAAGCAGGTACAGCTCATTTATCCCGCCCCCTGCCGGCGCTGGCGAAAGAATCACCAGTGCCAGCAGCAGGAACAGGGCATTGGACAAATTAAGCTGCTCCTTAATTGTTCTCCGCAAATTCACTCTTCAGCTGCTGGAGGATTTTGTCTTCCGGCTCAGCCTTCAGCAGGGAATCCAGCGCTTTTTCATAGATGGAAGTATTGATATGCTCCTGAACATTTACTTCCTTTTCGATGTAGCCTGCATCACGCATGGACTGATAGAAGCCCTCTACGGCCTTGCTGGCTGGATCCGGATTGGATTCAACAAACTTGCCGTAGGTCTCCGCCTCCAGCACATCCTTGTCGATATTTACATACTTGGACAAAATCTCTATGGATTCTGCGTGATTTTCCTTGTAGAAGCGGTACGCCTTGATTAAGGCCCTCATAAATGCCTCGTACTTGTCAGGATTTTTCTCCAATGCCTTGCTGTTGGCAATCTGGCGGCAGCATGGATGATTCTCAAAGCCTGCCACCTCCGGGCTGTATTTCACTACCTGCAATCCCTGCTTTTCGGCCATCTTCCTGAACGGCGTCCACACTACAGCCGCATCTGCCGCTCCGTTCTTGACTGCCTCCATGGCGGCAGATGCAGACTCCATTTCGTTGAACTCCACGTCCTGACCGATGGCCAATCCCTGCTGCCTGGCTGCTGCCCGGAACACGATATCGCCACTGCTCAGGCGGATGGTAGCAACCTTCCTGCCCCGCAGGTAATCCTCACCGGCGAAATCCGCCGCCTTATCCGCCTTGGCTACCAGGGCATGTCCCTGGGACATCTGGCCGCCGAAAATCGTAATCGGGCTTCCCTTGGACATGAATACCAGCGGTGCGGAGCTGCCAAAGGCACCGGCATCCAGCTTTCCATTGGCCACGGCTGTAATGCCCTCGCCGGAATTGTTGAACAGCACCATTTCCGTATTCAGCCCTTCCTCGGCAAAGTAGCCCTTTTCCTGCGCAATAAAATACAGAATGTGGCCCGTGGAGGCCAGATACCCCAGCTTGAAATCCTGCTTTTCCTGAGCGGCTTTCTCCGTAGTGCCGCAGGCTGCGGCGGTCAGCGCCATAGCCAGGGTCAATATAACAGCCAATATCTTCCTGATTTTCATTGGCTCACTTCCTTTCCTGTACAAAAAACAAATGAAAATTTATGTCATAAAATTGCGTTATATGCTGTAAGGCAATCTGCAGGCAGGCAATCACCTGACATCTGCAGATTATATAAGTCCATATCAGTCCGGTATGTCTGATGGTGCGTGAATGGCAAAAGGATTGCCGATGCGGCGCACCGTGTTCAGCATTTCATGGATGTTGGCAAATGGCGTTTCCGTCGGCAGGCTGCAGCCGGAAGCCACAATGAAGCCCTTCGGTGCATCGTACATCCTGCGCACCACCTCCGTAACAGCTTCGTGCACATCCTCCGTCGTTCCCTCCAGCATAGTTTCCGACGGGCGGATATTGCCCATCAGCATCACCCTGTCACCGACCAGTGTCTTGGCCTTGGCGATATCGGCGTCATTGTCTATGCTCAGGCAGTCAGCTCCCGCCTCTACCATATCCGCCCAGATGCCGTCCGTCTTGCCGCAGATATGCAGGGTCACCTTCTTGCCCTTGCCGTGAATGTGGTCTATCAGCTTTTTCAGATACGGCAGGGAAAATTCCCGGAACAGCCGCGGGCTGATGACCGTGCTGGAAGACATGGCATCCGTCAGGCTGGGAGTTACGCCGGCCGCTATGACCGCATCCACGTAGCGCAGGTTGCTCTCCAGCGACACCTGGCACAGCTTATGCACGGCCTCCGGATTTTTCAGGGTCAGCCGCACCAGATTTTCCGCGCCAATCAGGAAGGAGGCGTTGGTGAAAGGGCCTGTTACGGCACCGCCCACCGGTACCTCCCTGCCCACGGCATTTACCACGATTTCCATGGCCTTGAGATGCTCCGGCAGGTTGCCGTCCTTGTACGGATCCGCCGGTTCCAGCTCATCTATCTCCTGCAGGTTGGAAAACTTTCTGTCCAGCTCGACGGCCGGGATTCCCAGATAGGCAGTTTCATCCTCCGGGTATACCACATTGGCACCCATTGCCTCCGCCTGCGTGTACAAATCCGTAAAGACACGGATATTGTCATAGTGAAACAGCTTGTACGCCTCAATGTGCGCCTTTGCAATCAGCTCACCGTTGCCGCGGAAATCGGACACCTTTACGCCGATAACCCTTGCCGCCGTGTTGCCCACAATAGGCACGCAGGGCAGCCTGTCTATATCCTCGCCCCTGGCGTATGCCGCCATACGCTCTATGGCCGTCATCTGATCCTTTAATGCTTCAGTTGCCATAGCCACATCATCTACCTTTCATCACTACATACATCTATATCAGCAAGCACTTATATTGCTGTTCTTTACCTTCATCAGCCGCTGTCCCTCTGCCCGGCATGAGGAAATTTATGCCGGGCGTGAGGCAGGGCTATGGCATCCATGAACCTCTGCTGGAAATCCGGCTCCACCGCGGTTTCCACGAATTCCACCTGCCTGGCCAGACGTGCCGCCTCGGCGCGCTTCTCTATGTTCAGCAGGGCTATTCTGGCGCCGTCACCGGCTGCATTGCCCACGGCGTGCACATGCTCAAGGTCACAGTCAGGGAACATGCCCATGGCCAGTGCACTCTTCTTATCAATATAACTGCCGAAGGCGCCTGCCAGAATCACCTCGTCCACATGATCTGTGCCATATTTCTCCATCAGGTACTCGGCCCCTACGTACAGCGCCGCCTTGGCCAGCTGTATGGCGCGGATATCCGCCTGGGTTATGACGATATCCTTGCCGATATCTGTTTCAGCGGCAAAGGCCAGCACGTATTCCAGCTTGCCCTTTTCATCCCTGCGTATGCGCCCGGAGGACAGCTTGCCGTTTATCCTGCCTGTCCTGCCCACAATTCCTGCGATAAACAGGGCGGCAAACACATCTATGATGCCGGAGCCGCAGATTCCCTTTGCCCCTGTATGCTCCGCATCAGGATACCACACATCACTGCCGATGACCTTGTACCTCGGCTCCAGCGTATCCGGGTCGATGCGAACCTTTTCTATGGCGCCGGGAGCCGCCCGCATGCCAAACTTTATCTGGGCGCCTTCCAGGGCAGGCCCCGTGGCGCAGGAGGTACAGAGAAGCCTGTCCCTGTTGCCCAGGTCAATCTCCCCATTGGTACCGATATCTATAATCAGCTTGATTTTATCTGATTTATGCGGCTCCTCCGCCAGCAATACGGCAACGTTGTCAGCTCCCACGAAGCCTGCCTCAATCGGCAGGGAGTGCACCCAGCCGCCCGGATTCATCCTGATGCCCAGATCCCTGGCCTTGATATCCAGCGAATCAGCAGCTGCCGGGGCAAAAGGCGACCGGCCCACATAGCCGGGATAGAGCTTCAGGGCAAGATGGTGCATGGCCGTGTTGTAGACCAGTACCAGCTCATCCACTTCCTGCACGCCGATGCCCTGACGCTCTGCCAGCTCCGCCAGCAGTTCATTGATATCATTGATGATGATGCCGTGCAGCTTTTCCAGCCCGTCCTGATTGCCTGCGGCATAGGAGATTCTGGAAAGCACATCCTCGCCGTAGCCTATCTGTGAATTCATGCGGGAGGCCTTCTGCAGTACCTCCCCTGTCCGCAGGTCGCAAAGATAGGCGGCCAGCGTGGTGGTACCGATATCGATGGCCACACCGGCGCTCTCCGGCCTGTGTCCTCCCTGCACGCTGATAATCTCTCCCTTATCCGGCCTGACGGTAACCGTCACCTGCCAGTCATTCTGGCGCAGGACACGGGGCAGCACGGTCAATGCCGTATAATCCAGCTGCAGTCCCTTCAGCCCGTGCTGCTGCTCCACGGCCTCCAGCAATCTGGCGCTATCTGACCTTGCGTCGGACAGGGTGGCAGGCGAAAGCTCCACATAGAGCTTTTTCACTGCCGGCTTAATCTCAAAGCTGCGCCCCTTGCCTTCCTCCAGCACTACCTGTCTGGCACTCTGGCTGGCCTTCGGCACCGATACTACCACATCCCCCTGAATCGGTGCACAGCAGGCCAGTCGGAAGCCTCTTGCCTGCTCCTCGTCGCTGAGGATTCTCTTCTCAACTGCCGTCAGGGGGCCGAGGCTGTCATGGGAGGATTCCAGCGCCAGCTTTTCAAAGGAGCCGAACTCCGGAACCACCTTGCATTTGCCGCAGACCATGCCGCCGCCACAGGCCGCCTCTATACCAACTCCCAGCTCCTGAGCCGCCTGCAGGATGCTCTTTCCCGCTTCGATTAAGCCCCTGCGTCCGGATGGCTGGAATACCACTTGAAATTTTTTCATCAGCACTGCTCCTTTATACGGCCTTCACCGTGCCGGTAAAGGCCTGAATGTTTTCCAGCGGCGTCGATGTGCTGAGCCCGCAGGCCGGGGCCAGAATATCCACCGTGCCTGCCAGAAGCTGCTCCGTGCCGCGCTGCACGCTCTCCGGATTGCTGAATTCCAGCATGTAGGTGCTCAGGTTGCCCATGGAGGTAATGCCGCCGCATTCCTCTTTCAGCTTGTTGAGGTTTACCAGCGCATCTACGCTGATGGCATCTGCATGAAGCCCGGCCACATGGGAGGTCACAGCCTGCATCCTGCCGCAGATATGGACAATCACCGGCACCCCCAGCTCATGTACGGCGTCCGTCAGCTTGTTGATGTACGGCACTGCATACTCGCCGAACATCTTCGGCCCCAGAATCTCGCCGGTGGCAGTGGGGTCGGCAATGGAGATAACCTTCGCTCCGTTGTCCGCCATATACCTGGCATAGTCTATCAGCTGGTCTGTCACATAGCTCACAAATTTGTGGGCCAGCTCCTTTTCCTTGCGAAGCTCCTTGAGAAAGCGCATCGGATCCACAACGGAAGCCGCCGTACTCAGCGGCCCCGTAATACTGCCGATGACAGGAATATCCGGCTGGCTTTTGGAAAGCTGGCTGATGGCGCTGAACACCGTCTCTGCCCGCCTGCTTTTCACGATTGCGCCCGCAGGCCTGTACTCAACGCTGGTCACAGAGGGAAAAACCTCCCTGGCAATCTTCGGCTCGCACTGCAGGCTGCCCATATTAACCTCACTGCCCAGGGCCTCGGCCTCCACCGTCATGCAGAAGGGGATGCCGAAATTTTCAAAGCCCGTATCAGCCTGCACATCCTCTGCCAGCGCCGCCATAATCCTTGCATCGGCATGTCCCGCCGGCAGCAGGTGTCCGTGCCTGTCCATCACATCTACGATGGCTGAGTTCATCATGCCGCCGGGACATACCACCGGCGCCCTGTCCACAGCCTTTTTCTGCAGGACGCGGCTGATTCTTTCCAAAGGTGATAAAACATCCATACACTACGCTCCTATCTTGGCGCTGCCCTCCAGCAGCTCACCTGCCACACGCACCGCCTCAGCCGCGTTTTTCGCATAGCCGTCAGCGCCTATCTTTCTGGCAAAAGCCGGGGAAATCGGCGCACCGCCCACCATGACCTTGTACTGGTCGCGGATTCCCTGCTCAGCAAGGATATCCACAACCTCCTGCATGCCCGGCATGGTAGTGGTCATCAGGGTGGCGATGCCGATAATATCGGCCTGATGTGCCTTGGCCTGGGCCACAAACTCTTCCGGAGCGATATCGCGCCCCAGGTCGATGACCTCAAAGCCTCCCGTTTCCAGCATGAGCCCTACCAGATTCTTGCCGATGTCGTGGGTATCACCCGCCACAACGCCGATGACAACCTTGCCCTTCCGGCGGCCGTCCTCCGATTTCAGGTGAGGCTTCAGCACATCAATCCCCACGTTCATAGCGTCGGAACACATCAGAAGCTCCGGTACAAAATACTCTTCCTCCTCAAAGAGCTGTCCTGCCCGTTCCATGCCCCTGGCCAGTCCCCTGTCGATGGTTTCATAGGCGTCAATTTCCTCCGCCAGCGACTGGTTGGCCAGTTCCTCCACTGCATCCTCATCCATATCTACTACTGCATCAGCAATGCGCTCCAGCAGTTCATCCTTCCTTACATCAATATTTGCTTCATTTTTTGCATCAATAGCCATGCCGTTTCCTCCCTTTGTATAGCCTTGCTCATTTTGCGGCTCATTAATCATTTTTGCTTTTTTCAACAGAAAAAGGCCATGCTTTTCCACCTGTAGCGGAAAAACACAGCCTTCGATTTTTTCGATCAGCTATGATAGATAACAACCTCACGATTTTCTGTTTTTATAAAACATCTTTAACATATATGTCTTACTATGTCAGTAAGTATACGTTAATTTTGCCTTCCTGTCAAGCATTATTTTAAAATTTTTAGCAGGGATATTTTACCTGACTTTATATATGCGGCAGAGCGGAGCATACAGCCGTTGACCACTATCCTGCTGCCGTCCTCCAGCGGCACAGCGGACAGAACCGCCTCGCCGTAGGTCGTATCCGCCACCTCCTGCTGAATGATTTCCGTCCCGGGCCTGTCCCGCAGAAGCCACATGGAGCGGGTACATATATGGACGGGTATGCCGCCGCTGCTTGCGGCCACAGCCTGAACCGCCTGCAGAACGGCAGGCGCGCAGATACGCTCATAGACCGCCGGTGACAGCATGCCCGGTGACAGAAAGGAATCACTGTAGGAAATCATGGCTGCACCGCAGGCCGCGGCCCTGCCGGCGTACTCAGCCAGCTGCCCGGTGATGATGCGGCAGGCCTCTTCCAGAAGTCCGGGGGATTTCCGGAAGGATTTCAGCAGTTCCCTGGGTGGCAGAAGCAGGCCCAGCACGGAAAAAGGCCCCTGCAGATTGAGCACGGCCTTCCTGCCCCTGCCGGCGAGAATGTGGATTGCCGACAGCACATCAGCCACCGGCCCGCTTTCCAGCTGCCAGCCTGCAAGGCGCTCCAGCAGCTCCCCCGGATTGGAAGCAATGCTCTCCCCCGGCAGCAGTGAATTGTCAAGGCCGCTTATGGACACGGCCACCCCCCACTGCTGTGCCTCCACAGTGCTGGCAAAGGGCAGATGGCAGACTATATCGCCATTTTCCTTCTGCACCGCCTCGGCCACGCGGGCCATGCAGTGAGGCTCGCTGTAGGCTTCCTCGACACTGATGCCCAGCTCCCCCAGCAATGCGGAGCTGATGGGCTTTTCCTTTTTGCCGGGACACAGATACGCGCTCATATTCCTTCTCCATAGAGGCCGGTAAATCTCTGCTGTTCCGTCTTTTCCAGCTGAATGACGCCCCCGGCCTGAATGATAATGTTCAGCCTGCCATAGGCCAGCTTGGCGAACTCCTTGTTGATGACATCCTCCAGCCGCCGGCCCTCCTGCCCCGCCGGGGCAACCGCCACCCTGCCCCTGCCCGCTGTCGGGCCTGCCTGCACAGGCACACCGTCCTTCAGGCGTATTTTCTCAAATCGCTCCACCTGTACCAGCTTCCTGTCCTGTGCCACCAGCGTCAGCTGACCAAAATTAATCTGCTTGATTTCCTGCAGGATATAATTCATGCTCTCCCTGCTGATATCTGACATAATATCACCTCATTGCCCCACATTTCATTTCTAAATCATATCTTATATATATGTATTATATAGTTTATATACAATGTATCTTACTAGAAAAATACATCATTGTCAATCAAAAGAAAAAATAAAAGCTGCCATCCCGCAACGGAATGACAGCTTCATATAACTTCACACAAGACAGGCGATGCCTGCAAGGTGATTCTTGAATCCGAACCTTAAATTTTAAACTTGGACAGCTGATTCTTCAGGTTGTCTGCGCCCTCCTTGGACACATTGACCTTGTTGAGAATCTCATTGGCCTTCTCAGCCACATTGACTACCTGCTGTGCCACGGTGTTGTTGCCGATGGCTCCCTCCTGGGTGGCCTTGGCAATCTCCTCCATGCTGTTGTTCATGGTCTGGATGGACTGGGCAAAATCCTGAGCGGATACATTGCTCTGGCTGGCAAAGCCGTGGAAATACTCGGCATCCTCACGATACTGCTCCGCCGTCTTGTTAATCTTGTCATAGTCCTTATGCACGTTCTCTTCCATGAATTTCAGCAGGCCGTGGGCGCTGACGGACAGATTCTGCACCGCATCGGTCACGCGGACAGTCAGGTTCTTGATTTCTTCTGCCGTGTCATGTGACTGCTCGGCCAGCTTCCTTACCTCGTCAGCAACTACCGCAAAGCCCCTGCCATGCTCACCGGCACGGGCGGCCTCGATAGCCGCGTTCAGGGCCAGCAGGTTGGTCTGGTCGGCAATATCGCTGATAGCCTGGGTCAGCTCCGTAATGTTGTTGGCTACCTTGGCGGACTCAATAGCCTGCTCCAGCGAGGTCTTGGTTCCTGCATAAATGCGCTCCGCCTCGCGCTGTGCCTGCTGAACATCCTCCTTCAGTGCCTTTGCCCTGTCGGAAATAGTGGTGGAATAATCCGCACTGTCACTGGCTTCCTTGGCATTGGCCTCCACCTGCTCCTTGATGCGGTCACTCAGGCTCTGGATGTTGGAGGTAGAAGCCGCCGTTTCCTCCATGCTGGCTGCCATTTCCTCCGTTACCGCCGACATATCCTGAGCGCTGCCGTTCATGGCGCCTACCAGCTCGTATACCTCGGCCGCCATCTCGGCGCTGTTGTCAGCCTCCTGACGCACAGCTCCCAGCACTTCCCGCAGGGATTCCTGCATCCTGTGCAGGGCCTGCACCATGACGCCCACCTCATCCTGACGCTGCAGCATGGCGGCATCAATATTCTGGGTCAGGTCGCCATCGGCAACGGCATTGAGCTGCTCAACCGAGGCCTGCAGAGGATTGGCAATGCCCCTGGAAATAATGACTGCCGCCGCAATGCCTACCACCAGGCCGAAAATAATGATGACGGCAAACGCCATCAGGGCAAAATTGTACGCCTCATCACTGGCCTGGAACAGCACCTTGCCCTGCAGTACATTCTCCGGCGTCAATGCCCCCAGCTCCGAGGAAATCGCATCAATCTGGCTCAAGGTCTGATAAAGGACAACCTTGTCCTCCGGAGCGGTTCCCAGCTTTTTGGCCGCCTCAACCTTTGGCGCCACATCGTTCAGGCTGGCTTCCAAATCAGCAATAATCTTCTGGGCCTTCTCACCCTTGCTGATGGCCTTTACCTCCTGCACATCGCCCTGAATGCCCTTCAGCTTGTCAGAAATATCTCCCAGCAGCACATTGCGCGGCTCTATGGCCAGATTCTGCTGCAGGACATAGGATATGTCATCGTTAATCAGCAAAAGCTGACTGTCAGCGTGGGTCAGGTACTGGGTAGCCATGAGGTTAGACCCGTACATTTCATCCACTGCCTGCTTGGATTCGGTATTTGAATAAAGGCCGGCTGCTGCTACCAGACAGGTAATTATGAGCATGATGACAGCCAATGCCAGTATTTTTATTTTTACACTGATATTTTCCATACAAAACTCCATTCTGCCTTAATTACTTGTATTTAGCTACATTAGCCTTGGTAACCTCGATCATAGGAACCAGCTTTTCTCCCGGCTCCGGTGCATTGCCTTTGCGGATTTCCTTAATCAGCTCATAGATGGTATCCGCAATTCCCTTGGCATCCTGCTTGACAGTCAGGGTCATCTCCCCTGCCTCGATGGAAGCCAGTGCATCCTCGCCGGCATCTACGCCGCAGAAAATCATGCCCGGCTGATAACGGCCGGCGGCCTTCATGGCCTGCAAGGCACCCAGTGCCATGTTATCGTTGCCGGAAGCCACGCCGTCAATCTGCGGGAACATCTGCATCCACAGCGTCATATTCTTGACGCCGTTGGCATAGGTCCAGTCACCGGTGCTGCTCTTTGCCAGAAGCTGTACATCCGGACGCTTGTCCAGAAGTGCCTCCTTGAAGCCTTCCCAGCGCAGCCGGCCTGCAGAAATAGACATCTCGCCGCTCAGGTATACCACCTTGGCATTCTGAGGCAGATGAGCCGCCATATAGGCTCCCTGCAGCTGCCCTGCCTGCTTTTCATCATTGATAACATTAGTAAAGATACCGCCATTGACATCGCGGTTGGTAGCAATCACCGGCACGCCCGCCTTATTTGCCTTTTCCACCGCCGGAATGATGGAATCGCCGCTCATGGCCAGAAGCACGATGACTGACGGCTTTTCATCCACCATCTGATTTACCTGATCCAGCTGCAGGTTGGCATTGTCACCGGCATTCTGGGCATCAAACTGGATGCCATCTGCCGCTGCCCTGGCCTGAATGCCGTCATGCAGCTCCTTCGGCACGCCTGACAGAGCGCTGTGGGCTGCCCAGGAAATCTTGCCATCAGGGTATGACACCTTGCCGCTGGCATTATCGCCGCAGCCGCCAACAAGCAGTGCCAGCAACGCCAAAGACATCAGCATTAACTTGTTTAAATTTCTCACCAACATCAACTCCTCTAGTTAGTATACACCGATTCCCGGCTGACCCCATTACCGGAAACCTTAGAAAGCCTTCCTTCCCTTTATTTCATCTGTACTATTCTACATTCCGTGTTCAAAATCCTCTTTTTTGCCATGAAAATTTGTAATATTTTTTCAAAACTTTTCCTCATCTTTGCTTTTCCAGCCGTCAGCCTTCGCCGCGCCATAAAACAGCACACAAAAAGTCCCTGCAGGACAAACCTGCAGGGACATACAAGCAATAATATGAAATTAACGCTTGGAGAACTGGGAAGCCTTACGGGCCTTCTTCAAGCCGTACTTGCGGCGTTCCTTCTCACGAGGATCACGGGTTACGAAGCCAGCCTTCTTCAGAGCCGGACGCAGCTCGCCATCCAGAACCATCAGAGCGCGGGTGATGCCATGACGGATTGCGCCAGCCTGGCCGGAGGCGCCGCCACCCTTTACGTCTGCGATTACATCGTACTTATCAACAGTTTCGGTCAGCTCCAGAGGCTGCCTAACGATCAGCTCAAGAGTCTTGAGGCCGAAATACTCATCCATTGCGCGGCCATTGATGGTCACCTTGCCTTCACCTGGAACCAGACGAACTCTAGCAACGGAAGACTTTCTGCGGCCGGTACCGTAGTAGCTAACTAATGCCATTTTTTATGTTCCTCCTTACCAAGTAATCAGCGAATGTTCAGCTTGAGCTCTTCCGGCTGCTGTGCAGCATGCGGATGCTCGGAGCCTGCGTATACATTCAGCTTTCTATACATCTGCTCACCAAGACGGTTCTTTGGCAGCATGCCGCGTACAGCATGCTCAATAACGCGGGTTGGGAACTTCTCCATCATCTGGCCGGCAGGAGTAAAGGTGGTGCCACCATTGTAACCGGAATGACGGAAATAAGTCTTGTCAATCAACTTCTTACCAGTGAATACAGCCTTCTCTGCGTTGATTACGATAACGAAATCACCGGTATCAACATGCGGAGTAAAGGTTGGTTTATGTTTACCGCGAAGAACTTTTGCTACTTCAGCGGCCAATCTACCTACAGTCTGACCTTCAGCGTCTACAACATACCACTTACGCTCTACATTCTGAGCGTTAGCCATAAACGTTGTCTTCATGCGATATATCCCTCCCTAGATTAATTAATAAAAATTTCTGGAATCGCAAGCTGTGTCATTGCCTCCGGGGCTAATGGAAGCGGCTGTACACGGCTCACTTGAACTATTCTAGTGGAAATTGTCCAAGTTGTCAAGGAGATTTTGCAAATTTGCCAAAAATAAACGGCAGTGCCGAACCATCCCTCAAGGAACGGTACGGCACTGCCGCAGTTCAGTTTGCAGCTATAAAGCCCCGGCAATCAATTCTCATCATTTGACTTCCTGATGCCGAAAATCAGCTCATCCATCAGGCCGATAAGCTGGTTAATCTCCGGCTTGGAAATCTGTCCGTTTGCCCCCAGGGACTCGCCCTTCCTGCGCATCTCCTCGCTGATGAGGGAAGAGAACAGAATAAACGGAATCTGGTTGAAGCGCGGGTCGCTCCTTACCAGCTTCAGCAGGCGATGGCCGTCCATCTGCGGCATCTCAATATCGGAGATAATCACCCGCACCTGGTCCTCAATCGGCAGGTCGGCGGACAGATTGTTGGACAGATAGTTCCAGGCATCCTGACCGTTGTTGAAATCACGGACAAAGCGATA
>NZ_JBJDWZ010000187.1:0-12256 GCF_051866355.1 Anaerovibrio sp. | reverse complement strand
TGGACAGATAGTTCCAGGCATCCTGACCGTTGTTGAAATCACGGACAAAGCGATAGCCGGATTCATGCAGAGTGTTGACCAGAAGCTCACGGAGCAGCGGGGAATCCTCTGCACAGAGAACGTGCACGTTGGAACGCTCCGCCTTCATATCCGTGGTCGCATCGTCAAAGGTGGTCAGCTTGGCATTAATCTCCGGATTAATCTCCGCGATGATGGTCTCAAAGTCCAGCAGGAGGATAATCTTCTCCTGCATCTTTACGATGCCCACAACCCTGGACTGATCGCCCACCTCCGGAGCAGGCTCCATATTCTTCCAGGAAATGCGGTGAATGCGCGATACGCTGTCCACCAGAAAACCGATGTCATAGTTGTTGATTTCAGTTACGATGATGTTCTTCGGCTCATCCATGGTCTGGACATTCAGGCACCGCGGCAGGTTTACCAGCGGAATCGCCTTGCCACGCAAGGTAAACAGGCCGTCAATATACGGATGTGCCTGCGGCATCTCCGTCACCGGCGTGCGGGTAATAACCTCCCTGACCTTGGCTACGTTTATGCCGTAATTTACGGAGCCAATGCTGAACTCTACGATTTCAAACTCATTAGTACCTGTTTCCAGCAATATTCCCTTATTCTCTTCGACTGCCATTCTATCGCCCCCATTTTATCATTCCCCAGCCTTTTTCTGAAAGCTGGATTTATTTACCACATGAATTTCCTCTCTCAATATAGTAAATTCGTTACAAATAGAAAAAATCCTGCTAAATAGATAAAAAAGTTTAAGAATTAATTTCGGATTTTAAATAAGTCCACCCATCGCGCATCTCTATCAGTCCGTCCTTGTACAGACGACCTATAGCGCGCTTGAACGCAGCCTTGCTGATTTTGAATTTCCCCTTTATCAGCTCCGGGCTGCTGCTGTCACCGTAAGGCATCCTGCCGTTGTTGGACTGCAGAAACATCAGCACCCTGTCCGAATCTGACAGCATGGCCTTTTCCTTTGCTTCCCGCAGGGAGGCATTCAGCCTGCCGTCAGGGCGTATGTAGGTGACGCGGGCCTCCAGCTCCTGACCTACCCGCGGCCTGTCCGCCATTTCCTTGTTGGCGATAAAGGCGATATACCGCTCCTCCGTCAGCATAAAGGCTCCCCTGTCCGTTATGTTGTACACGGAGCCCCTCACCATCTGGCCGACGCGCACATTTTCCGCCCGGACGGAAGCACGCCGCATTTCGTCCTCTACCTTCATGGTCACGGCCAGCCGCCCGGACTTGTCCGTGTAGAGCTTGGCCCATACCACCTCGCCAATCTGCAGCTTGCCCCGCATGCCGGCATAAGGCATGAAAATGCCCCGCTCCGCGCCCACGTCCAGAAAAGCACCATCCTTGCTGACGTTGATTACCCTCATCCTGGCAATCTGCCCTTCCTTCAGCTTCGGCACCCGCATGCTGGCTGTCAGGCGATGCTTCGGGTCCAGATAGAGAAAGACCTTCACCTCGTCCCCGACATGTACCTCTCCCGTCTGCTGCGTCTTGTGCAGCAGGATATCATCATTTGTATTGCCGGTTTCCGCATCCAGGAATGCGCCCATCTCGGACTGGCGCACCACCTTCAGCACGGCTACCGTGCTTGGCCCGTATTTCAGCCGCGGCTTCTCCGGTCGCGGTGAACGGCTCTCCCTGCGGCGTCCGCTTCTGAATGAATTATTTATTCCAGCCATCGTCAACCCTCGTAGGCGGTAAGCTCTGCATCGCCCCACAGAGTTTCCAACGAATAATACTCGCGGCTGTCCTGCAGGAAAATGTGCGCTACGCAGTCGCCATAATCCATGAGCACCCACTCACCTTCGCGGTAGCCTTCCTTGTGCATAAACTCGATGCCCTCATCCTCCTGCAGCTTGTCCTCAATGCTGTCAGCGATGGCACGCACCTGGGTGGTGCTGCCGGCGGAGCATACCACAAAATAATCAGTGGCAGGCGTCAGTCCGTCCATATTCATCAGTACAATATCGCGGGCTTTTTTATCCGAAGCCGCGTCTGCAATCAGCTTAGCCAAATCGAGAGATGTCTTTACCATACCTTTCCTCCTTAAAAAATTCCAAAAAATCCTTTGTTTTCCTCCGGCTCAGGCTCCGCCGGAAACAGCTCTGCCATCTTCGCCTCCGCGGCCGCCTGGTCGCATACCCACGAGCCGTTCTGATCCCAGCCGCCGGGCAGGAGAATCATTTCCGGCCGGGTACCGGACAGCTTGCGCACCAGATTGGTAAAGTGAGCGGAATCAAAGGCCTCAATTGTCGTGTTCACCCTGCGCTGCCACACATCGGCCAGAAGTGGCAGCCTGGCCACCATATCCGGCTGCAGCATCCGGTCGTAGACGGCCTTGACAAAGGCCTGCTGCCTTTTGGCCCGTCCGTATGCGCCCAGCTCATCACTGGCAAAGCGCAGGTATTTCTGTGCCGTATCGCCATCCATGTGCTGATAGCCCTTGGGGATATGAATGTACAAATCCCCCTCCGGATCCTCATAGTCCATAGGAGTTTCCACGTAAACATCTATGCCGCCCACGACATCCACCACTTCCTTCAGCGCTTCTATGTCTATGACCACATAATGATGTATCGTCACTCCCAGCAGGCCGGCAACGCTCTGCTCCAGCAGGGGAATCCCGCCGTAATGGTACGCGTTGTTGATGCGCTCCGCCTGTGGCATGCCCGGAATCTGCGTCAGGGTATAGCGGGGAATGTTGAGAATCCGTACTGCACCATCCTCATGGCAGAGACTGACCAGAAAAAGATTGTCCGCCTGCTGGCCGGAATCCTCCCGCCCTGCATCCAGCCCCACAAACAGGATGTTGGTATAGCCGTCAAAACGCGGGTCAAAGCTGGCCGCCCTCAGTGCCCGCCGCTGCTTGTAGCCATCGTAGATTTCGGCGTAGGTGGCATAGGTCTGGCTTGCCCAGCTGTAAAGCCGGACTGACACCCAGCCTGCCGCCGTCAACGCACCAGCCAGAAGAAGCAGAAAAACAATCACCCGGAAAAACTTAATCCGGCGTTTTTTGCGCAAAATCTTCCGCTTGCGCTGCACATTCAGTTTTGTCTGGCTCTCCATAGGCATCAATCCAAATCTTCCGCAGAGTTCTTCAACAGTATATCATTTCTGGCCGCTATGGTATCGGGATGCAGCAGATGCCCCTTGGACGCAACAAATATGATGGACCGGCTCAGCCCTTCCAGCACCATTTCATCAAGGGAGGCCTCCCTTGACAGCCTGCGCAGCTCCTCCACCTCCGGATAGGACCTGCCCGGCTCAATCATATCCGCAAAGTAGATAATCTTGTCCAGTGCCGTCATATTGCGGCCGCCTACCGTATGCCGGTAGATGGCCCGGCATATCTCCTCATCATCTATGCCGTATTCCTCCCTGGCCAGCTCCGCCCCGATATAGGCGTGCAGCAGCAGCGGCATAGCCTTTTCCACCGGCCCGATGGCAATCCCCCGCCTGGCGGCTTCTGCCGGCAGCTGCTCATTGGGATACTGGCGGGCACAGTCATGGAGAAGCCCGGCAATCCGCGCCTTTTCCTCACTCACCTGAAAGCGTCCGGCCAGAAAGGCCGCCGTCTCCGCTACCCCCAGGGAATGCTCGTAGCGCCCCGGCTTCAGGCGGCTCTTCAGCTTTGCCTGCATTTCCTCATAAGTCATACTCAAAACCTTCCCAACATTGCCATTATAACACACAACTAAATATTTATAAATACAATCTTTCCTTGTAAATATATTGTTCCACAGCTTCCGGAACAATATAACGGACAGTCCTGCCCCGCCGTATCCGCTCCCTGATGTCCGTGGAGGATATCTCCAGCTCCGGCGTTTCGAGGCAGTGTATCTTCTCCGCCAGCGGGCCGAAGCGGCGGCGGATATCCGCCATGTCAGGCATACAGCCCGGCCGGGACGCACCGATAAAATGGCACATGGACAGGAGCTCATCGATTCTGTTCCAGGTGTGCAGGCTGGCTACGGAATCAGCTCCCACGATAAAGTAAAACTCCGTTTCCCTGCCATGCTCCCTGATAAGCTCCGCCAACGTGTCATGGCTGTAGGACGGCCCGGTACGCTTCATCTCCATGTCAGAAACCTGAAACCCAGGATTCGAGCAGGTAGCCAGCATGGTCATCATATACCGGTGCCGGGCGTCGGAAATCTCCTGCCCCAGCTTGTGCGGCGGCACAGCGGCCGGAATAAAAACCACCTTGTCAAGTGAAAACTCGTCCATCAGGGTTTCTGCTACGATTAAATGCCCCAGATGGATAGGATCAAAGGTGCCGCCAAAAATGCCTATCCTCTTTTTCACTGCCATCTCCTCCTGAACTCCCCTGCCGGGCCTAATCCCCCACAGCCGCCAGCCGCCATGCCAGCAGCACGGCGGCCATGACGCCGAGGACTATGGCAACAGCCCGCAGGTAATCACAGATATCATGATGTCCCTTTTCCGTCTGCCAATACTGCCGCAGCGTGTGCAGATATCCCCGCAGCCTAGCGTACCTGCCCATCGCCCATCACCAGATATTTCGTGCTGGTCAGCGCCAGCAGGCCCATAGGCCCCCTGGCGTGCAGCTTCTGGGTGCTGATGCCGATTTCCGCACCAAAGCCGAACTCACAGCCATCAGAAAAGCGGGTGGAGGCATTGACGTACACCGCGGCCGCATCGACACAGCGCTGGAACAGCCTTGCATTGGCCAGGCTCTCCGTCACAATGGTTTCAGAATGGCCGGTATTGTACCTGTTGATATGCTCAATAGCCTCCTGCACATCGGCAACGACCTTGACGGAAAGAATGAGGTCATCATACTCCGTCGCCCAGTCTTCCTCCGAGGCCTCGCCCATGCCTACTACCAGCTCGCGGCACTTCGGGCAGCCCCGCAGCTCACAGCCCTTTTCGGACATGGCCTGCACCACCATAGGCAGGAAATCAGCCGCGGCCGCCTCGTGTACCAGCAGGGTTTCCATGGCGTTGCAGACGGCCGGCCTTGAGGTCTTGGCATTGACAGCAATTTTCAGTGCCATAGCCAGATCCGCCGAGGCATCCACAAAGGTGTGGCAGACGCCGGTGCCGGTTTCAATCACAGGCACCTTGCTGTCGGACACGACCTTCTTAATCAGCCCTGCCCCGCCCCGCGGAATAATCACGTCTATGTAGTCGCGCAGCTGCAGCATCACATCCACGGCTTCCCTGTCCGTCTGCTCCACCAGCTGAATGGCTCCCTCCGGGATGCCGGCGTGGTAGGCAGCCTCCGCCATGATGCCGGCAATGGCCTTGTTGGAAATAATCGCCTCGGAGCCGCCCCGCAGGAGGACAGCATTGCCTGACTTCAGGCAGAGGCCGATGGCATCAGCCGTCACATTGGGACGCGCCTCGTAAATCATGCCCACTACCCCCAGCGGCACCCTGACGCGGCGGATTTCCAGCCCGTTGGGACGGACATTGGCATAATCCTCCTCCCAGACAGGATCCGGCAGGGCCGCCGCCTGCCGAAGCCCGTCGGCCATACCGGCCACCCGGCTTTCATCCAGCATCAGCCTGTCCAAAAAAGAACGCTTAATGCCCTTTTTGCGGGCCTCCTCCAGATCCACGGCATTTGCCTCCAAAATGGCGCTGCACCTCTGCTCCAGAGCATGCGCCATAGCCAGCAGGGCGTTGTTTTTCGTAATCGTCGAAAGCCCGTTCATCCTGACCGCCGCACTCTTGGCTGCCTGCGCCTGACTGACAATCTTTTCCTGTAAAGCCATACCTTTCCCTCCAAAATCACATGGACTGCTGTAACAGCCTGTCTGCTCATCAGCCTGTCACATACACATTATATCATAAGAACCATGTTATCGCGGTGAATTACCTCGTCATGAATTTCTCCGCTGATGATATCCGTAAAATCGCTGGTCTTTCTGCCCTTTATCTTTTCCACCGTAGCGGCATCGTAGGCTATGGTACCGCGGGCTATCTCCTGATAATCGGTCGTCAGCACGCGCACCGTACTGCCGGCGCCATACCCGCCTTCGGTTGCCACAATGCCCGCAGCCAGCAGGCTGGAACCCTTCTTCAGCGCCCTTACGCAGCCCTCGTCCACCACCAGCACGCCGGAAATGCGCCTGCCAAAGGCCAGCCAGCCCTTCCGCGCCCTGAGATGGGCATCCTTCGGCGGAAATACCGTGCCCACATCCTCGCCCTCAATAATGCGCCTGAGCATGCCGTCTTCCCCGCCGGAGGCAATAAACATGGTAACACCGGCGGCGGTGGCAATCTTCGCCGCCTCGATCTTGGTGGCCATGCCGCCCGTTCCCACCGAGGAACCCGCCCCTCCGGCCATGGCCTCCACGCCGGAGGTTATCTCCGTAATCTCGGAAAGCAGCCTTGCCTCCGGGTGCGTCTGGGGATTGGCGTCATATACGCCGTCAATATCCGATAGGATAATCAGCACATCAGCATCCACAATGGCCGCCACCGTAGCTGACAGGGTGTCGTTATCGCCAATCTTGACCTCCGCCACCGTAACGGCGTCATTTTCATTTATCACGGGAATAATGCCGTTTTTCAGCATGGTCATCAGGGTATTTCTGGCATTGATATACTGGTTGTGATTGGCAAAATTCTCCTTGGTCAGCAGAACCTGCCCTGCCACCTGCCCGTATTCCGTAAAAAACTTGTCGTAGAGGTGCATCAGAAGCACCTGCCCCACGGAGGCCAGGGCCTGCTTCTCCTGCATGCTGTCCGGCCTCTCTGCCAGCCCCATGCGCACCATGCCTGCCCCGATGGCACCGGAGGTCACAAGAATAACCTCCCGCCCCTGACTGGCCAGGTCCGAAAGCTCCCTGGCCAGACGCTCAATCCTGTACAGGTTGATTTTGCCATTGGGGTACAGAAGGGTGCTGGTTCCGACCTTGACGACTATACGCTTGGCATCCTTTATCTGTTCACGGGTATTCATGGCAAATCATCCTTTCATACATGACGATACAAAGGCTCTTCCCTGCACCATCTTTTTGGCAAATTATTTCGGCAGCTCGATTTTTGGCTTATCAAAATTGCGGCGGAACAAAAGGCCGTTGCGGCCGATTATCTGCACCAGGTCAGCGTTACAGCGCTCCGCCAGTGTCGTAATGGCATCCTTCGGCTCTTCAAAGCAGTTCTGCAGCACACGCACCTTGATCAGCTCACGCTTTTTAATCGCCTCCTGAGCAGCCTGTACCACAGTAGGGGTCACGCCTTCCTTGCCCATATTGACAACAGGATCCAGTGTCATGCCCATGGAGCGCAGAAAACTCTTCTGCTTGCCGTTCAAAGTATTCTTTATCAATTTATATCCTCACTCTCTCAATGGCTTAGCCCAATAATATGATGAAACACATCCGCGGCGCACTACTCCCTGTATTCAAACTCCATGTCGCCGATGTGGACGGTTTCGCCCTCCCTGATGCCGCGCTCCTGCAGCTTCTTGTCAATGCCCTTGATGCGCCAGATGTACTGGAAGCGGCGCAGGGCCTCATCATTGCCGAAATTGGTCATGGCCACCAGCTTTTCAAGGGACTTGCCGCTCACCACAAACTCACCGGAAATATTTCTGCTGATGGTGATTTTGTCCGGGTCCTCAGCCTGAGCCTCGTAGACCTTTTCACCTTCCTCTGCATCAGGCTCCTCCACATATTCATCAAGAGCCTTTGCCACGGCATTTATCAAATCCTTCAGCCCCTGTCCGGTAGCCGCACAGATAGGGAAAATCTGTATTCCCTCCTTCTCTGCCAGCTCCCGCAGGCGCAAAAGATTTTCCTCCGCCCCCGGCAAATCCATCTTGTTGGCCGCCAGAATCTGGGTACGGCGGGCAATCTTCTCGCTGTATAGCTTCAGCTCCTTGTTTATCTTGTAATAATCCTCCACCGGGTCCCTGCCCTCTATGCCGGAGGCATCCACAATATGCACGATAATCTTGGTACGCTCCACATGGCGCAGGAAGTCATGCCCAAGGCCCACGCCCTCGGCCGCACCGTCAATAAGGCCGGGAATATCGGCCATGACGAAGGTCTTTTCATCACCCAGCTCGCCTACATTTACCACGCCCAGCACCGGGGTGATGGTAGTAAAATGATACTCGGCAATCTCCGGCCGCGCCGCTGACACCTTGGATACCAGGCTGGACTTTCCTACGCTCGGATAGCCTACCAGCCCCACATCCGCCAGCAGCTTCAGCTCCAGAAGAAGATTTTTCACCTCGCCCGGCTCGCCGAACTCGGCAAAGGTCGGGGCGCGGTTGGCGCTGTTGGCAAACTTGGCGTTGCCCCGGCCGCCCCGGCCGCCTTTGGCAACCACGGCCTCCTGCCCCAGCTCCGTCAAGTCCGCCAGAACCTCGCCGGTATCCGCGTCCTTCACCAGCGTCCCCTGGGGAACCTTGACAATACATGGAGGCGCGTTATGGCCGTACTGATTCTTTATGTCGCCGTTTTCGCCGTTCTTGGCAACAAACTTGCGGTGATAGCGAAAATCCAGCAGCGTGTTCATGTTGTTGTCCACGCGGAAGATAATGTCACCGCCCCGGCCGCCATCGCCGCCGGACGGGCCGCCCTTGGCAACAAACTTTTCCCGGCGGAAGGCGGACTTGCCGTGGCCGCCCGTGCCCGCCGTAACCTTGATGGTAATTCTGTCAATAAACTGCATACCTGCCTCCTTCTTAAATCTGATGATGTATAAAAAGCTGGTATTGAAAACAATGCCAGCTTTTTATACATCATCTAACATCTACATAAAGAATAAAGAAAAAAATACCTGCACCCATTCAGGCGCAGGTATCTCTTTACTATTACATAGCAGCGTCTTCTACTGCATAAACGCTAACCTGACGGTTGAAACGTCCCTTACGCTCGAAAGCAACACGACCAGCAATCTTTGCATAGATGGTATCATCCTTGCCGATGCCTACGCCATTGCCAGGATGGAAATGAGTTCCTCTCTGACGAACGATAATGCTGCCTGCGGTTACAACAGTGCCAGCCTGCTCCTTGACACCAAGGCGCTTTGCCTCACTGTCACGGCCGTTACGAGTGCTGGATACACCTTTCTTATGAGCGAACAGCTGTAAATCAAACTTAAACATCAGGGTTACACCTCCTGTACCACTGAAATACTAATTTCATCCGGATCATACTCTTGGATGTCATAAAATCCAATAAGCATTGTCTCTAAAATTGCATCAGTTAATTCATCGGGAACACCCTTGAGCCTTGCATGCAAGTCACCACTCGCTACTCTGTAATCAACTTCGCGATGTAAGTGCTGCCCTACGCCCTTCAAGGCGGCCTGTGCTAATGACGAAATCCCGGCACAGACTATATCACTGCCATACTCCCCGTGGTGTCCACGGACATCATAGCCGGATATCCTTCCCTGGGAATTGCGATAAATCTTTATCTCAATCATTTATCTGAAATAATTAAGCCTCGATCTTCTCGATAACAACCTTGGTATACGGCTGACGATGACCCTGACGCTTACGGTAGTTGGACTTAGCCTTGTACTTGAATACAAGAATCTTCTTGCCCTTACCCTGAGCCTCAACCTTTGCGGTAACCTTTGCACCATCAACTACTGGCTTGCCAACAACAACCTCGTTGTCCTTTACTACGGTCAGAACCTGATCAAAGGTAACAACATCGCCCTCGGCAGCCTCCAGCTTCTCAACCAGTACAGCGTCGCCCTCAGCAACCTTGTACTGCTTGCCACCAGTCTGAATAATTGCGTACATTCTCTTACACCTCCCTGTTATTGTACTCGCCAATTACGGTAGAAGCGCCCGAAAGCCCTTCATTTACAAACCTCATTGTGCGGTTGGGGAAAGCACGCATATAAGTTATTATAGCGCACTCACATTGACATATTTTACCATCAGCTTTTAGTAATGTCAATAAGAATTTATACAAAAACGTACTTCAAAACGAAAATAACAGCCAGCACATAGACCACAGGACTGATTTTCTTTTTGGCGGCAGCACCGCTGAAAAGATTGATAATCACGTAAGAGATAACGCCCATGGAAATGCCCTCGGAAATGGAGTACATAAAAGGCATGGCAATGGTAGCAATATAGGCAGGCACTGCCTCGGTTAAATCATCAAAATCAATGCGCATCAGGCTGCTGAGCATCAGGAAGCCCACCACAATCAGGGCCGGTGCTGTAGCAAAAGCCGGAATGGCCAGGAAGATAGGTGCCAAAAGCAGGCTCAGCGCGAAAAGCAGGGCACTGACAATGGCAGTCAGGCCTGTACGTCCGCCTGCGCCCACACCGGCAGAGCTTTCCACGAAGGTAGTAACCGTGGAAGTACCCAGCACTGCACCGGCAGTAGTGGCAACGGAGTCAGCCAGCAGGGCGCCCTTGATGTTAGGCAGGCGTCCGTCCTTATCCAGCATATCAGCCTTGGAGGCAACGCCAATCAGGGTTCCCAGCGTATCAAACAGGTCTACAAACATAAAAGTGATGACGATGGTCACGAAATTCAGGGTAGCGATGGCACTGAAATCCATCTGCATAAAGGTCGGAGCCAGGCTCGGAACAACTGAGCCATTGGCAAAGCTAGGCATTACAGAGAACATGCCCTGGGATGGATCCGGCACATAAAGGCCCGTCAGCTCGCAGACGATACCTGCAATCCAGGTGCCGAGGATACCCCAGAGGATGCCACCCGGCACCTTCTTAGCCATCAGCACGGCGGTGAACAGCGTACCCAGAAGGGCCAGCAGCGCGCCAATGCCCACAGCATGGAAGGAACCATCCATCAGGGCGGCACGGAACGGATACAGGCCTACCAGCGTAGGGCCGTCCACTACAATCTTGGCATTCTGCAGGCCGATAAAGGCGATAAACAGGCCGATACCGCTGGTAACACCGTATTTCAATGCCGGCGGAATGCAGTTGAAAATCGCCTCACGCACTTTGGTGAGAGACAGAATAATAAAAATAATACCTTCCACAAATACGGCAGCCAGCGCAATCTGCCAGGAATACCCCATCTGCGCCACCACGGTAAAGGCAAAGAACGCATTCAGTCCCATGCCAGGTGCCAGCACAAACGGATAATTGGCGAGAAACGCCATAATCAATGTACCAACGCAGGCACCGATGGCGGTAGCCGCAAATACCGCACCTGCATCCATCCCGGTAGTCCCCAGGATACTAGGATTTACTGCCAGAATGTACGCCATTGTCATAAAAGTGGTGACACCGGCAATAACCTCTGTGCGGACACTGGTACCATGCTCCTTTAGATGAAAAAATTTCTCTAAAGCATCATTCATTTCTAATCCTCCTCTACTTCCTTATGAAGCTAATTAAAAAAGAATACGCCGACTAGAAAACCAAGTCGGCGAAACCCAAACACTCAATTATATTACATTATTTTGAACTAAATTGCAATAGAAAAATCATTCTGTGCACCAGATATGATTCCTGCCGCCCCTTCAATCCTCCAGAGCCAGGTCGGCCGCTCTTTTTGCATGAATGGACGTTGTATCAAATACCGGCAGTACAGCGTCCTCCGCACTGATTAAAAGGCCTATTTCCGTGCAGCCCAGGATTACCCCCTCGGCTCCGGCAGCCTTCAGCTTACTGATGATGGCCGCGTATTTTTTCCGTGAGCTTTCTTTGATTTCGCCGCGGCACAGCTCATTGTAAATAACATCGTTTACAAGCTCAATATCATCCGCTTCCGGGACAATTACCTCCAGCCCGTTATCCATAAGGCGCCGCTTATAAAAATCCTGGGTCATGGTGTACTTCGTCCCCAGCAGTGCCGCTTTCCTTATCCCCTGCTTTTTCAGGGCATCTGCCGCCGCATCAGCAATATGAATAATCGGTATCTGCAAGTGCTCCATCATTTCAGGCACCACCTTGTGCATGGTGTTGGTGCAGATTACGATGTAGTCCGCCCCGGCCTGCTGCAGCTTCACTGCCGCATCAGCCAGTATCTCCGCGCTTTTGGCCCAATCGCCGGAGGCCTGGCATGCTTCAATCTCCGCAAACTCCACGCTGTAGAGAATAATCCGGGCAGAATGAAGCCCTCCAAGCCTTTCCTTTACCACCTCATTGATAATCCTGTAGTATGGAATAGTGCTTTCCCAGCTCATACCGCCTATTAATCCTAATGTTTTCATATAGCCTCATCCCTTCCCCATGCTAAGCGCTCTTTGTATTATAACACATCAATACACACGAAAAAAGCACCAAACC
>NZ_JBJDWZ010000186.1:0-5728 GCF_051866355.1 Anaerovibrio sp. | reverse complement strand
CACTTATCGGCGCAAGCTCACTTTCCCGTGGAACAACCACCTGAATACCGCTCTTTATAAACGGCGCTAACCAAACCAAGCTTCCTCATAACATCATTCCTGCCTTTACATTGGATTTCTACATAAAATGCAAATTTCACTTTTTTGTAACTTTAAAACAACTACAAAAAATACATCTTAACTATCAATTATTATTACAATCAAGGCATTCATATACCCCTGCTTCTCGAACTACATTCCAATTCCTTTAAAAGTAAAAACTACGTTACTATAATCTTTTAACTGATATTATATGATATTCCCACACAAATTCTATTGGTACTTTCTTTTTATGTACTTCACAATCCGATGACCTTGCCCAGTTATTAGGAATATATCGTTCAAATTTTCTATTCCATATCTTTTCTATTGTTTTATACCTTCCTTTATTCACAAGTTTAGGACAAATTATAAATTTTTTACCCATATATCCTTGTGCCCTCTGTTTGGCTATATCCTCATTTGCTGTTTTCCATGTAATATATCTCTTATCTTCAATGCTAGCCTCTTTGGGATATATAGGTCTCGTTTTTCTTGGAAAAAGTTCTACTGTTATACTTGAAAAATCCCATTTGTCATATTTATTTTTATCCCCAGAAGTACTAATTACATCGATCCACATTCCTGATGTATCAATAGATCTAACAATGTCTCTTACAATAAAAACAGCTGCTGAGTCTCCATTTTCAACATAACTTATATATGCAGAATCATACTTTATTTTATTTTTTTTATTCATCAAAACATCATCCTCCTCACCAATTACACGGAAACTTAATAGTCCCACAAATTCAAATCAGTCGAACTCTTGCATTTTACTCCATTTAGTATATCATATTTCCAATTATTACGCATTTTTAATTGATAATGTGTAATAATTTATATGACTTGCTCTACCATCCATTGAATGAATGGTTCGCAATCGTCATAGTAAATTTTTAGCGATCTCCTAGAGCGTTTCCGGTGTTCTGTATAGGTTTTCTGCCCACGCTTGGCTGTATACTGTGGTCTACGCCCACGATTGCTTTTGGGATTAGGCGTTCCACGTCGAATTTCGTAGTATATGGTCGTGTGTGCACAGCCTACGATAGCAGCAATATCACGCAGAGAATATCCTTGATGGTGAAGTGCCTGAATTATCCCCCTTTCATCCAAAGTTAAGTGCTTTCCTGGTTTACGTGAAGTCTCAATTGTGTTAGAATGGGATTGTTCCATAGTGATTATTCCTTTGTTGATGATTTTTGGCAAAACCATTTTAACACGGGTAGTCACTATGGATTTTTATTTTTTGATTAACTGTTCAAGTTCATTATACAATCAACGCCTTAAAAAAAATTGGATATCTTCTTGTAAATCTTCACTAAAATCTTTTAAATCCTCCATTGTTATCACATTAGAATTAATTAAATGCAATATATCACATAGCATAGACGATTTTTGAACATCTATCAACACACCTAGATGCTTTTTATCTTTTTTTATTCTCCTTTCAAGCTCCCAAAACTTCTCAGATGCAGTGCAATCACCGGACAAGCAGAGTGCATATCCTTTTATCAGCTGTTCTATGTATCGCTCTTGCCAATCACCTATCTTTTCCCGATATTTTTTCCAATCGCCCTTTGAAATATCGTGCATAAATTATGCTTCCCTATATAATCTCTTTCTTTTATCGTGGGTAATTTAAATACACCTTAATCATCGAAAATTCCTACTTCCCCCACCGGCACAAAGTCTTTTGAACGCCAATCGGTTCTATCTGCTCTTCTAATCCCCATATGATATGCAAACTCCTTGCCACAGATTATACATCTAAATGACTGAGGCACAAAAACCGGTGCTTCCATTAGAAACGTCTCTAAATCCGATACATCTGGGTGCTCGGCATACCAAGCATCCAGCTTTTCCTCATACTCCAGTGGTATTCTCCTGCGCCACCATATATGCTCCTCACCACAATGAAGACATGCCGGATTCATTTTGTACACATGCTTTGACATTTTTTCTTCAGACATTTTGCTCGCTCCTGATAAGACAATAATAGTCTCTCCATATCTTCTTTTACTTTAGCCACATCATCGTAACCAATAGCTTCTACAAAACCTACACCGCTAAATCCAACGGCAAATCCGAAATATCTTTCAGCCTTTTCCCCTGTACAAGTGTTTCTAGTATTTCTCTTGCATCCTCCGAACCTACTTCATTGACAGCCTCTATCAGTTCATACAGTGCAAAATGATATACACAATCAATATCCCCAGTTCCTAATGCCAGGGATGCCAATCTATTGGGCATAGGTTCTGCTGTCACCACAACTATATGCGGCAAATGACCTTTTCTATTTCTAATTAAGTTCAATGCCTCTGTACGACTATTTTGTGCCCTATCACTGCGCATTGTATATTTTGCTGATACACTGGCATGAAGTAATGGCTTGCCGCCATTAGATTTTCTTATATCAGACATTTTGCAAATATCATCATTCACTATGCATTGCCCCGCATTAATTTCTTCATCTTCACAAAGGCTACGATAAATGACCACATCTGGCGCAACCATATAATCATTACCTAATGCGGCCGCCAGCTGTGCATTCTCCGACGTTAATGCATATAAATAAGCCAAATGCTCATACTGCTCAAAATCACTCGTTTTTAACCTGTTATTGTTGCCAAGCTGCAGTATCGACCACTGACCTGGACGAAGATTTTGCAAGCGCGGAAACGTTTCCTGCAAAAATTCCATTGTCAGCAACTCAAACTGCTTCCCAAGTGTTTGCCCGGAAATTTTATCAACAGTATTGACTATATAATCATATTCACGCATCAAGATATCAATAATTTTACCAGCTATGGCTTTCGAGCCTCTGCTACTGGTATCAGCATTAGATGCCACCCCAGCTTTAGTCAATGTTAACGTATTCGTTTCAAACAATCTCTCGTAAAAGTGATTCCGTGCTTCCGCTATTAATGCATTCATACTCCAAGCACTCCTTTATTTTTTCTCCAACAGCTTTTGCTACTGGTGGTGGAAATGCATTTCCAATCATTCGGCAAGCTGCCGTTTTCTTTTCTCCAAATGTCCATGTATCTGGAAATCCCTGTATTCTTGCCATCATCCTGCTGGTAAGACGAGGCATGCCTTCAAAATCACGTTCTGGTGCTGTATTAGCTACACCTCTACCATCCACTCCAAGTTCAGCCCATGCATTCCTTGCTCTTACCGGCCCTAAATCAGGCCCTCCATGCTTTTTAGAACCGCCAACTAATGTTGGTGCTATTTTATTAGCCCCTTTTGCCCATTTTTTTGCAAATTCCCATTTATTTTCCGCCATTAAATCATATAGGACATCTCCCACCGTAGGTGTATTTTCAGAATGACCTTCTGGATACTCAAACACTCCACATTCACCTTTTCGTATACCAACAATTACAACACGCGGTCGCAGTTGCGGAACTCCGTAATCAGATGAATTCAAAAGCCTTACATAAACAGAATACCCCAGCTTCTCTATAGATTTAAATATATAGTTTCTATATTCATCAAAACCTGCATCTAAAAAGCCTCTGACATTTTCCAACATGACAGCTCTTGGTTTTATTTCTTTAATCAACCGAATTGCTTCTGGAAAAAGATCCCTTTCATCATCCTTTCCTAACTGTTTCCCCGCTATGGAAAACGGTGGACAAGGCACACCCCCAGCCAGCAAATCTACTCCCTCATAGGGCTTTCCATTGAAATTCCTGACATCTTTACAGATAACATTCCATTCCGGTCTATTCAGTTTCAATACGTTACAATATTCTTCCTCGTATTCTATAAGTGCAACATGAACAAATCCTGCCAATGCCAACCCTAGTGCCTGACCTCCAGCACCAGCACAAATCTCAACACAAGTCAGCGGTCTTCGCAAGCCCATACCCCCTTCACAATTATTTTACAATAATTGAAAATCCGTCACGAGAAATGCGACAGTTAATCAAAAAAGATTAGCTGCCGCATACATTATCATCTATCTATTCAAACTCAATTGTCGCAGGCGGTTTGCTGGTGCAATCATACATTACACGGTTTACGCCTTTAACCTCATTTACAATGCGGTTAGTTACCTTATGAAGCACTTCCCACGGAAGCTGGGCACTCTCAGCGGTCATGAAGTCGCTGGTCATAACGGCACGCAGGGCAATAGCATAGTCATAGGTGCGGAAATCACCCATAACGCCTACGGAGCGCATATTGGTGAGGGCAGCGAAATACTGGCCCAGATTCTTGTCCACACCGGCAGCGGCCACTTCCTCGCGATAGATGGCATCCGCCTCCTGCACAATCTTTACCTTTTCGGCAGTCACCTCACCGATAATACGAATACCCAGGCCAGGGCCAGGGAACGGCTGACGGTTCACCAGATAATCAGGAATGCCCAGCTCGCGGCCGGCCTTCCTCACCTCATCCTTGAACAGCAGGCGCAAAGGCTCCACAATCTCCTTGAAATCCACATAATCAGGCAGGCCGCCTACATTGTGATGGGACTTGATTACCGCTGACTTGCCCAGTCCGCTCTCGATAACATCCGGATAGATTGTGCCCTGCACCAAAAAGTCCACAGCACCAATCTTCTTGGCTTCTTCCTCAAAGACGCGGATGAATTCCTCGCCGATAATCTTGCGCTTCTGCTCCGGCTCGATTACGCCCTTGAGCTTTTCATAGAAACGCTCCTGCACATTGACACGGATAAAATTCAAATCATACGGGCCGTCAGGACCGAATACTGCCTCAACCTGATCCCCCTCATCCTTGCGCAGAAGGCCGTGATCGACGAATACGCAGGTCAGCTGCTTGCCGATGGCCTTGGACATGAGTACAGCCGCTACAGAGGAATCCACGCCACCGGACAGGGCACAGAGAGCCTTGCCATCGCCGATTTTTTCCTTCAGCTGCTGAATAGTGGTTTCCACAAAGGAATCCATGCGCCAGTCACCAGTACACTTGCAGACGTTGTACACGAAGTTGCTGAGCATCTTCGTTCCTTCCACAGTGTGCAGTACCTCCGGATGGAACTGCACCGCATACAGCCCCTCAGCCTCGTTCTCCATAGCCGCCACAGGGCAGACAGGAGTATCAGCAGTAATGGCGAACCCCTCCGGAGCTTTAGATATATAGTCAGTGTGGCTCATCCAGCAGACAGTATTGGCAGACACGCCCTCGAACAGCTTGGAGCCGGTTGCCTTGATGCACACATCAGTCTTGCCATACTCGCTGACAGGAGCAGTTTCCACCTTGCCGCCCAGCAGATGCGCCATCAGCTGGGAGCCGTAGCAGATACCCAGCACAGGCACACCCAGCTTGAATACCTCGGTACTGATAGTTGCAGAATCAGATGTATATACGCTGTTAGGGCCACCGGTAAAAATGATGCCCTTCAGGTTCTTCATGGCCTTGATTTTCTCAAGGCTGAGAGTATTTGGATGCACCTCGCAATAAACGTTGCACTCGCGCACACGGCGGGCAATCAGCTGGTTGTACTGGCCACCAAAATCCAGGACAATAATCATTTCATTTGTCACTATTTATGCTCCTCCTCAATCCACACAAATCATTCACGGGTTGTCTGCTTGCACAAAATCCCCACAGGTTATCTACTTGCACAAATCATGTCACGCAGTGCTTTCCTGCTCACCCAAAGCAAGCACAA
>NZ_JBJDWZ010000185.1:0-5762 GCF_051866355.1 Anaerovibrio sp. | reverse complement strand
GCATCCTGTGGCATTTCTGACCTGACAAAAACAAAATTCGTACCAGTTGCAAGACACTGCAACCGGTACGAATTTTTATTATACGAATTTATTTATCTGCTTCCGGCTGTGCAATGGAAGCCTTCAGCCGTTTCATATTCTCATCAGAACAGAGCGGGTCAATGGAAGCCGCAAGCGGAATCAGGAGCGTGAATCTGGTGCCTGCACCCGGACGGCTGTCCACCCTGATTTTGATGTCATGCTGGTCGGCAATCCACTTGGCAATGGACAGTCCCAGCCCTGTGCCGCCAGGCTGTCCCGCCTCTCTGGTGCGGGAGCTGTCCACCCGGTAGAACCGCTGGAAAATCTTTGCCTGTTCCTCTTCGGCAATGCCGATGCCTGTATCCTCAATCACCAGCTCAAGGCTTCCCCCATCATCGGGACAGCGGCGGGAGGACAGGCGGACGATGCCCCCTGCCGGCGTATACTTCACCGCATTTTCCAGAAAAATCCGTAGCATCTGCCGCATAGTGACCTTGTCCGCCAGCACCATGGCAGGCTCATTGGCCGGAAGCTGAAGCTGGTGGCTATCGGCCGTCAACTGCATTTTCTTGAACACATCCTCCACCAGAACCTGCATATCCAGCGGCTCCTTGTGAATAATCTGCCGCTTCTGGTCGGCACGGGCAAGGAACAACAGCTTTTCAATCAGCTCCTGCATATTCTCCGCCTCGGAGCCGATGGCCTCCAGCCCTTCCTGCAGGGTTTCCTTATCCTCCCTGCCCCAGCGGCTCAGCATATCCGAATACCCCTTTATCACAGTCACAGGCGTGCGCAGTTCATGGGACGCGTCCGACACGAACCTCTGCTGCTGGTCAAACCCCCGCTGGATGCGTTCCAGCATGCGGTTAAAGGTCACCGCCAGCTCGGAAAGCTCATCCTTTGTCGAGGAAACCTCCAGTCTGGTGCCCAGCTCGCTGACCTCGATGGACTTTACCGTATCCGTCATACTGCGGATAGGCTGTAGAAGCCTCTGGCTGATAAAATACCCCAGAAACAGGGCCAGCACCAGCCCCAGCACCATCTCTGCCAGCAAAATCTGCTGAATCAGCCCCAAAAGCCTTGTTTCCGTGGTAATCGTCCGGAAAAAATGCAGGCTGTAAGGCACCCCGTTGATGGCTACCGGCACTTCCTTGTAATAAATCACAAAATTCCCGATTTCCACCACCTGAAAATTGGGATTCGCCCACAGGGGCGGCTGTTGCCTGATATGCTCCCTCAGCTGTTGCAGGGCTGGCGAGTACACATCCGTGTCATATACCACGTCACCGCCGGCATCCGTTATCTTCAAAAAAACCCCCGGCACCATGCCAAAGGTCATATTTTCCGCCACATTCTGCCGGATATCGTCGCGGCTGACAATCAGCTTGCGGCTGCC
Organism: Anaerovibrio sp.; assembly: GCF_051866355.1. GTDB lineage: Bacteria > Bacillota > Negativicutes > Selenomonadales > Selenomonadaceae > Anaerovibrio. The sequence continues at coordinate 4,345 of NZ_JBJDWZ010000185.1, read as the reverse complement.
GGCCGCCCCATCCTCACCTGCCACCTGCCCAAACAGCGCATCGTGCTTGATTCTGTCATGCTGCATGTAGACGCGTTTTTCCCGCTCCCTCTCACCGTTCTGAAAATGGGGCGGCCGCGGCAGGGTAGCCGTCACATGCTCCTCCACGGAGCCAAACCTGTTTTCCAGCTGGTGCAGTGCATCAAAAATACTGAAAGACAGCTCCCTCTCCACCTGATGATACTGGGTATAGTAAATCCCCACCGCAGTAAAGGCACAGGTAGCAAACAGCAGAACCACCATCAGCACCGCATACACCAGCGTCAGCTTTACCGAAATCCGCATCCTGGGCAGGCGGGACAGGCGAAGCAGGCTGAATTTGTGCAAAAAGCGCAACACCTTACTCCTTGATAACATAGCCTACTCCCCGCATGGTGTGGATATACTTCTCGCCAAACCTGTCATCCAGCTTCTGGCGCAGATAGCGTATATACACATCCACCACGTTGGTGTCCCCCACATAGTCGTAGCCCCAGACATTGGAAAGAATCCTGTCACGGCTCAGCACAATCCTCTTGTTGCGGAGCATGTATTCCAGCAGGTCATACTCCTTTTTGGTCAGCTCCACAGGGACATCCCCCACCATTACCTCATGGCGGGCGGGATACATGCTGAGATTCCTGATGGACAGCACCTCCCCGCCATCATCCGCATCTGCGGCCTGCCCGCCGGCAGGCTGACGCCGCAGTACCACGCGCATCCTTGCCAGAAGCTCCGGCGTAGCAAAAGGCTTGGTGATATAATCATCCGCACCGATATCCAGCCCCTGCACCTTGTCCTCGATATCATCCCTGGCCGTCAGCATGATAATCGGCACCTGGGAAAACTCCCGCACCCTGCGGCATACATCAAAGCCATCCATCCCCGGAAGCATCACATCCAGAAGCACGATATCGTAGCTTTCCGCCGCTATCCGCTCACAGGCGCGGCCGCCGTTGTCCTCCACAGCCGCGATACAGCCCTCATGCTCCAGCTCCATCTGCAAAAAGCGGGCAATCCGCCTCTCATCCTCAACAATCAGTACCTTGCGCCCCTTCATATCCTTCACGCTCATTCCTTTATCCATTTATCAGTAATTCAACAGTATTGCATATAAATGACGCACATCCGCCATCGTCATTTCTTCACATATTTCTTGCGGAACAGATTCAGGAAATGGGTACAGCTGCTGGACAGGGTACGATTTTTCAGCCAGGCCACCACCGTATGGGTGTGAATTTCCGACTCCACAAGATGCTTGAAAATCACCTTATCAGAATTTACCATACTGCGGGCGGACAGAGGCACCAGCGAAATGCCGATGCCCATCTGCGTCCACAGGATATTCTGAATCTGGCTGTCGCTGACGCTCAGGATATTCGGCTCAAACCTGTGCTTCTGGCACTGCTCCAAAAAGCCCGTATGCCAGCGCAGAGGCACCAGCAAAGGCTTGTCAGCCAGCTCGTGAATGTGTATCTTCTCCGGATCCTCGCCACAACAGCACAAATCCCTGTGCATAGCCAGCACCAGAGGCTCATCCGGCAGGACGATGGATTCGTAGGTACTGCTGTCCACCTGGGTTCTCGTAATAGCCAGCTCTATGATGTGGCTGTCCAAAAGCTCCAGTATGCGGGCGCCGTCACTCTCCCAGATGTTGAAGTTCACCATGGGATAGGCCCGATGGAAATCCGCCACCAGCTGCGGAATCAGCATGGCGCCGGAGCTGGTAACAGTGCCCAGCTTGATGGTGCCTGCCACCCCGGAACCGATATCCGTAATCTCCCTGAGCGTGCCATCCACCATGCCCAGAATGTGCTTCACCCTTGAATACAGCAGCTGTCCCGCATCCGTCAGGCGTATCCTCCTGCTGCCCCGCTCAAAAAGCTGTACCCCCAGACTGGTTTCCAGCTTCTTCATCTGGCGGCTCAGGGCAGGCTGGGCAATGCTCAGCCTGATGGCCGCATGGCTTATATTTCCTTCCTCAACAATGGCATAAAATGCCTGCATATCCTTGATTTCCATACTTTTCCCCCGCATATATACATATATTATGATATTTTAATGTTTTCTATGCTTTTATTCTACTACTTACAAAAAAAAACAGCAACAATATGTATAGAAAACACATTGTTGCCAGTACATACACTCACCCGGCCTAAAACGAGAATAGAAAACCCCCGGTCTCGCCACCGGAGGTTTTCCTTTTCCCTGGGATATAGCTTTCGTTCCTAAGCTGTCCTCAGCATACCACAGTCCCCACCATTTGCACAGCACCTTTCACCCCATACCAAACAGCAAAAACATCCATAAAACACATATTGTTACCAGTACATATTTATGGTATAATTAGTTCGCTATCACCCCTGCTCAAGGGTAAGAAAGGGGGGGTGTGGGCATGGAGTTGTTTCTTAACTTCCTAATCTCTGTTGCGGCAGGCGTAGTTGCCAACTACATCTGCAAATGGCTGAACATGAGATGAATTTTGATAGCCAGCCTCGGGCATAAGCTCACCCGGCCTAAAACGAGAATAGAAAACCCCCGGTCCAGCCACCGGGGGTTTTCGTTTGTGGCTCATGAAGCCGTTTCGACACTTCCTAATGTCATGTTCATAATACCATACATCGCATCATTTGTAAAGCACTTTTCACCCCAGCACAACCACCTGCCCGGACAGAAGTTCCAGCCTGCCGCCTGCCAGCCTGACATCCGGCAGATTGCTGAGAAGAACCCTTTCCCCTGTACCGGATGGGAGCAGTACCTCCCTGTCCGACAGGCCGAAGTTGGCAATCACCAGCACCGACTTGTCCTCTCCCCTGCGCTCATAGGCAAAAATCTTTTCCTCATCCTCCAGCACAGGCACAAACCGTCCATAGGTAAAGACCTCCGCCCATTCAGGTGATTTCCGCAGGGCAATCAGCCGCTTATAATAGTTCAGCACGGAATCCTCCCTGCCCTGCTGTTCGGCCACATTGATTGCCCGATAATTCGGATTGACCTTCAGCCACGGCTTGCCGGAGGTAAAACCCGCATTTTCCTCACCGCTCCACTGCACCGGCGTCCTGGCATTATCGCGGCTCCTGTGGTAGCAGGCCTCCATGGCCTCCGCCACACTGCATCCGGCGCTGAGGGCCAGCTGATACTCATTCTTCGTGCTGATGTCATCGTACTCATCAATGGACTGCATGCGGCAGTTCCGCATGCCAATTTCCTGCCCCTGAAAAATAAACGGAATCCCCCGCAGAAGAACGCTCACCGTTCCCAGCATCTTCGCCCCCGGCTCGTTCTGCAGTTCCACAGGCAGGTAGGTGCATACGCCGCGCGGCTCATCATGATTCTCAATGATATTGGCCAGAAAGCCAATCCCCTGCGCTTCCAGCTGGGCCCTCACAGTCACCGCCCGAAAATCCTCAAAGCTCACCGGCCTGCTGTCATACCAGCCATGCTCCCCATAGGTCAGCTTGTGGGCGGAAAAATCAAACATGGTGGAAAAATGGCCCTGCTCACCGATGAACTCCCGCAGTTCATCCGGCTTCATGTTGAAGACCTCGCCCACCGTAAAGGCATCAAACCGGGCAAAGGTGTGCCGCTTCAAATCCTCCAGCATATCACCTACGCCATCCACGGCCTCCACCATGCGCCAGCAGCCTGCCAGCCCATCCGGCCCGTCCGCAGGAAAGCTCTTAAACTCCAAGTCCTTCTTGATATTGATGATGGCATCCACCCGAAAGCCGTCCAGCCCCTTGTCCAGCCACCAGTTAATCATGCTGTACAGCTCGTGCAGTACCCTCGGATTTTCCCAGTTCAAATCCGGCTGTTCCTTGGCAAACATGTGGAGATAATAATACTCCGTTCCCTCCACCTTTTCCCAGGCACTGCCCCCGAAATAACTGCGGTAGTTGCTGGGCGGCTGGCCATTCCTGCCCTTGCGGAAATAAAAGTAATCCCCGTACTCCCCCTCCGGGTCCTGCAGAGCCTTCTGAAACCACTCATGCTTATCCGAGCAGTGGTTGATAACCAGATCCATCACGATGTACATGCCGCGCTTGTGCGCCTCCGCCAAAAGCTCATCAAACTCTTCCATGGTGCCAAAAATCGGGTCAATCTGCTGATAATCCGCAATATCATAGCCCTGATCCACAAAGGGCGACCTGTAAATCGGCGAAATCCAGACGATATCCACCCCCAGCTCCTTCAGATAATCCAGACGGCTGATAATGCCCCGCAAATCGCCGATGCCATCCCCGTTGGTATCCTGAAAGCTCTTCGGATAAATCTGATACGCAACCTTGCCATGCCACCATTTACGCTCCATATTTCCCACTCCTCC
>NZ_JBJDWZ010000184.1:0-33458 GCF_051866355.1 Anaerovibrio sp. | reverse complement strand
GAAAGGCCTCCAGCTCATAATCCGAAGTACACAGCACCACAAAATGCACCGCCCCATAGTCAAAGGAATAATAATACCTGTTAAACCGGCCGCTGCCGTTGGCCGGCGGCTGAAAATACCCCAGATAGGCAGACGGCAGGCGCATCTGCCAGCTTTTATCATAGCACTCATGATTGCCCATCACAGGTGCAAAGGCACTCTGGCTGATAACATTGTCCAGCCCCCGAAACCAGGCGCGCCACTGGCTGCTGTCCTCGCCATTGTCCACCATGTCACCCATGCTGGCCACCAGTACGGCATCCCGATTGCGCTCCCAGGCTCCCTGCGCCAGCCTCTGCCAGCCGCTGTAGTCAGCCGACTGGGAGTCAGGAAAAATCAGCATCTTGAAGGGCTTATCCTCGCCGTCTGTTTTCAGCCTGTGCCACGCACTGCGGCTATCCTTATCGGCAATGGCATATTCATACTCCGTGTCAGGCTTCAAATTGTCCAGCAGAACCGTGTACTGATAGTTCTCACTGCCATCATCCGACCAGAAATCCTGCGCCGCATCATAAGGAAGCTCCCCTTCCGACCTGCCTGCCAGCCGCACCACCACCTGCGGCGCTTCCATCGGGCTTGCCGACTGCCACATAATGCGCCTGCCGGTACTGTTATCCGCCGTCACAAGCTGCCGCAGATTCTGCACCTGCCTGTCCTGCAGCAGGGCGTAAAGCTGATTGCTGGCGACCCTGTGAAGCCTCGTCTGAGGCAGAAAATACATGCCGGCCCCCAGCAGAACAATCAATACCGGTATAACTACCCGCAGGCTGAATAAATGCCCTGCCTTCTTTTTCCCTAAGCTATCCTGCTTCCCGGCCTGCAAATGCAAAGCCTCATTTTGCCTGCGCCCATCTGCCATAAATTTTCCTCCACACTTCACATCATTTATAAAAACACCAGCTGTCCGCATCACGCGGCAATTTCATTCCTGCCGCAGGCCTGCCTGCTTGATATATGCCAAAAAGGCACTTGCCACCCCGAAGGACATGCCGTATTTTTTCCATGCCAGCACCGTATTGGTAGCAATATCCAAATCAAAAGGCCGAAAGACGATGTGCTCGGGATTCAGGTACTCCGCCACGCCATCTATCGCCAGACAGCCCACGTTACTGCCTGCCACCAGCGGCAGGGCATTATCCGCCAAATCAATATAGCCGCGAATTTTTAACCTGGCATGATCTCCCAGAAGATAGCTGATTTCATTGAAAATCGCCTTCCTGCCTGTCGCCAAAAGCTCTATGCCGTTCAGCTCCTGCACGGAAATGCTCTCATTTTTTGCCAGCGGATGGCTGGCGGACAGCAAAAGCCCCCACTTGTCCTTGGTGCGCAGGCGAAAATACTCATACCTGCTCACATCTATGGGCTCCTGCATGATGGCAAAGTCCAAAAGCCCCTTATCCATCATCATTTTCAGCTTGTCGGCACTGGCAGTATGTATTTCATAGGTCACCTTGGGAAACTGCCGGGAAAATTCCTGCAGGGAACGGAATACCTCGTTGGAAGCGCTGTAAACACCACTGCCGATGGCGAGCCGTCCCATAATATCCGACTGGGCGGAAAAATCCCGCTCCAGCATGTCCATGAGGCTGTCAATCTCCATGGCCCTCAGCTTCAAATGCACGCCCGCTTCCGTCAGCGTAATCTTGTTTGTCCTGTTAAAAAGCTGTACCCCCAGCTCATCCTCCAGCATCATCATCTGCCGTGACAAGGTAGGCTGGGTAATGTGCAGGGCATCCGCCGCCCTGGAAATGCTTTCCTCCCTTGCCACCGCCAGAAAATACCGCAATACCCGTATATCCACTCCATCCCCCTCTTTCCTTGCCAGAAAATAAGTCCTCAGCTATTTATCTTATGCAAAAATCGCCGCAAAGGCAACCATGAAAATCACCGCGAAGGCAGTTGCAGAAAGCCGCCATACTGCCAGCCTGCACCATCAGGCCATTACGCCGTATCAGGACGGCTCCCTCAAGCAAGACTGCCGTATTCATCCTCGCTGACAGGTTCCAGCCATTCGGTATGCCCTTCCTCTGCCGGAACCTCCACTGCCAGATGGGCAAACCAGCTATCCTTGGCCGCTCCGTGCCAGTGCTTCACCCCGGCGGGGATGTTCACCACATCACCGGCGGAAATCGCTCTGGCAGGCTTGCCCCATTCCTGATAATACCCCCTGCCGGCTGTCACCAGCAGAATCTGCCCGCCGCCGGATTTGGCATGATGAATATGCCAGTTGTTGCGACAGCCCGGCTCAAAGGTCACATTGCCAATCACCACCTGCTCCGTTGACAGCATATTCAGATAGCTCTGCCCCGTAAAATATTTTGCATAGGCATCATTTTTCTCACCAGCAGGAAAAACACTCATCTTATCCTTGTCCATTTTTATCCGTCCTTTCCAAACAAACCCCTTTAGCCGCTTTCACGCTTATGGCACTGCCAATAAGGCTATTATGGCCAATATTGACATTATTACTGCGGCTTCAGCTCGCCATAAAAATAGCTGGCCGTAGCACCGCCATCTGCCAGAAATGCAGAGCCGGTAATAAAGGCCCCCTTGTCCCCCAGCAAAAGCTCCGCCACATTTGCTACCTCGTCGGCAGTTCCCGGTCGGCCGGCCGGACATCTGGCAAACATATTTTTATAGAAATCCCCTCGCGGCCCGTTGAACTCATCTATTGCCAGCGGCGTGACGATGATACCGGGAGCTATCGCATTAATGCGGGCACGGCGCTTCCCCCATTTGACGGCTTCTGCCATCACCCGCTTCTCATTACAGCGCTTCGCCAGCTGATACGCATGCAGGGTATCCCTTATATTCTCCGTCTGCAGTATATCAAGGTGCAACAACTGCTCAACAGGCGTAACAGCCAGTAATTCATCTTCCTCGGCCGTAAGGGCGGGCATGCGCCAGCCGGATTGGCTGGAAATCGTGACACCGGCACCACCTGCTTTTATTACCTTGCCCGTTTCTTCCAGAAGCACCGCCGTGCCGTATAAATCCACTGCCAATATGGTTTCTATGGACGCCTGGCTGGGCGAAACGCCTGCCGCATTCACCAGCATGGCTATTTCTCCATACTCCTGCGCCTGCCCTAAGAAATTCAAAATAGATGCCCGTGAGGCCAAATCCATTTCCAGGGCTACCGTATCAAATCCGGCATTATTCATAATCTCGCCAATCCTTGTGGCATTGGCAAAGCTTTTATCTCCTATGACGATTTTCTTTCCATAACCCATCCGTCTGGCGATTGCCATGCCAATCTGCCCGGCACCGGTCAAGACCAAAACATCCTTCATGTATTCTCTCCCCCTTGTCAATCTGAACAATACTTTTAGCTTGTTTCCCTCATTTCAGGCTGTCCAGCCATGCCCCGATTTCACCAGCACCGGCAGAAGGCGAAAACAGCCTGACACATGCAGCTGGTGCAGGGTGATGTTCATGCGAAGCTCCAAAGGAATGACCTCCCTGAACAGATAGCCTGACACCAGTATACCGCTGACGACAACCACCATAAAATCTGCCACCAGCAGTACATTCAAAAGACTGGAAAACAGTCCCATGCCGCTGGTTACCGTCCTGCCCCTTGCCAGCATCTTCCACCAGCCCCTGCATCTGTAAATATGGCGTCCAAAGGGCACCAGCAGCATAATTCCCATAACCTCATGCCAGCTGACAGGCAGATAATGAAACGCCATGCAGAGCATCAGCAGCATAAAGAATATGAGATTATTCATCTGCCGCCCATACCTCCTTCGCCATATTGAACACCGCCCATGCCTTTGGCCAGCCTGCATAAAACGCCACATGGGTAATCACTGCCGCTATCTCCTTTTGGGTAACGCCATGATTTTTGGCATTTTCCAGATGATATTTCAGGGAAGAATCCGTGATGCCGGAGGACATCAGTGCCACCACCGTAATCATGCTTCTCGTCTTCAAATCGATATCCTCGTTGTTCCAGTTCTCCCCGAACAATACATCATCGTTATAGTGCGCAAACTCCGGTGCAAAATCCCCTAACGCATTTCTGCCTGCCGTCTGTACAATTTTCTTCATTTCCATACCTCCATCAGCCTTATCTGCTTCTGCCGCCCAGGCACGGCTGCTGCCAGCCAGCACAGCCACTGCCGCCAACAGCGGCAGCACTCTTTTCCTCCACATACCTGCCATGCCATATTACCTCCTGTTTTTGAATACAGCTCTATTTTACGCCGCCTTAAAGCTATTATCCAATACCTATATTAAATATTTGATTATGCCTAAAAAGCATATAAATTTCCCAGCAAAATTGACGGCCGGTATAGCCCTAATGGACTACGTTCCTGCCAAACAAAAAATCTCCGCTAACCGTATACTCATGGTTAGCGGAAATTTGTGATGCTATTCAAGATTCATGATATCAGTCAAGCCGCTTGGCAATAAGCGCCCAGGTTTCCGTCTTGAAGAAACACTCCTCCACATTGGCTTCCATTTCCAGATACCGCTGATATGGTATGCTGAAAGACATGATGTCCTTGTCAATGACCTTCCGGGCGGATAAATCCGTCAGGCCGATATAGCAGGTACGCTGTCCCTGCTCATGGGCATCCAGCCCATAAAGGACGCTCTGAGTACATCCCGCCCCAAAAAGCAGCTGCACATTGTCCTGGTTTGGCGTATCATAGTTGGCCAGCCCCGCCAGGGCAGACAGCCTGTCAGGATTGACGAGGAATACCACCAGCTCCGGCTGTTCATCATCAGGGCCAACCTCATCCAGCGGACGGAACACCACATATTTTTTCCCAGCCACCCTTGGGATATTATCCATAAATTCCAGTGCCAGCTCCGGGCTTTGCTTGTACCATTCCCCCGGACGCGGTATGCCCTCGCCTGTGGAAATAAACCTTTCAATGAAGCCATGGGGATAGGGTGCCAGCCCGAGGCCTGCCTTGCCGCCGACACATTCCACCCGCTCACGGCAAAATGCCGCGGTACGCCCTTTCTTTGCCACCGTGTTCAGCATGGCAATCACACAGCCCCACACCCCCTCGCGGAACTGCATCGCCCCCTCCGGCAGCTCATCCGAGCGATAGACCGCCACCGGATGATTTTTCAGCCTCAATGCCTGTGCCAGCTTGCTTTCCATAAAAATTCCCCCTCACAAATGTCCCTGTTTCACACATCACCTTTAACTGATATATTCTATATACAAATGCCATATTCCTGCAAGAACTTCAAACAATATGAAGTTCTCACCCATATAATTGGTGTATTGGCAAATATATTGCTTGCAATTCTGCTGATTTCAAAGTACAATTTATAGATAGAACAACACAGCATATCGCTGATTTATAAAGGAGCATTCATTTATGGGTATTTTTGACAGATTTTTACCAAAGAAAAAACAGCCTGAGGTGAAGAACACCATTCCGCAGGAAAAGGCAAACATTAAAAAGACCTTTGGCGTGTACTGCAACAAGCACCACAGCACCAAAGGCGAAAAGCTCTGCCCGAAGTGTACCGCGCTTCTGGCTACCGTCATGACAAAAATCAACCGCTGTCCATACGGCATCACCAAGCCAATCTGCGACCGCTGTGAGCAGCAGTGCTTCGGCAAGGCTCAGAGTTCCGAATTCATGAAGATTATGACCTCCTCCAGCAAGGGCATGTTCCTGAAACACCCTATGATGACCATGAAGCACAAGATGGCGAGCCTCAGCGTGGACTATGCAAAGCGCGAGCAGGAAAAACGTCAGGCGGAAAAGGCCGCCGCCAAAAAGAAGAACGCCGAGGAAAAGGCAAAGGCCAAAGAGGACGGCAAGAAGGAAAAGTAATTTTTTCACAGCAGGCACTGCCTGCACCTTTGCCAGCCAATATGATAACCCGGTTTAAATAAACAGAATAAGCAAAAAAACAGAGGCTGCCCCGTGGGGACAGCCTCTGTTTTTTTGCTTATTTAAGATATTCGCGCGATAATCAACGCTTATAGGTCTCGTCCAGAACAACGAAATGTGCCTGCGGATGAGCGCATACAGGGCACTCCTCAGGAGCAGCCTCGCCAGTGCATACATAGCCGCAGTTGGAGCACTGCCAGATAACCTTCTCATTGGCCTTGAATACCTTGTCCTGCTCAACGTTGATAAGGAGCAGCTTGTAACGCTCCTCATGCTCCTTCTCGATAGCGCCCACAGCGTCAAACAGCTCGGCAATCTTGTCAAAGCCTTCCTCACGGGCAACCTTGGCAAACTCAGGATACATGGAGGTCCATTCCTCGTTCTCACCGGCAGCGGCATCCTTCAGGTTTTCGGCAGTCTTGCCTACGCCGTCATTGATGAGCTTGTACCAGATTTTTGCATGCTCCTTCTCATTCTTGGAAGTTTCCAGGAAAATGTTCTGAATCTGCACATAGCCATCTTTCTTTGCCTGGGAAGCAAAATACTGATACTTGGTGTGAGCCTGGGACTCACCTGCAAAAGCAGCCTTCAAGTTTTCCAAAGTCTTTGAACCCTTCAAATCCATAACAGATACCTCCTATTAATAAATACACACTCTCCGTAACGGATAATAATTATCCGTTACTGTTAGTATATCATTTATTCCAAAAATGTCAACCTTATTTTTGCCCTTCGACGGCAGGCCACAAATTTTAGCGCGATAAATATATTGTGGAACTGCTCCCGGCTCCCCGTGGATGGCGGGAAATTTTACATATTCTTCACAGGCACAGGGCCGCGGGAAAGGGCGATGGCACCGGTTCTGGCAATCTCAATAATCTGGAACTCGGCCAGCATCTCGCAGATAGCATCAATCTTGCTGCGGGAGCCGGTCAGCTCAATCACCACATTCTCAGGGCTCACATCCACAATCTTGCCGCGGAAAATATCCACGATATTGCGGATATCCGCCAGTGTATCCTTCTGAGCCTTGACCTTCAGCAGTACCAGCTCCCTGACGATGGAATCAACCTGACCAAGATTGACAATCTTGATGACATCAATCAGCTTGCCCAGCTGGTTCACCACCTGCTCCAGCTCCCTGTCATCCTCCACGGAAACCTCGATGTTGATACGGGTAACATCCCGTTCCTCGGTATAGCCGGCGGAAATGCTCTCGATGTTGAAGGCACGGCGGCTGATTAAGCCGGAAACATGGGTGAGAACGCCTGGCTTATTGTCTACCAGCACAGCTAAAATATATTTTTTCATTCCTTTTCCCCTCCCAAAACCATATCACTGAGGCAGGCCCCCGGCGCAACCATCGGCAGTACATCCTCGTTGCCCGGCAGCATGACATCAATCAGCATAGGGCCATCGGCGTTCAGTGCCTGCTTCAGCACAGGCTCCAGCTCCTCCGGCTTCTCAATGCGGCAGGCAGACATGCCCATAGCCTCTGCCAGCTTCACAAAGTCAGTCTTGCCCCCCAGCAGGGTCTGGGAATAGCGCTTGCCATAGAACATGCGCTGCCACTGGGTTACCATGCCCAGCACGCGGTTATGCAGGAGCACAACCTTGACATCAATGTTGTTGTCAGCGGCAGTGGACATCTCCTGGCAGTTCATCATGATACTGCCGTCACCGGTAAAGAGCACCACCTTCTTGTCCGGCTGTCCCAGCTTTGCCCCCAGGGCGGCAGGCAGGCCGTAGCCCATGGTGCCAAGGCCGCCGGAGGTCAGGAACTGGCGCGGCTGGCGGCTGTTGAAGAACTGGGCGGCCCACATCTGATGCTGGCCTACATCGGTAACAACCACGGTATCATCATCCACCAGCTCACTGACCTTCTCAATCAGCTCCTGCGGCATGATGTAATTGTCGTGGGTCTTGTACTCAAACGGATGCTTGTTGTTCATCTCAACAACATAGTTATGCCATACATTGTAACGTCCCTTGTAATCCACCGCGGACTCCTGCAAAAGACGGGCAAAAATCGGCAGTGACCAGCGCAAATCACCCACTACAGGGAAGTCGGCCACCACATTTTTATTTATCTCCGCCTTGTCCACATCAAAATGCACAATCCTTGCCTTTGGCGCAAAGGCGGCTACCTTGCCGATAACCCGGTCATCAAAGCGGACACCGATGCCGATAAGCAGGTCACACTCCTGCACAGCCATATTGGCCGCAAAGGAGCCGTGCATGCCTACCATGCCCAGGAACCCCTCCTGAGTGGATGGGATACAGCCCAGCCCCATCAGGGAGCTGACCACAGGAATATGGGTTTTGGCAATAATTTCCCGGAACAATTCTGCCTGATTGGACAGGGTTACGCCGCCGCCAATAAAGAACAGCGGCCGCTTTGCCTCGCCCAGTGCTTCCATCACCGCCGCCAGCTGGGCCTCATCACCAGTGAAGTCACCGCTGTAGCCCGGCAGATGCACCTTCTCCGGATATTCGTAATCTATCTCCTGCGTGAATACATCCTTGGCGATATCAATCACCACAGGCCCCGGACGCCCGGTGGAAGCGATGAAAAACGCTTCCCTGATGACCCTCGGCAAATCCACAGCCTTCTTCACCAGATAATTGTGCTTGGTAATCGGCGTAGTGATGCCTACAATATCCGCCTCCTGAAAGGAGTCCTTGCCAATCAGGGGATTTGTTACCTGGCCGGTAAAGCAGACCAGCGGAATAGAATCCATGTTGGCAGTAGCAATGCCGGTAATCAGATTGGTAGCACCCGGGCCGGACGTGGCAAAGCAAACGCCTACCCCGCCCGTTGCCCTGGCATAGCCGTCAGCCGCATGGACAGCGCCCTGCTCATGACGCGTCAGGATGTGAGGATACTTCGTCTTGTAGAGTGCATCATACAAGTCCAGCACCGCACCGCCGGGATAACCAAATATTACTTCAACATTCTCTCGTTTCAGGCTCTCCAATATAGCCTGCGCTCCATTCATCAGCAAGGAAATTCCTCCCCTATAAGAAATTTCAACGTATACTCTACGCTTCTTCTTTGTATATTCTATGGAAATTTCTAACACATAGTTATTACATTATACCCAATCTGACAGACTATTTCAACAGACAGACGATATATTAACAATTTTCTTATTTCTTATTGCTGTATGTAGTAAAATTTTAACACTCTCGTCTTCTGTATAAAAGCAGAAACTTTTTTTGTAAAAATAATCCGCACCGAAAAAACAAAATGGAATATATAAAATACATTTTCTTTTTGTTCTGACATTTCCTTTACACTTTTTCGCAAGTGTGTTATAATCATAAAACTTTCAGATATGGAGGGATATTTTTCAGCATGGCTAATACCCGCGACGAAGTAATAAACCGGCTTTTGGACAGCTATCGCACTTATTATAATATAACCCTTTACGATAATGAGCGGCTGCCTCTGCGTGCCCTTTGCGAGTATTACGAGCAGGCTGAAGGATTCATCCTCTCCCGCAAGGCCAATTTGTGGACTGCCAAATCAGAGGAATTTATTTTTCTGTATGAGATGCCCGTCCTGACGGTTTCTCTCTTTGAGCAGTGCCTGCAGGACGCCCGCAAGGCCGGCATGAAGCTGGCACACGTCGGGCCGGGCCACATGTATACCTACATTACGCCCATCTTTGTCTGCGGCTCCTGTGAGCCTGATGCGCTCCGGGCACTGAAGAAATGCAGTATTCACAAGACCTTCCTTTTCTCCTTCCACGGCTGGATGGATGTGCGGCTGGCGGCCTGCCTGACTGATACGCAGTCCGTTGTTGCAAACAAGGCCGGCAGGTGCATGGAGAAAAATCTGAAAAGAATATCATTTTCTTGAAAGGGGTCTATTACATGAACACGCTGGTACTTCTATTGATGTGTACAGCAATCCTGGCCTGCGGTTACACCTTCTATGGCCGCTGGCTCTGCAAACAGTGGGGCGTTGACGAAACCAACAGCACGCCAACCCCTGCACATACCATGACTGACGGCATGGACTACGTGCCTGCCAAGGCACCTGTGCTGATGGGGCATCATTTTTCTTCCATCGCCGGTGCGGGGCCTATTACCGGCCCGATTGCCGCTTCTATTTTCGGCTGGGTGCCTGTTGCCCTGTGGGTGCTGATTGGCGGCATCTTCTTTGGCGGCGTCCATGACTTTGGTGCATTGTTCGCTTCCATACGCCACAAGGGACAATCCATCGGCGAAATCATCGATGTAAACATGAGCCGCCGTGCCAAGGTATTATTTACGGTATTTACTTACCTGACCATCATTCTGGTCGTGGCCGCCTTCGGCGCCATCGTGGCCAGCACCTTCGGCGCCGTGATGAAGGACGGCGTTGTGGATGTGGCTGCCAGCTCTACCCAGGCATCTGTTGCCATGGTTTCCCTGCTGTTCATTCTGGTGGCCGTGATTTTCGGCTTTTTCGTCTATCAGCGGCACACCTCCATGGCGGTTACCACCGTTTTCGGCATCGCTGCCATCGTATTCTGCCTGGCTGTAGGCATGAACTGGCATCCTATTTACCTGTCCACCCAGACCTGGATGTACGTGGTGGGCGTGTACATCGCGATTGCTTCCGTAACTCCTGTATGGATTCTGCTGCAGCCTCGTGATTATCTCAGCTCCTTCCTGCTCTACGCCATGCTGTTTATTGCTTTTATCGGCGTTGTGGGCGCACATCCTGACATCAACCCTGAGCTGTTCCCGGCTTTCACCGGCTTTGCTGTAGAAACCAAGAACGGCATGCAGTATCTATTCCCTATCCTCTTTACTACCGTTGCCTGCGGTGCTATCTCCGGTTTCCATTCCCTGGTTTCCTCCGGTACCACCTCCAAGCAGCTGGACAAGGAATCAGATGCCCGTCCTATCGCCTACGGCTCCATGCTGCTGGAGTGCGTGCTGGCCATCCTGACCATCTGCGCCATTGCCTATGCCCGTGAAACAGGACATACCAAGGGCGTTACCGATATTTTTGCCGGCGGTATCGCATCCATGGCCGCCACCATTCCGGGCCTCGGCGGCATCGAGCATATCCTCTACACCCTGCTGGTGCTGACCTATTCTGCTTTCTGCCTGACCTCCCTTGACACGGCAACCCGCGTGGGACGCTTCATGTTCCAGGAGCTGTGGCTGGAGCCGGGACAGACCGTGGACGACATCAAGGAAGGCTGGAAGAAGCTTCTGGTAAATCCTTATGTGGCTACCCTGATTACCGTAGTGCTGGGCATTGCCCTGGGCATGAACGGCTTCCAGAAAATCTGGGGCATCTTCGGTGCCGCCAACCAGCTGCTGGCAGGACTTGGCCTTCTGGCTATCTGCACCTGGCTGGGCAATGCAGGCAAAAACAACAAGATGTTCCTGCTGCCTATGGCATTCATGACCGTGGTTACCATCAGCTCCCTGCTGATTATTGTCAAGAACCAGCTGAATGTTATCGCTGCCGGCGGTGCTGACTGGGGTCCTTATGCACAGGTTGTCATCGGCAGCCTGCTGACCATTCTGGCGATTATTCTGGTTATCGAGGGCATTTCTACCCTGAGAAAGCCAAAGAAGGCTGCTGCCTGATTGTGACAGCATGACGATAAACGGCATGTGGATAAAGACAATATGACAGCGCATTGTTGTACAGTATGATATTGTACTGATAAAAAAATTGCGGTTTTAACCACTCGCTTGGTAAAACCGCAATTTTTTATTGCCTTTTTTATTTTAATGCTTTTCTGAAAAAATTTGTTGCTTTAGCTTGAAAACTTCTTTCAGACATGCTAGAATATATACGTTGCGAAAACGCGGGCGTAGTTCATTGGTAGAATGCAAGCTTCCCAAGCTTTAGAGGGGGGTTCGATTCCCCTCGCCCGCTCCATATTGATTTTAGGCTTCATGGCGTGTCGTATGCTGTGAAGTTTTTTATTTTCTGCCATCGGGGTGCTGATTTATGATTACAATAATGCCGGATTTTTATAGCCAATTCTCCTGCAAGGCCGGAGCCTGCCAGCACACCTGCTGTCAGGGCTGGGAAATAGATATTGACGATGCCGCGGCCAGCCGCTATTTGCAAATGACGGGCACGCTGGGGGACAGGATGCGCCAGTGCATCACCCGGCAGGACGGCATATATTCCTTCAGGCTTACCCCGGAGGAACGCTGTCCCTTCCTCCAACATGATGGCTTGTGCCAGATTATTTTGCATGCGGGTGAGGAAAGCCTTTGCAATGTCTGTGCCATGCACCCGCGTTTTTTCACCTATCTGGGCGAACTGGAATTAGCCGGTATCGGTATGTGCTGTGAAAAAACCTGCGAACTGCTGCTGGGGAGCAATGCGCCGCTGTGCTTTTACATAGATGGCACAGATATTGCCCTGAATTTTTCTGAGCTGATGAGCCAGCCTGATATAGCCGTATGGCTGCCGGAGGACTGCAACATTCACGTAGCGGGCAGCTTTTGCGGTATAGCACAAATGACGATACAGCAAATCATCAGCATTCTGGGAAAGACAGCGCCCATTGACGACAGCTGGTGCCAGCTTCTGGATAAAATCCGGCACAGCATAACGGCAGGTGAGATATCCCTCGCCCTGCCTGCAGGCTTGCCGCCTGACAGCCAGGCCATCTATGACCGCATCTGCCAGTATATCCTCTACCGCCAGCTTGAAAGGCTCCCTCATTGGCATTTCACACAGCTGACCGCCTACGCACAGCTAAACACCTCCTTTATTTATCTGGCGGCGCAGATAACCAGTGATTTGCCGGAGGCACTTCGCCTCTGGTCGGCACAAATTGAGTACGATACGGATAATGTGGAAATTATTTTAGAAAATCTTTCACAATAACCAAAAAATCACTTGCAATATAATTTTTTTTACTGTATAATAAACAACGTTACTGGCGCGTTGGTCAAGTGGTTAAGACTCCGCCCTCTCACGGCGGCTTCAAGGGTTCGAATCCCTTACGCGTCACCAGCTAATTCAGCCCGAAGCGAGAGCTTCGGGCTTTTTTGTGCGCCAAAATAATGCCGCATAAACTTCTGCATACAAAAAACTGCCCCCCGGCAAAGCCGGGGAGCAGCCTTCATTCACAAAATCGCCATAGGGCAACAATTCAGCCAAAAGCCAAATTATTTTGCCATTGCCTCCTGTACAGCAACGGCAACAGCAACGGACATACCAACCATAGGGTTGTTGCCGGCACCGATGAGGCCCATCATGTCTACATGGGCAGGTACGGAGGAGGAGCCTGCGAACTGTGCATCGCCATGCATACGGCCGAGGGTATCGGTCATACCATAGGATGCAGGGCCTGCAGCCATGTTATCCGGATGCAGGGTACGGCCGGTACCGCCACCGGAAGCTACGGAGAAGTACTTCTTGCCCTGCTCGATGCGCTCCTTCTTGTAGGTACCAGCTACCGGATGCTGGAAGCGGGTAGGGTTGGTGGAGTTGCCGGTGATGGAAATACCAACATCCTCCTTGTGCATGATAGCAACACCCTCCGGAACGGAGTCAGCACCATAGCAGTTTACCTTTGCACGAGGGCCATCGGAGTAAGCGATGCGCTTAACTTCCTCAACCTCGCCAGTCTTGTAGTTGTACTGGGTCTGAACATAGGTAAAGCCGTTGATACGGGAAATAATCTGAGCAGCGTCCTTGCCGAGACCGTTCAGGATTACGCGCAGAGGCTCCTTGCGAACCTTGTTTGCAGTCTGAGCGATACCGATAGCACCCTCAGCAGCAGCAAAGGACTCGTGGCCAGCCAGGAATGCGAAGCAGGTATTCTCCTCAGCCAGCAGCATAGCAGCCAGGTTGCCATGGCCAAGACCTACCTTGCGGTGGTCAGCAACGGAACCAGGCACGCAGAAAGCCTGCAGGCCTTCGCCGATAGCCTTGGCAGCCTCTACAGCAGTGGTGCAGCCCTTCTTGATAGCGATAGCTGCGCCCAGGGTGTATGCCCACTTTGCGTTCTCGAAGCAGATTGGCTGCAGGTCGGTAACGATAGCAGCAGGGTCAAAGCCCTTCTCCTTGCAGATGTCAGCAGCTGCTTCAATAGATGGAATGTCGTATTTCTTACAAACTTCGTTGATACCGTCAATACGGCGCTCATAGCCTTCAAATAATGCCATTTTCTATTTCAGTCCTTCCTATTATCTCAGATTATTCTTTACGAGGATCGATGTAGCGAGCAGCATCAGCGAAGCGGCCCTTGGTGGAGGTGTTGGCCTTGATTGCCTCATTGGCATCAGTACCGGCCTTGATTGCCTCCATAGCCTTGCCCAGCTGAACAACTTCATAACCGATTACGCGGTCTTCGCTGTCAACAGCCATCTTCGTAACATAACCCTCTGCCAATTCGAGGTAACGAGGACCCTTGAGCTTGGTGGAATACAGGGTACCAACCTGGCTGCGGAGACCCTTGCCCAGGTCATCCAGGCCAGCACCTACAGGCAGGCCGTTATCAGAGAATGCAGTCTGGGTACGGCCATATACAATCTGCAGGAACAGCTCACGCATAGCAGTGTTGATGGCATCGCAAACCAGGTCAGTGTTCAGGGCCTCAAGGATGGTCTTGCCCGGCAGAATCTCTGCAGCCATAGCAGCGGAATGGGTCATGCCGGAGCAGCCGATGGTCTCAACCAGGGCTTCCTCGATGATGCCTTCCTTAACGTTCAGGGTGAGCTTGCAGCCGCCCTGCTGAGGAGCGCACCAGCCGATACCGTGGGTCAGGCCGCTGATGTCCTTAATCTCCTTGGACTGTACCCACTGGCCCTCTTCTGGAATTGGAGCCGGACCATGGTTTACTTCTTTTGCAATGCAAGTCATGTCTTCAACATGCTTATCATAATAAATCATTTCGTATTCCTCTCTTCACTAATTTTATAATACACAGGCCCGCCATGGCAGGCAGGGCTGTCAGCCCCGCCTGTCACCGCGGCCATAACCCTGCGCAGGCTTGCGGCAGGGAAACTCACTTAATCTTCACCAGGCTCTTGCCGGTCATCTCAGCAGGAATATCCATGCCTGCCAGGGTCAGCAGAGTAGGCGCAATATCGCACAGCGCACCATCAGATGCAATCCAGCCTACACGGTCGGATACCACGATAAACGGAACAGGGTTGGTCGTATGAGCTGTGAACGGCGCGCCGGTCTCAGGGTCAACCATCTGATCAGCATTGCCGTGGTCGGCAGTGATGCAGACCTCGCCGCCCATCTCGCGAACAGCCTCTACAAACCTGCCTACACAGGTATCCACAGTCTCAACAGCCTTCACAGCTGCCTCGATAACGCCGGTATGACCTACCATATCACCATTTGCATAGTTCAGGATGATAAAGTCATACTTGCCGGACCTGATGGCCTCAACAACCTTGTCAGTCACCTCAATGGCGCTCATCTCAGGCTGCAAGTCGTAGGTAGCAACCTTCGGGGATGGAATCAGGATGCGATCCTCACCCTCATAAGGCTCCTCTACACCGCCATTGAAGAAGAAGGTAACATGAGCATACTTCTCGGTCTCTGCAATGCGCAGCTGGGTCATGCCATTCCTGGCAATAACCTGGCCGAGGGTATTCTCAATGGATTCAGGCGGATAAGCAACCTCAACGTTCAGGCCTTCCTCATACTGGGTCATGGTAGCAAAGGAAATCTTTGCCTCCTTGCGAGGGAAGCCCTCAAACTCAGCGTCAGTAAAGGCATGGGTCAGCTCACGGGCACGGTCAGGACGGAAATTGAAGAAAATCACGCCGTCGCCATCACTGATGCCCTTGTAATCACCCACAACTACAGGCACTACGAACTCATCAGTTACCTCGTTGGCATAGGAAGCCTTGACAGCCTCCACTGCATCAGAAGCCGCAACACCCTCGCCCCTGGCAATGGCATCATAGGCCTTCTGCACGCGCTCCCAGCGCTTGTCGCGATCCATAGCATAGTAGCGTCCGGACAGGGAAGCAATCACGCCGCAGCCAATCTCATCAATCTTGGCCTGCAGGTCAGCCACATACTCTGCCGCAGAGGAAGGGTCAACATCACGGCCATCCAGGAAGGCATGAACATAAACCTTCTCGATGCCCTGCTGCTTGGCGAACTGCAGAAGCCCGTAAAGATGCTCGCTATGGCTGTGCACACCGCCCGGAGAAACCAGTCCCATGAGATGCAGGGCGCCGCCGTTTGCCTTGGCAGCCCCGGCCACGCTCAAAAGGGCCTTGTTCTCGAAGAAGTCCCCGTCCTTGATGGCCTTGGTAATACGGGTGAGAGCCTGATAAATAATCCTGCCCGCACCAATATTGGTATGGCCTACCTCGGAATTGCCCATCTGGCCGTCAGGCAGTCCTACGAACTCGCCGGAAGCCTGAATATGGGTATTCGGGAACTGCTGCTTCAAGCCATCAATAACAGGAGTTTTTGCAATCTGAATGGCATTATTCGGGTCAGCAGTGTTGCCGTTGCCATAGCCATCCATGATAATCAATGCTACCGGAGCATTTTTTAACTTTGCCATTAAATATACCTCAATAAAAGAAAAAGCAAATCAGCCAGGTGCCCAAAAGCGGGCACCTGCCGCCTAAATAACAAAACCAGAAATCAAATCAGAAACTGATCAGAACTTCACGATTGCGCTGAAATCAGCAGCCTTCAGGGAAGCACCGCCAACCAGTGCGCCGTCAACGTTTGGCTGAGCCATGAGATCCTTGATGGTAGCCGGCTTTACGGAGCCGCCGTACTGAATGCGGATTGCATCAGCAGCTTCCTGATTAAACTTGGCAGCTACAGCCTCACGGATAGCCTTGCAAACTTCCTCTGCCTGCTCGAAGGTAGCAGTCTTGCCGGTGCCGATAGCCCAGATTGGCTCATAAGCGATAACCAGCTTGGCAACCTCGTCAGCGGAGAAGCCTTCCAGAGCAGCGTTAATCTGAGCAACTACATGGTCAATGTAGTTGCCAGCCTCGCGGATCTCCAGGGACTCGCCGCAGCAGATGATAGGAGTGATGCCGGCAGCAAAAGCAGCCTTTGCGCGCTTGTTTACGCCCTCATCAGTCTCACCGAAATAATCACGACGCTCGGAATGACCGAGTACGCAATACTCTACGCCAATTTCGTTCAGCATGCCGGTAGAAATCTCGCCGGTAAAAGCTCCCTTTGGCTCCCAATGAACATTCTGTGCACCTACATGGATTTTGGTGCCCTTTGCAGCCTCTGCTACAGCAGCCAGAGCGGTTGCGGTAGGGCATGCAACAACGTCAACATCCTCAACGTCTGCAACCAGCGGAGCAAGCTCCTTGATCAGGGCAACGCCCTCTGCAATAGTGTTGTTCATCTTCCAGTTACCAGCGATAATAGGTCTACGTGCCATAATTAATTTTTCCCCCTATATTTTTATTTATATCAAAAATTACTTATCAGCAATTGCTGCAATGCCCGGCAGAACCTTGCCCTCAAGGAACTCAAGGGTAGCGCCGCCGCCAGTGGAAATATGAGAAATCTTGTCAGCAAGGCCGGTCTTCTTCAATGCCGCAATAGAGTCACCGCCGCCTACGATAGAAGTAGCACCGTTCTCAGTAGCCTCAGCAACAGCCTTGGCAACAGCCAAAGTACCCTTTGCAAAAGCATCAAACTCGAACACGCCCATCGGGCCGTTCCAGATAACGGTCTTGGCGCCAGCCAGTGCCTCGCTGTAAAGCTCGGAAGTCTTAGGGCCGCTGTCGAGAGCCTCCCAATCCTCCGGAACCTTGTCTACATCCACAATCTGGGTATTTGCATCAGCTGCGAACTTGTCGGCAATAGTCAGGTCTACAGGCAGAACAACCTTTACGCCCTTTGCCTTTGCCTTGTCCAGCTGAGCCAATGCTTCCTCAAACTTATCCTTCTCGCAGAGGGATTTGCCGATAGGCAGGCCCTGGGCTGCATCGAAGGTATGAGCCATACCACCGCCGATGATGATGGTATCAACCTTGTCAATCATGTTGGAAATAACGCCGATCTTGTCGGAAACCTTTGCGCCGCCGATGATAGCAACAAACGGACGCTGAGGAGCCTCAAGGGTCTTGCCGATGAAGTTGATTTCCTTCTCCATCAGGAAGCCTGCAACGGACTCCAGATACTGGGTAATGCCCACATTGGCTGCATGAGCGCGATGGGAAACACCGAAAGCATCGTTTACAGCAATGTCAGCCAGAGCGGCCAGCTGCTTTGCAAACTCCGGATCGTTCTTCTTCTCTTCCTTGTGATAACGGAGATTCTCAAGAAGGAGGATTTCACCCGGCTTCAAATCAGCGGCAGCCTTCTCTGCCTCCGGACCTACACAATCAGGTGCCCACTTTACATCCTGCTTGAATACTTCGGAAAGCCTCTTCAAGATGTGCTTAGTGGAGAACTTGTCCTCGCGAGCCTCAGATGGACGGCCGATGTGGCAGGCGAGAATAACAGCAGCACCCTGCTCCAGCAGATAGGACACGGTAGGAACAGTTGCCTGGATACGGGTATCATTGGTGATGTTCATGTTCTCATCGAAAGGAACATTGTAATCCACACGACAGAATACCTTCTTACCCTTCAAATCAACGTCTTTAATGGTTTTCTTGTTCATGTTCATGAAAAAATCTTACCTCCGCTCAAATAATGGGGAATACCTTTTCTTTTACAAGAAGAAGAGGCCCGGCCCAAACTAATTCCCTCACGGGAACTAAAGGCCGGACCTCGATGGATCTTTAAATTATTGAGTTACTCGATTTGGAAAATCAGCCCAGCTCAGCGAAGTACTTAATGGTGCGAACCATCTGGCTGGTGTAAGAGTTCTCGTTGTCATACCAGGAAACAACCTGAACCTGGGTCTTGCCATCGCCGATAGGGCTAACCATGGTCTGGGTAGCATCGAACAGGGAACCATACTTCATGCCGATGATATCGCTGGAAACGATCTCGTCCTCGTTGTAGCCGAAGGACTCAGTAGCCTGTGCCTTCATAGCTGCATTAACCTCATCAACGGTTACTTCCTTGTCTACTACAGCGTAGAGCAGAGTGGTGGAACCGGTAGGGGTAGGAACGCGCTGAGCAGCACCGATGAGCTTGCCGTCCAGCTCTGGGATTACCAGGCCGATAGCCTTTGCAGCACCAGTGGAGTTAGGAACGATGTTCACAGCAGCTGCACGGGAACGACGGAGGTCACCCTTGCGCTGTGGGCCATCCAGAGTCATCTGGTCGCCAGTGTAAGCATGGATGGTAGCCATGATACCGGACTTGATAGGAGCCAGATCGTTCAGAGCCTTAGCCATTGGAGCCAGGCAGTTAGTGGTGCAGGAAGCAGCGGAGATAACCTTGTCTTCCTTAGTCAGTACAGTGTGGTTTACGTTGTAAACAACAGTAGGGAGGTCCTTACCTGCTGGAGCAGAGATAACAACCTTCTTTGCGCCTGCAGTCAGATGAGCAGAAGCCTTCTCCTTGGAGGTGTAGAAGCCGGTGCACTCGAGAACTACGTCTACATCATGCTTGCCCCAAGGAATCTCTGCAGCATTTGCGCAAGCATAGATCTTGATCTCCTTGCCGTTTACAGTGATGGAATCCTCGCCTGCAGTTACAGCATCAGCGTACTTGTACTTGCCCTGGGAGGAGTCATACTTCAGCAGATGAGCCAACATCTTTGGGCTGGTAAGGTCGTTGATTGCAACAACTTCATAACCCTCAGCGTCGAACATCTGACGGAATGCCAAACGACCAATACGACCAAAACCATTAATAGCTACTTTAACTGCCATGTTAAAAATACCCCCTATAAATTTATAAAAGAATTGTTAGGAGATTAGCGTGAGCCGGGAGTCCATCCGCTAATGAGGCATGCTACGGCATACCGACAGAGCTCCATGCTGCCTGCCTTTCTCCTCCTTTGATTACTATAATAATACAGTAATTTCGGCCTTATTGTCAATGTAAATTCATAAATTCTAATAATTATAGGATAATTAATTTGTAACTATAAGTAATAGAGCGGAATGCGATTGAAACAATATTGCCAAAATTCATTCATATAGAGGCGGAATTATTTTTCCAGCGCCAGAATCGCCTGCACGGCCAGCGCGCATTCCAATCTCTTTTTCTGGATAGCACAGCCCATGTCATAAGGGATGCGGATATCCTCGTTAAAGAGGTCGGCATTGGCATGACAGCCGCCGCTGCAGAAGAACCTTGCCCAGCAGTCAATGCACTTCGGCTTGTTCAGCACATGGGACTCGCGGAAATACTGCGGCAGCTCCTGATTCTGCACGCCGCTGAACACATCCCCCAGCCTGTAGCGGTCACGGCCCACAAACTGATGGCACGGGTACAGATCGCCGTTGGCCGCCACCGCATAATACTCATGGCCTGCACCACAGCCGGAAAGCCTCTTTGCCACGCACGGGCCGTTGGACAAATCCATGTTGAAGTGGAAGAAGAAGAAGCCCTTGCCATCCCTGTGACGCTGCAGATAGAAATCGGTCAGCCTGTCATACTCGGCGTAGATTTCCGGCAGCATATCCTCCGTCAGGGCATAAGGAGAATCCTTCAGCACCACCGGCTCCATGGAAAGGATGTCAAAGCCTGCATCCGCCATAGCTTCCACATCCTTGGCAAAATCCAGATTGCAGGCCGTGTAGGTGCCGCGCATGTAGTAATTTTCGTCATTTCGGGAGTCCACGCACCTGCGGAAATTCGCCATAACCTTGTCATAGGTCGGATTGCCGCCGGCATCAGGGCGCATGTTGTCATGGGTTTCCCTGCGGCCGTCCGTGCTGAGCACCAGGCTGATGTTGTTATCGTTCAGCCACCGGATATTGGCATCATTGAGCGCCAGCCCGTTGGTGGTCAGGGTGAGCTTGAAGACCTTGCCCGTTTCCTTTTCCCGCTTTCTCACATACTCGGTCACATGCTTCACCAGCGGCATGTTGATAAGAGGCTCCCCCCCGAAGAAATCAATCTCGCAGTGCTTTCTAGGGCCGCTGTGGTCGATGATGTAATCCACCGCCGCCTGCCCTACTTCCTTGCTCATCATCTGACGCTCGCCGCCGTACTCGCCGGTATCGCCGAAGCAGTATTTACAGCGCATGTTGCAGTCATGGGCAGTCATCAGGCACAGGGATTTTACCAGCCCCTTCGCCTTGAAGGTAGGCGGCACATCAATATCCGGGGCGAACAGCTGCTGAATGTCCATCAGGTGATGCAGCTCCTCCAAAGCCTCCCGCACATCACCGGCAGGATACATGCCGTCCATGGCCTTCTGCACCTCGGCGTCATTTTCCCCGTCAAAATAATCCATCATGTCGTAAATCATCCTGTCCACCACATGCACCGCGCCGCTGTTGACGTCCAGCAGGATGTACATGCCGTTCTGCACGAACTTGTGAATTTTCTTCTGCATTTCCTTGTTCATTTATTCTCTCCTGTAAATCACAAACTATGATAACGCGAAAAAAGGCTCCCTTTGGGCAGGGAGCCTAATCTCTAACTCTTATTTCTTGCTCTCGCAAACCTGATTTCCTACAGTGCAGGAAGTCTTGCAGGCGGACTGGCAGGATGCCTGGCACTCGCCACAGCCGCCGGAATTCCTGGTCTGCTGCAGGGAAGGCTGATTAACAGTCTGAATGTGTTTCATAAAGAGAAACCTCCTTCATCAAATAAAATCTATTTCTATTTTACCTTGTTTGCCATTTATATGCAAGTCCCTGTGCCTGGGTTGCCGGCATCAAAATAAAATTAACCGGCAGATTTGAGGCCCCTGGCGGGGAAAATTCAAAGCTCAGCTGCTGTCCTGCCCCATAGGTGCCCAGGCTTGCCAGCTCGCTGGAGAAATAAATATAATCAGTGTCCGCCGTAGACGGGAAGCGGCTGCTGGTAAAATCGTCAATCCTCACATTGCCGAAATACAGCTGGTTCTGCGGCACGGAAAGCATAAACTTCTGCTTGTCCGCCATATCCTGCACGGACATGGCGCCTGCATACACGCCCCCCAGCGGCTGCAGGATGTACTGCACATCCCCGGTTCCCTTCACCGGCACCTGCAGCTCGTACATGATGCCGTAGTTGCCGTAGTTCTGGGTTTCACTGCCATCGGTGGCATCAATGCCGTAGCGGTAGGCATCCCGGTCGTTGTCTGCCAGCGGAATAAACACCGCACCGTCCATCTGGGGATTGTACACCTTTTCCGCCCGGATGATGCGGTTCATGCCCTTGTAGGTTCCCCGCAGGCGATGCTCATCCTTCGGCAGCACCTTGGCCTTTTTTATAAAATCAACCGGGTTCTCCCCGGCCGGGTACATGATGACAGACAAGCGCACAGGCCCGTCCGTAGTAAAATCATAGATGCCGTTTACCAGCTGTCCCGGCCTGACGATTGTTTCCGCCATCTTATTGCTCAGGATTTTTTTCCTGCCCGGAAAAACAAACACATTCCTGTTGACCCTGCTCTCCATGTACTCCTGCTGGGTCGTCTTGCCCACCCACAGATAGTTATCGCTGGGCGCGCTGAGAGCCTCACGGCTCACGTTCAGAATCGCCGTGTACTTTCCCTCATTTTCCAGCACCACGGCAATCTTCTTGTTCTGCCGCGTGTTGTTCAGGTGATAGTAAAAAATCCTGCCGGCCCCCGTCACCACATCAGAGTAAAGAATTCCATCCTGCTCCACATACTCAGGGCTGTCGGAAAACAGCAGGGTGCCGCCGCCATCCTCCACCGTCACCGGCCAGCGCTTCAAAAGCTGGGGACTGTCCTGGGGCTTTACCTGCCAGTCAACCTCCTCCATAGGATGCCATGACTCCGGCACGCGGTTGCTGTACTTTGGGTGCAGGCCGTCCACGTTCATGTTGACAGCCAGCTCCATCACCCGGTCTTCCCCGCGGGTGACCCTCGTACCTTTCTCCGCCGCAACGGCGCTGACACTCTCTGCATTGTTTTCCATGCCGCCATGCTGGCGCGCCTCTGCCATAGAGACGCCTGCCAGCATTACCGCTGCCATGACTGCCGGCAAAATTTTCCTGTACAAATTCATCTTCTCTCCAAACACTCCTAAAAACTAATCCATAAATCCTTAACAATCAAAACAAACAAAATCAAAAAGCAAGGCATCAAATCCTGTGCTGAAAAATGCCCAGCTGGGCAAAAATCCTGCCCTTGGCCAGCCGCCACTTGAATTCCTCAATGCCGAAGGATGGATGGGGAATATTTATCCGCTGCAGCTGATAGGTATCCGTATCAAGGGTGTTCAGCCCCGCATCCCCGGTCACCGCCGCCAGGTATTCTTCCTCTTTCAGCATATCCCGCAGCTCTGTCGTGTATTTGCCATTGGGATAGGAAAGAGTATAAATGGTATCCACGCCATTCCACTCCATCAGAAGCTTGGACAGCCTGACCTCGCTCCGGGCCGTTTCCATATCCATCTCCGTCAGGGGCAGGTGGTTTGCCGTATGGCTGCCAATCTCGATGCCCCGGTGCTGCATATCCTTCAGCTGTTCCCAGGTCAGATATTTATCCCTGCCGATGCTGTTGGCCACCATGAAGACGGTGGCCTTCATGCCCCGCGCCTCCAGAATGGGCAAAAGCTCCGTATAGTTGCTCTCATAGCCATCATCAAAGGTCAGGATAACAGGCTTCTCAGGCAGCTCCTGCAAGCCCTTTTTGGCCCGCAGGAAATCCCGGATGGAAATAGTGGTATAGCCCTGCTCCTGCAGATAATCCAGCTGCTGCTGAAAATCCTCCACAGGCACATTGTACTCATAGGCATCCTTGGGGTTCTCCGCCTGCACCATGTGATATTCCAGAATGGGAAATCCCTCCGGCTCAGGCTGTGCCAGCAGATACTGTATGCCGCCATAGCAGGCCAGCATCAGGACTGCTGCCGCGCCAAGACCCCATTTTAAATATTTTTTCACAGTATTACCTCTTTTGCATTATAGATTGGGTACTGCCGCTTTCCCCGCCATCTGCCAAAAGCCGCCGGACTACAAAAAATCCTTCAGCCTTTTCAGGCGGTTGTTCACGGCTCCCCGGCTGATGCCCAGCAGCTCCCCCAGCTCCGCCAGGGAGGCATCCATATTGTCCATTCTCGCCCTGGCAGCGGCCTGCAGCTTGGGCGGCAGCTGCTCCAGCCTGCCTTCTGCCTGCAGTCTTTTTATACAGGCCGCCTGCTCCACGGAAGCGCTGACTGTTTTCTGCAGATTGGCAGTTTCACAGTTTACCAGGCGGTTCACCTGATTGCGAACCTCCTTCAGGTTCCTTGCCACCGCCAGTTCCTCTGCCGCCTTGACCGCTCCCAGCATGGCCAGCAGGTCCATGATTTCCTCCCCATCCTTGATATAGACCTGATAGCTGTTTTTCCTGTCCGTAAAACCCACAGGAAAATCCATGTTTTTCAGAATCTGCACCAGTGTATGGGCAAAGGCGTAGCTGTTGGCGATAAATTCCAGATGGGACTGGGCTTCCGGCCGGTTCACCGTGCCGCCTCCCAGAAAAGCGCCCCGGAGATAGGCCTTGCGGCAGCACTGCTTCCGCAGAAGCCCCCTGTCCCTGCCCACGGCCCCCTCATCAGACCCCAGCATGCCCAGAGCTTCCATCAGGGGACGCACGTTGGGCGACGGCGCGACGCGCAGAAGATAGCTGTTATTCTTTTTCAGCCTCTTAGAGCGGCTCACCGTCACCTCCGGCTGCACCTGCCCCGTGGATTTCAGGAGCTGCAGGGCCCTGCGCGCCACAGCGGCATTTTCCGTGGTAAAATTCAGCCCCAGATTCATTCTGGCGCCGATGGTCACGGAGGCCCCCATGCGCAAAAGAGCTGCCAGCTCTGCAATCTGGCAGCATTTCCTCTTGCCACTGCCATGGGCAAGCTCATTTTTTACCTCTGTAGCAAAGGATGGCATCCTGTTCCCTCACAATCCAACATCTCAAATCCGGCCGCGGCCGGGTTACAGGGTTTCATACACGACCCGCATAACGCTTTCTGCCAGCTTTTTCGGGTCATGGTGAATAGCATCATGATCCGTAATCAGGTCGGCCTTGATTACGCCCACGCCCAGGGCGTTCAGCACATCCTCATCCACCACTACCGGATAGGCGCCTGTCTCCGCATATTTCTGCTTCAAGTCCTCCGGCACCGGCGTGGAATTCACAATCACATAGTCTACCGCATTGCGCCCCGCATGGTCAAGTATCGCCTTGACATGCATGGATGCGGTATAGCCGTCCGTTTCCCCCGGCTGGGTCATCACGTTGCAGATATAAATCTTCACGGCCTTGCTGCGGCACAGGGCATCACCGATGCCCTCTACCAGAAGATTCGGCATGATGCTGGTGTACAGGCTCCCCGGCCCCAGTACAATGGCCGCCGCATCGCGGAGGGCATCCAGCGAGGACTGCACGGCCTCCACATGCTCCGGGAACAGCTTGACGCGATGAATCTTCTTGTGTGCTTCCGGAATCTTGGATTCGCCGCAGACGATGGAGCCGTCCTCCATGATGGCATCCAGCCGCACGAACTCCTTGCTGGCAGGAAGCACCCGCCCCTTTACCGCCAGTACCTTGGAGGATTCTTTCAGGGCGGCCTCCACATCACCCGTCACCTGCGCCATAGCCGCAATAAACAGGTTGCCGAAGCTGTGCCCCGACAGCTGGCTGTCACCTTCAAAGCGGTGCTGGAACAGCTTCTCCATCAATGGCTCCGTATCAGCCAAAGCCACCAGGCAGTTCCTGAGATCCCCCGGCGGAATCATGCCCAGCTCCTCCCTCAGCCGCCCGGAGGAACCGCCGTCATCGGCTACCGTCACCACGGCCGTAACGTTTGAGGTAGCCTGCTTGATGCCGCGAAGCAGCACGGACAGGCCGTGACCGCCGCCCACCACCGTAATGGCAGGCCCCTTGCCCAGCATCCGCTTCTCATAGATTAAATCCACCAGCTTTTCTGATGAATTGGCAGGCAGCAGCACCGTAATAACGGAGCGTATCACGAAGCGCGCCGCCACCAGCATGACACCGAGGCCGGCCAGCACCATCAGCATGCCCACAAGGGCGGTGAAGGTGTAATCATAGCTGCCTGACCAGAGGTAGACAGCCCTGAAAATGGCCTCCTCTATGTTATCAATGTATTTATAGTTAAAAACCACCGCAATTCCCAGGCTGGCAAGCATGACGCCGCCCGCAAAGAGCAGCAGCCAGCGCTTGAATTTCATGCCGGGATACAGCCATTTTAACAAGTGCATTTATAACACTCCTTCTAAACCTCTTCCCTCACATGCTCCCAGACCTCGTTCTTCATCAGGTCACGATGCTCCAGCTTGACCTGACAGCCCTTGTCCTTCAGCAGCTGGTAGATATGATTGGCAATAAACACGGAACGGTGCATGCCGCCGGTACAGCCGGCCGCAATTACCAGCTGTGCCTTGCCTTCCTTCTCATACTGCGGAATCAGAAAATTCACCAGATTGTCCAGATGCTGCTTGAACTCCCTGGTCACAGGCCACTGGTCGATGTAGGAGGCCACATCAGGCACCGCGCCGCTCTTGTGCCGCATGGATTCCACGTAGAAAGGATTCGGCAGGAAGCGCACATCAAATACCAGATCGGCATCCAGCGGCATGCCAAACTTGAAGCCGAAGGAAATCACGTTGACATTCATCTTCTCCCCCACCCGCGGGGCGAAGAGCTTCAAAATCTTCTCCTTCAGGTCTATCTTTTTCAGCTCCGAGGTATCCACGATATAGGTCGCCTTATTGCGCACCTGGGCCAGCCTCTCCCTCTCCTTGGCCACGCCCTCGCTGATGCGGGAGCTGGGCGCCATAGGATGGCGGCGGCGGGTTTCCTTGTAGCGGCGGATGATGGCCGCATCGGAAGCATCCATAAAGAGCAGCACATACTGCTGGTTGTCCCTGTCCATATCCTCCAGCACGTGAATAAATGTGTCAAAAAACTCACGGCTCCTGGTGTCCACCACCAGCACCACCTTGCTGACACTGCCGCCGGACTGATGGCACAGCTCCGCAAACTTCGGAATGAACACAGGCGGCAGATTGTCCACCACAAAATAGCCGATATCCTCCAGATAGCGGCAGGCCTGCGTCTTGCCACTGCCGGACATGCCCGTGACAATAATAAATTCACAGCATTTGTCGGTACTCTTTTCTCTTTCCATACAAACCTCCGGAAACTACATGCAGAAGCGTTCCAGTGCTTCCGCAACCCCATCATGCTCATTATCCGTTACCATGTAGCGCGCGGCCGCCCTCGCCTCGTCGTTGGCGTTGCCCATGGCCACGCTGATGGCTACGGAGGTCAGCATGCTTACATCATTGCTGGAATCACCGATGGCCAGCACCTGCTCGGAAGGAATCTCCAGAATTTCGGCCAGCCTTGCGATGGCAGTCGCCTTGTTCACCCCCGGCTTAATCAGCTCCACGTAGGTAGGCGACGACTTCATGGCGTCAATCCGGCCGCCGAACTTCTGGCGCACCAGCTCTACCGCCGCGTCAGCCTCCTCCGGCGTACTGCCCATAATCAGCATCTTCGGCACCTTATAGGTGTACTTGTAGATATCCTCGCCTACGGCATTCCCCGGCACGCCGCACATCTTCTGATAGAACTTGGCATGCTCGTCATTCTCCTTGAAATACAGCTTATCCTCGCTGTAGAGATGGATATACAGCTCCTGCTCCCTGGCAAAATCCAAAAGCTCCCTGACAAGGTCCTCCTCCAGATAGGAAGCATACAGCTCCTTGCCGGCCGCAGTCTTTATCAGCGCACCGTTGTAGGTGATAATCGGCACATCCAGCCCCAGCTCCTGGGCGTAAGGCAGGGTTGAGGCATACATGCGGCCGGTGGCGATGGTAAATACCACGCCGGCCTCCACAGCCCGCCTGATGGCATGCTTGTTGCCCCGGGAAATTTTATGCTCGCTGTTCAAAAGTGTACCATCCATATCCGTAACAAATAATTTTGCTTTCATCATCAATTCTCCTTTGTACTAATCTGCTCTTGAATACAAAACCATATACAGCCGCACCCTCACGGGCTGAAAGTAACGGTAACGCTCTGGCCCGGCTGAATCTCCGTGCCTGCCGGAATGCTCTGGCCGCGCGCCAGTCCGTTGCCCTGCACGTCTATGCCCAGCCCCAGCTCCGCCAGTTGTCTGGATACATCCCTGATGCTCATGCCGGTCAGGTCAGGCATCCGCACCTTGCCGTCGCTGGCGGCAGGTGCCGGCCTGGCCGCGGTTCCCGCATCCTTGTCCTTGTTCATATCCGCAAAAGTGTCACTGGACGGACTGATGTGCATGAACCGCAGCAGCTGGGAAAAGATATCCCTTGCCACAGGCGCCGCAATCTGACCGCCGTAGAACGCTCCTGCCGACGGATCATCAATTACCACCAGCACCACCAGCTCCGGATTTTCCACCGGGGCAAAGCCGCAGAAGGAGGCAATATACCTGCCCTCCATGTAACCGCTGGTATTTTCATTGATTTTCTGCGCCGTACCGGTCTTGCCCGCTATGCGATAGCCCTTCACAGCCGCCTTGGAGCCGCCGCCGGTGGCTACCACCTGCTCCAGAAGCCCCACCAGCGTCTTGTCGGTGGCAGAGTCCAGCACCCGGCGCACCTCCTCCCGGCCATACTCCTTGTAAACAGAGCCGTCCGCATTGGTAATCTGCTTTACGATGTGGGGTTTCAGCAGCACGCCGTCATTGGCCACAGCCGACATGGCCGTTACCAGCTGCAGCGGCGTCACGGCAATACTCTGGCCTATGGCCATAGTAGCCACGTCGGAGTTTACCATGTTTTTCGGGTCGGAAAACAAAATTCCCGCTTCCTCTCCCGGCAGTTCAATCCCTGTCGCCTTGCCAAACCCGAACTTCTCCGCATATTCGTTGAGCTTTTCGCCCCCCAGCCACAGTCCTATCTGGGCAAAGCAGGTGTTGATGGAATTCTTTACAATATCCGTAAAGGTGACGTTGCCGAAGCTCTCACCGTTCCAGTTCTGAATCCGCTTCTCCGAAACATCGATATGCCCCGGATCATAAAAGGTCATATTGGGAGCTACTACCCCTTCCTGCAGGGCCGAGCCTGCCACCATGGCCTTGAAGGTGGAGCCTGGCTCATAGACAGATGAGATGGCCCTGTTGCGCCAGGCCTCATCATTGGCCTGCCAGAATTTGTTAGGGTTGTAGCTGGGACGGGATGCCATGGCCAGCACCTCGCCGGTCTTCGGGTCCATGACCACCGCCGTCACCGCCTTCGGCTTGTTGTCAGCCATGGCCTTTTCCAGCGCCTGCTCCACGATAAACTGCATGGTGCTGTCGATAGTCAGGGTGATGCTCTTGGAATTGTCCCCCTTGTAGCGCTGCTGGGCCACTGAAAATATGGAGTCAAAAATCGGCCTGCCCCGCATATCTATCAGGAGGTCGGCCTCCTGGGCCTCTCCCTTAAGCATATCATCCGCATATTGCTCCATACCGGCAAGCCCCTTGTCATCCGTGCCGATAAAGCCCAGCACATTGGCCGCCAGCATATCGTTTGGATAATACCTCTTTACCTCGTCATGCAGTTCAAGGCACTCATAGTCGTTGGCCTCCTTCAGCTCCCTGACGGCATTTTCCTCGTCCACCTCCAGACGACGCTTGACGTAGACAAATACGCCACCTGTATCTATATCCTCGCGAATTTCCTCCGGCTTCAGCTTGAGTATATCTGACAGCTGCATGGCAAGATTTTCCCTGTCCTCACTCCTGACCTTGCTGGGATTGATTACCAGTGACTTGGCCATGCGGCTGATGGCAAGCTCCCGCCCGTTCCTGTCCAGAATCTTGCCGCGGGGGGACTGCCTGGCCCTGTTTTCCTCCGCTATGGTGATAGCCCTCTCCGCCAGCTCATCACCGTTCACCAGCTGCAGCCAGGCAAACCGTACCGTCAGCAGGAAAAAACAGCCCCATATCACCAGCAACAGCCAGCTGATTCTGTTCTGCACATCGTGCCGCCGCTTCTTCATCTATTCTATCACTCCAATAATAACTCATATCCTGTCCTTCCATTTTACACTATATCTTGTCAAAAGCAAAAATTTTTTACAGCAAAACGATTTACAAATTATTTATCCTGCTGATATAATATAGGGAGAATGGCGGTGATTGTTTTATGGACGCTACAGACAAGCGAATTTTAAAAAGATTGCAGGAAAATGCCCGCGTTACTGTT
This sequence comes from Anaerovibrio sp., assembly GCF_051866355.1. Lineage (GTDB taxonomy): Bacteria > Bacillota > Negativicutes > Selenomonadales > Selenomonadaceae > Anaerovibrio. Next base: position 3,332 of record NZ_JBJDWZ010000184.1, on the reverse strand, counting down.
TCCGTGCTCAGTCAGGAGATTTCCCTGTCCATGCCGGCGATCAGCGAGCGCCTGAAAAAGCTGGAAAATACCGGCGTGGTACAGCAGTACACGGCGATTTTGAACCCTTCACTGGTTGACAAGCACCTGATGGCCTTCATCTACATCAGCTTTGACAATCCAAACAATGGTGATAAGTTCAGGGAATTTATCGCCGGCGAGATGGATGTAAAGGAATGCTTCTACATTACGGGCGACTATGATTACGCCCTGAAAATCATTACCAAGAGCACCAAAACTCTGGAAAAGCTGCTGACCCGCATCAAGAATCAGGATGGCATCTTAAAGACCGAAACCATCGTTGTACTTTCCACGATTACCGACAGGCCGACAATCGAGCTTGAATAAAATTTATGGGGTTGCCGCATCAGAACACCTGCTGATGCGGCAACCCCATTTTTACCAGTGATATTTCTCCCCGCGGTTGATTTTGAAGGCGCGATAAATCTGCTCCACCAGCAAAAGCCTTATCATCTGATGGGTAAAGGTCATGGGCGAAAAGCTCAGCCTGAAATCGGCCGCCTGCCGCACCTCATCAGAAAGGCCGAAGGCCCCGCCAATCAAAAAGGTAATGCTGCTCCTGCCGGACAGCCCCAGCTGACGGATTTTTTCCGCCAGCTCCTCCGAGGAAACCTGCCTGCCGTACACATCCAGCACAATGAGAAAACTGCCCTCCGGCACCTGCCGGAGCAGGCGCTGTCCCTCCTGGGACAGTACCTGTTTTTTTTCTGCCTCTGATGGGTTGTCCTTCATCTTTTCTTCATTGATTTCCACGATTTTCACGGTGGCAAGGGGCGTAAGCCGCTTCAAAAACTCATTGATGCCGGCGGTCAGGTATTTTTCCTTGAGCTTGCCTGCCGCCACAATGGTTATTTTCATGAAGCCGCCTCCATCACCACGTCAACGGTAACCGTGCTGCCGTTCCTGTCCAGCTTCACCTTGACAGTATCGCCCACCTTGGCGTTCAGAACCGCATTGCGTACCTCGCCCACTTTGTTGGTTTCCTTGTCACCGATGGAGAGTATGATATCGCCGCGGCGGATGCCAGCCTTGTAGGCAGGGCCGTTGACGGTAACATTTTCTACATATACGCCCTTGTCCACATTCAGTATATAGCCGTAACGTCCGGCAGTTTCCTTGTCAAAGATGCCGACCCCCAGATACGGACGCGTCACCTTGCCATCATCCATCAGGTCATCCACAATCTCACGCACCGTATTGATAGGGATGGCAAAGCCCATGCCCTCTACGCCGCTGCGGGCAATCTTGGCGGAATTGATGCCGATAACCTTGCCGTCAGCATTGACCAGCGCACCGCCGGAGTTGCCCGGATTGATGGCCGCATCAGTCTGGATAACCTTGATTACCCTGTCATCCAGCTCCAGAGAGCGGTTCAGGGCGCTGATAACGCCGCTGGTAACACTGCCCTGGAATTCCAGCCCCATAGGGTTGCCGATGGCGATAGCAGGCTCACCTACCATGATGTCGTCAGAATTGCCGAACTCTGCCGCCGGCAGGTCATCTGCATCGACCTTGACCACAGCCAGGTCCGTCAGCTCATCAGCGCCAATCAGCCTGCCGGACAGGGAACGCCCGTCGGAAAGGGAAACGATGATTTCCTTGGCACCGCTGATAACATGGTTATTTGTCACTATATAGCCATCCTTGCGGAAGATAACGCCGGAGCCGGCTCCCTCCACCTGCACAGGATTGTTGAACCAGTCCCTTGCCACAGCCTTGTTGGTAATGCCCACAACTGCCGGGCCTACAGCCTTGGCTGCCCGCACCACGGGCGTATTCCTCGCATCTGACACATCCTTGCCGGCCACAGCCGCCGGAATTCCGCCGCTCTCAGGCTCCCCGGCCAGCCCGTTGCTGCACCCTCCCAGAAGCACGGTTGCCACAATCAGCACACCGGCAACACCGGAAACACATCTTTTTGCAAATTTGCTGCGATAAGTCATAATCCTTCTCCTCCTCAATGTCAAAACTCTATACTGACACAACGATTCTGGTCTGTTACATATATTTCCATATCATCAACACCCTGCTGCTGGAATATCCCCTGCACGGTTGACATGGCCAGCTCAGGACGGTTGTTAGACTCACTCAGATGAGCCAGCAGCAGTTTTTTCGGCCGTTGCTTCAGCCCTGCCACCGCCAGCGCCGCATCCCTGTTGGACAGATGCCCCCGCGTCCCCAGAATCCGCTTTTTCAGGCTGTAGGGATAGCTGCCATTTTTCAAAAGCTCCACATCGTGATTGGTTTCCAGCACCAGCACCTGGGCTCCCTCCAGCATGCTCTGCAGGCCGCTGTCCACAAAGCCCATATCCGTTGCCACGATGCAGCGGCTGCTGCCCTGAACCACATAGCCCACCGGGTCCGCGGCATCATGCGGAATCGCAAAGGCCCTGACCGTCACCCTGTCCAGGCGCACCCGGTCAATAATCGGATTGATGCACTCTATAGGCAGCTCACTGTAGAAGCTCATGGCTCGAAAGGTTTCCGGACGGCTGTACACCTGCACGCCGTACTTTTTTGTCAGCGTCATCAGCCCGCTGATATGGTCCCCATGCTCATGGGTAATGAAAATCCCGTCCAGCTCCTCCACTGCCTGCCCTATACGATTCAGCTCCTGGCGTATGCGCCGGGCGCTGATTCCTGCATCAATCAAAAGCCTCTTGCCATCCAGCTCGATAAACGTGGCATTTCCCTTGCTGCCACTGGCCAATACAGCCACCTGCATATATCTATCTCACTCCTATAAAACATATTTCAGTATAAAAAATAATAATGGAAATTGTATGTAAAGTCAAAGTATCCCGCCAAAAGCCTCTTTGAAATTTTGTTCATTAAGACATTTGACAAATTTCATTTTGACCATTTTTCAATTGATTGAAATCAATACAAAACCCGTAGCATATCTGTCTATTGTTTTGGGTATTAGTGGACTTTTTAATTCAAATAAAGGCAAATTAATTGTAAAAAATATACAATTTCTACTTGACTTGTATAACCATTTATGCTATCCTTATAGCAAGATAAGTTTACAGCTTGAAATTTAGTATGTAGCTTACCACCTGCAGCGGCTGTTTTTTTCCAACGCCATTTCTCAGCCGCAGCAGTTAAGGTGATGTATTCCCTATAGTACATCCCTATAGTCAATCCCTTTCAGCCCTCAGACGCTTTACTGGGGGTATTTTTTTGTTCCGAAAGCAGAAAATCGGCATGCCACCTTGCCAATGGCATGCCGATTTTTTAATGTCTGTCCTTGCTTCCCAGCTTCTTGCGGC
>NZ_JBJDWZ010000183.1:4699-5887 GCF_051866355.1 Anaerovibrio sp. | reverse complement strand
CCCAGGTCATTTGCCAGGTCAGCGTTGATGCGCTGGATGAGGGCATCACGGGAGAAATTGCCGTCCTGCCCCAGATTGATTTCACGAAGCAGGAAATAGCGGATGGCATCCGCTCCAAATTCTTCAATCAGGCCAATCGGGTCAATGACGTTGCCCACGGACTTGGACATCTTACTGCCATCCACCACCAGCCAGCCATGGCCGAATACCTGCTTCGGCAGTGGCAGGTCAAGAGCCATGAGGATGCACGGCCAGATAATGGAATGGAAGCGCACAATCTCCTTGCCTACCAGATGGATGTTGGCCGGCCAGTATTTGCCGAACTTCTCCGGGTCATCCAGATAGCCGATAGGGGTCAGGTAGTTGGACAGGGCGTCAAACCATACATAGATAACGTGCTTTTCATCAATCGGTACAGGAATGCCCCAGTCAAAGGAGGTACGGGAAATACACAAATCCTCCATGCCCTGCTTGATGAAGTTTATCATTTCGTTGCGGCGGGAAACAGGCTGAATAAAATCAGGATTGTCCTCAATGTACTGCAACAGGCGGTCGGCGTACTTGCTGATTTTGAAGAAGTACGCTTCCTCCGATACCTCCTGTACCGGGCGATGGCAGTCAGGACAGCAGCCGTCCTCGTCCAGCTGATGCTCCGTCCAGTAGCTTTCGCACGGGGTACAGTAAAGTCCCGTGTAGGCGCCTTTGTATATATCACCCTTGTCATAAATGCGGCGGAAGATTTCCTGCACGACCTTTTCGTGGCGTTTTTCCGTGGTACGGATAAAATCATCGTTGGATATGTTCAGCATTTCCCATAGATGCTGAAAGCCTGCCACGATAGGGTCCACGTATTCAATCGGGCTGATACCCTGCTCCTCTGCCTTCTGCTGGATTTTCTGCCCATGCTCGTCACTGCCGGTCAGAAAAAATACATCATCACCCGCTAAACGGTGAAAGCGTGCCACCGAATCTGCAATGGTGGTGCAGTAGGCGTGGCCGATGTGCAGCTTGGCGCTGGGATAGTAGATTGGCGTGGTGATATAGAAACTTTTGTTGCTCAAAATGTTTTCCTCCTAAAAATATACTTGAAATTAAAATCATGCCGGGGACATGATATATACACAGCGTCATATACACGGCGGCTATACACGGCGATATACACGATTACATACACGGTTATATACACGG
>NZ_JBJDWZ010000183.1:0-4599 GCF_051866355.1 Anaerovibrio sp. | reverse complement strand
AATAAAAGGTTGTATATATCCCTGCGGCTCATGTTGAGGGTCTTGGCCGCCTGCCGCATGGCTTCCTTCCGGGGCATGCCCCCTGCCTCCAGCTTTGCCACCAGCTCCACAGGGCTTACAGGGGCGGCTTCCTCATCGGACGCCGCAATACTGCTGTCAAAACCGCTGACAATGAGAACGAACTCGCCCCGCGGCTCATTTTCCTGATAATAGGCCAGAAGCCCGCCCAGCGTGCGACGATTGAACTCCTCATAATGCTTGGTCAGCTCACGGGCGGCAACCGCCGGGCGCGCATCCCCCAGCGCCTCCCGCAGCTGCTCCAGCGTTTCCCGAAGATGATGGGGCGCTTCATAAAAAATCAGCGTTTCGGGGCTGTTCCTGATACGCTCCAGCAGCTCCCGCCGCTTTTTGGCTGATTTGGGCAAAAAGCCGTAAAAAGTAAACGCCGTGGTATCCAGCCCGGAGCATATCAGGGCTGACAGGGCGGCATTGGCCCCCGGCAGGGGACTGACCTCAATCCCCGCCTCAATGGCCAGCTGTGCCAGATGGGCTCCCGGATCAGAAATGCCCGGCAATCCTGCATCACTGACACAGACCACCGTGGCGCCTGCCAGCATTTTCTCCACCAGCTCCGGCCCCCTGACCAGCTTGTTATGCTCATGATAGCTGACCGCCGGCGTATGTATATCATAATGGGACAACAGCTTTCTCGTATGCCGGGTGTCCTCGGCGGCAATCACATCCGCCTCTCCCAGCATGCGCACGGCCCTGAAAGTCATATCCTCCAGATTGCCTATAGGCGTAGCCGACAGGTAAAGCCTGCCCTTTTTTTCTTCCGTCATAGCATCGCCCTTCTACATCATAATTTCTTTTACATATTATATATATCCAGAATTTCTCTGGTGTAGCTGCCGTCAGCCTCGTGAACAATCAGCGGCAGTTCCGCTTTCATGCCGCCCGGCGCGCCTCCTGCCACCCCCTCAATCAGCATGAGGTTGGAGGGCTTGTCGGGCTTGGGCTGGACAAGCTGCAGCCTTTTTATCTGTATCTGATTCTCTGCCATGGCCACAATAATTTCGCCCAATCTTTCCGGCAGATGCACCATGGCAAAACGCCCCCGGAAACGCAGCAGATACCTGGCCGCCCTCACCACATCCTGCAGGGTGGCCGTCACCTCGTGCCGCGCCCTTGCCACACCGTCCAGCCCGTTCAGCTGTCCCTGATTAAGAGGACGATAGGGCGGATTGGCTATAACACAATCAAAGCTCTCCGGCGGGTAAAGCTCCCTTATCCTTCTGTAGTCCCCCTCGGACACATGAATCTTTTCCTGCAGGTTGTTCAGCTCCACGTTGCGCTTTGCCAGCCCGGCCATGACAGGATTGATTTCCACCGCGTGGATTTCCTTGACCTCATCCGCAATCAAAAGAGGCATTACCCCTGTGCCCGTCCCCAGATCAAAAACGCGCCAGTGCTTCTTGTACCGGGGGTAATGGGCCAGCAGCACCGCATCCAGCGAAAAGCAGAATTCCTTCCTGTTCTGAATGATGCGGCGGCCACTGCACAGAAGGTCGTCCAGTCGCTCGTCAGGCGACAGCCCTGCCGCCACCTGTTCCCAATCCTGCGCAATATCAGCCATCAGACCATGTCCTCGCTGTCCTTTTCAATAATATCCTCCCAGGAGGCCACGATGGTCTTGCGATCATCCAGAAGAATCGTAGCAGAGCGGCGCTGCATGTTCAGGTTGATAACCTTGCCCTCGCCCTCGGCGGTAATGACCTTGCTGCCCTGGGCAGGCGGCTTTATCTTCCTGCGCTGTTTCTTGTTGCCGCAGTAACAATGATTCTCGTATTTCAGACAGCACATGAGCCTGCCGCAGATGCCGGAAATCTTGGTAGGATTCAGGGACAGATTCTGTTCCTTGGCCATGCGGATGGACACAGGCTCAAACTCTCCCAGAAAGCTGTGACAGCAAAGAGGCCTGCCACAGCAGCCGATGCCTCCCATCAGCTTTGCCTCATCCCTTACGCCAATCTGCCTCAGCTCAATGCGGGTGCGGAAAATAGCCGCCAGATCCTTGACCAGCTCGCGGAAGTCAATGCGCCCGTCAGCCGTAAAGTAGAAAATAATCTTGTTGACGTCAAAGGTATACTCCACGTCCACCAGCTTCATAGGCAGGCCATGGGCCGCAATCTTTTCCTCACAGGTGCGGAAGGCGTCGTCACGGCGGCGCAGATTGTCCGCCACCTTTGCCTTGTCCGCCTCGGTGGCAATGCGCTGTACCTCCTTCAGCGGCAGAACCACATCGCTGTCCGGCACCTCCCTGGGGCCGATAACCGCCGTACCGAACTCAATCCCCCGCGCCGTTTCTACAATAACGTTATCATTAAGCTTGATGTCCAGCTTTCCCGGACTGAAATAATATATCTTCCCGGCCCGCTTGAAGCGGACCCCTACTACTGTCTGCATTTATTCCTCCATATCTCATCGTGCGGCTAAATCATTTAACCTTATAAGAAAGCCTTCCAGACAAAGCTGCAGGCTGACATTGCTTCTCAGGCGCTTCTGATACTCCTGCACCAGCTTCAAAAGCTCCAAAAGGCCGGCAGGCGGATACCTGTCCAGCAGGGCCGTCAGCCTCTGCAGCTCCGACCTGTTGTACAGCGGCAGCTCACTGCCGCTGTAGAGCACCAGCAAATCGCGGTAAATCATGGCGGCAAAGCCCAGCCACTGAATCAGCTGTTCACGGCTGTGGCCGGACATCTCCTTTGCCAGCTGCAGAAGCTCCTCCACGGACAGGCCGCCGCTCCTTTCGACCAAAGTCATGGCCTGCCGGTGCAGTTCCTGCACCTCCGGCTCCCGAAGCGACATGGCTCTGGCGGCACTGCCGTCGGCTATATCCGCCAGCCGCCCGGCCTCCGCCTCCGGAAGCCCCTGACGGCAGAGAACCTCCTGCAGCTCCCCATGCTGCAGGATGCCGAACTCCACCCGCATACAGCGGGAAATAATCGTATCCAGAAGAGCGGCCGGTGCGCTGGTCAGCAGGACAAATACCGCCTGTCCCGCCGGTTCCTCAATTGTTTTCAAAAGACAGTTGGCTGCCGCCTCATTCATCTTTTCGGCCTCGTGGATGATGACCACCCTGCGCTGTGACAAAAGCGGCACTCTGGCAATCCCTGCCTGCAGTTCCCTGACGGCCTCTATCCTGATGCTTCTGGCCGCCTTGCCGGAGCTTTCCGGCAGGAGCCGGAAGTAATCAGGATGACTGCCGGCCTGCAGGGCAAGGCAGGCCGGGCAACGGCCACAGCACTGCCCCCCTGATGGCTCATGACACAACAAAACAGCTGCCAGCGCTTCCGCAGTCATGGCCTTGCCCACTCCCTCCGCACCGCAAAATAGCATGGCATGAGGTATGCGGTCCTCCATCTGCAGGGTCTGCAGCCGTTTTATCAGTTCGCTGTGCCCGATAATATTTTTCCACTGTGTATTCATCACATATACAAATCCACCAGCATGCCGCGGATAGCATCATGGCTGGCCACAATATCCAGCTGCTTCGTCTGCCCCAGCCGTATTTTTTCCGCCATGTTTTCCAGTTCCCTGTCTATTTTCCGCACCGTGGTGTACACCTTCTGTCGGCCCATGCGGTCCCAGCCCGCCTGGGTATTGACCGCATACATCTGGGAGACTACCGTGCCCACAAAATTCTTTATCAGGCTGCGGTAGGATTTCAGCTCATCGTAGGTAGGCGTATTGGTCAGCTTCTGCCCCTGGGCATCAATTTCCTCCAGCATCTGCTGCAGCTGCTCACGGGTCATGCTGTCCTGCTGATCCTCAAGCTCCGAGGCAAAATCCGAATCAAGGGATGCCGCCCTGTGCCCCGTTTCCGGGCCGCGGGCAGTCAGCGTCGGCCTGGCCCCTAAACCATCTATCTTCATAAAAACCCCCATCGTCTAAAACACTCGACAATAATCTAATCTAAATTATAGTAGTTTTTTTGCCGAAGTGCAATTCATACAGAAAAAAAGTAAAATGCGTATTTCTGAAAAATACACTTGACTTTTCGTAAAGTATAACATATAATGCCTTTATCGCGATGAAATACAAAAATATCCTAACTCAATGAAGAGGAAAAGGCTATGTTTTCGATGTCAGAGAGCCGGCGGCTGGTGCGAGCCGGTGTGAGGAAGCTAGCTGTCCGCCTCGGAGAGGCCGACGATGAGCCGGACGGGTCAGCCCGATACAGCGAGCTGGAGTTGCGCCCCTTCTGGCGGCGTGATTTGGGTGGTACCGTGGAGTATAATGCTTCACCCCAATGCGGGGTGGAGCTATTTTTATTTTTAGGAGGACTAAGAATGAAGGTTTTAATTGCAGATGGCGTTTCCCAGATGGCGGTAGACATTTTGAAGGATGAGTTTGAGTGCGACGTAAGGGACAAGCTGCCGGCCGAAGAGCTTTTGGCTATTATCCCTGATTATGATGCGCTGATTGTGCGCTCCGCCTCCAAGGTTACAGCCGAGGTTATTGCGGCCGCAAAAAATCTGAAAATTATCGGCCGTGCCGGTGTAGGCGTGGACAACATTGATGTTCCTGCCGCCACCG
>NZ_JBJDWZ010000182.1:0-5954 GCF_051866355.1 Anaerovibrio sp. | reverse complement strand
AAACTGGAATTTTACAAAACTCTGATAAAATAGTCCTATTCATATACTGCACAAATGTTATATAATATAGTAAAAGTATTGTTTTTGTAGGAACTAGGACTATGGGTATGAAAAATAAAAAAGAAGTTTTTAGGAGAAATGTCCTTTTGGCAGGAAATACAGGCTTTGTGGGGCAGAGCCTGATAGAAAAATTGCAAAAAGAGGACTGGGATGTTGTCACTTTTGAGGGAGACAGCTTTAACCTGTACAATCCCCAGATTGTACTATATTTTTCGGGCAAGGAATATGGACAGGATCTGGTGCAGGTGATGCAGGAGGCACGCCAGCACGGGGCAGGTCGTTTTCTATACGTCACCGGATGCAGTGTGCGTCAGGAATATTATGAGAATTTTGTGCTGGACTGGAGCAGGGCCAACGGGCTTCAGTCCTCTGTTGTCGTGCTGCCGGAAATATTCGGGCAGGGGCAGTCTGCTTCTGACAGCGTTATTGTCAGGCTTTTCTATGCCGCCTGCCGGGGCGAAGGGTTTCAGCTGCAGGGGCGTGACGATACGGCGGCTCCTGTCATGTATCTGGAGGATGCCGCCTACGGCCTGCTCATGGTTATCCAGCAGGAGCTGATGGAGGAACGGATTTACATTACTTCGGACGAATGCCTGAGCTTTACGCAGGTTGTCCTGACCATGAACGGCTTTGCCAGCCTGCCGCAGATTGATATTCTGGGGCAGGGCAGTGAGTTTGCGCCGATGGATGTGCCGGAGCATGCCGTAGAGGCGACAGAGGGCGCGGCAGAGACGGCAGGCACTGTCTATGAGCTGTGCATCAGGCCTAAGTATCAGGCGGCGTCCATGCTGAAGCCTGTCTATGAGTGGTACGCAGAAGAACTGTCAGGCGGCGCTACTGCCGGCATGGCCGGGCAGGAACAGGAGAAAGGCCTCGGCAGGTTGGAGCAGATGAAGCCCTATCTGGAAAATATAGGGCTCTTTGTGCTGGTTGTAATTATCAGTATCCTTCAGGGCAACACCCCGGTAAATTCCGCTACGGGACTGGATATCTCGTACATGTACATAATCATCATGGGAATTCTGTACGGCAAAAAGCAGTCCCTGCCGGCGGTCCTGCCTTCCATGGCACTTCTGACCTGGGGCATTCTCAGCCGGCATGGCGAGCTGGCAAGCGTATTTTATGAGCCTGAAAATATTTTTCATTATTCCACATATCTGTTTTTAGGCGTGTTTACGGGTTATATCACGGATAGCTGGAAGGGACGGCTGGATTCCCTGGGCTACAGGCTCCGTCATTTCAGCAGGCGGTACGATTTTTTGCAGAAGAATTATCAGGCCTCTATCGAGATAAAGGACAAGCTGTATCGTCAGATTGTCAATTCGGATGACAGCATTGGCTGGCTGTATGGCATCATCAGGCAGCTGGATACTGTGGAGGTGGAGGAGATTTTCACCCAGGCTGCCGCAGTGACGGGACGGATTATGGGAACGCAGAATGTAGCTGTCTACGTCATGGGGCGGGAACAGTTCTACATGCGCCAGAAGGTGCGCCTGGGGGACAAGACGGCCAATCTGCCCCATTCCAGAAAGACGGAGGACAATCCCTACATCATGGATATGCTGGCTAACCATCATCTGTTTGTGAATCATGGCCTGCAGCGCGGCCTGCCGGACCTGGCCGCGCCTATCGTCTATGATGGCAGGGTGATTGCCGTCATAGAGATTTATGGCATGGATTTTGAACAGTGGAGCATATATCAGCAGAATCTTCTGTCTGTGACGGCGCGCCTGATTTCCATGGCCATGGGCAAGGCATATCTTTACGAGGAAGGCATACAGAGCCGCCGTTTTGTGCCGCAGACCAGAATTCTGCAGCCGGCGGAATTTGATAAGCTGGAGAGGGGACTGCGGACGAGAGCTGCCCTGCAGGACAATGTCAGGACGCTGATGCTGGAGCTGGACAGTGCAGGCATGAGCTATCAGGAGCTGGACAACAAGCTGTCGGGAGCCATCCGTCAGGAGGACGCCGTAGGGCTCAGGGACGGCAAGGTGTTCCTGCTGCTTCATGATGTGGATGAGGCCGGGCTGCAGCTGGTCAGGCAGAGATTGGTGCATCGCGGCATAGAGGTGTTGGAGAGCAGGGAGCTGGTTTGATATGGGCGATGAGCTGTTTTTGATATGTATATGCGGGCATCTGCTTCTTACAGCGGCCGTGTATTTTGTGGTGCAAAGCAGGGGAGGCAGGCTGCAGGCGGCCACGGAGGCAGGTATCGTGCTGCTGATGCCGGGGGCAGGCCTGCTGGCTATCTGCGCGGCCCGTATCCTGCATAGCATGGGCTTTATGCAGAGCCACATCAACCCGCACAAGCTGATGAACAAAAACGATGTTTTTACCAACCTCATCAGCTATGACGAGAATGTTATTCCCCTGCACGATACATTTCTGGTGGATGATGTGCAGATAAAGCGGAAGGTTTTTCTGGATGCTGTCAAGCAGAACGTGCTGGACAATCCAAAGGTGCTGCGCATGGCGACCTACGATACGGACAGGGAGATAGCCTACTATGCCGTGTCCATGATATCCGGTCATATAGAGGAGCTGGAAAGCGGCATGGCGGAGCTGGAGAAGGAGCTGGAGCAGGCCGGTGATGATATGGAGCTCATCAGGCGCTATGCGGAACTGCTGGGGGATTATCTGCAGCAGGACTATGTGGATGCCCTGACAAAAAAGGAAAAACGTCAGGTATATATCGGACTTATGGGCAGGCTCCTGCAGGAGGAGCCTGATAATGCCGCCTATTGGCAGGCAAAAATCAGTCAGGAGATTGTACAGGAACATTACGAGGAAGCAGAGAAGGACTGCCGCATGTTTCAGCAGGCTTTTCCGGACAGGGAGGAGCCGTATCTTTTGTGTGTGAAGCTTTATTTTGCCATGGGTGAGCCGGAGCTTATCCGGGGGAAGCTGTCAGAGCTGAAATCCAGCAGGGCGCGGCTTTCACCGGAGGCATTGCGGATTCTGCGTTACTGGGGAGGGGCATTCCGTGAAGGGCTTTAAAAAGGAAATATGGGTTACGTTTATGCTGGTAATGGCCCTGGGGGTGTTTTTCCAGCTCAATCGCATGGATGCGTTTCTGCATATCGGCTCCTGGACAAATAGCAGTGCGGCCGGGGAGGCAGGGCAGGAGAGCGAGTTTTCCTCCCTGTCCCGCGAAAAGTATCTGGTGATTTACGATCCCGGTGAGGTGCAGAGCGTCCTGAAAAGGCATATAGTGGAAAAGATTCTGCTGGAGCAGAAGAAGGAGGTTGTCCGCAGGAGCATTTATCAGGGCGGAGAGGTTGACGCTTCCTGCCGCGGCGTGATTATCGCTGCCGGACGGCTGACGGATATGAAGTGCCTGCCGGCTGTGGAGCGCTACGTGGAGCAGGGCGGAACGGCCATGCTTCTCAGCCAGCTGCAGCCGGAGCAGCTTCCTTCGGGAATGCTGGGAAAGCTGGGCGTGGCCTCTGTCGGTCAGGAAGCATCGGCCTATGGCATCAGGGTGACGGGCGATATGTATCCCGGCCTGCAGGGCTTTGGCTTTGACTCGGCTGGCTATGCCACCACGTTGACGCAGGCAGTGCTTCTGCCGGAGGCCAGAACGGAGGTAACGGCCGGTGACGGTACGCCTATCGTCTGGTCAAACCAATGCGGCAAGGGCAGGTATCTGGTTTGCAACAGCAGGGAGCGCGATGACAAAAACAGCTATGGCATGTACACCGCCATGCTGGGGCAGCTGCATGAGGACTATGTATATCCTGTCATGAACATGAAGCTGTTTTTTATCGATGATTTTCCTTCGCCGGTGCCGGAGGGAAACTTTGACAGGATTTATCAGGAAACCGGCCTGAGCACGGCGGATTTTTACCGCAAGCTCTGGTGGCCGGAAATGCTGAACGATGGAAAGAAATACAACTGGAAATATACAGGCTTGGTTATTGAGAGTTACGGCAGTCAGGTCAAGGGGCCTTTTCAGCCGCTGGCAAACGGCGAGGCCAGGAACGGCCTAATCGTGTACGGACGGGAGCTTCTGAAAGCGGGCGGCGAGCTGGGAATACACGGCTACAACCATCAGTCGCTGGCGCCGGCCGGATATGGGCAGGAGCGTTTGGGCTACAATGCCTGGGAAAGCCAGCAGGATATGGTGGAATCCCTGCAGGAAGTGAAGCGGTACGTGGAGGAGGTATATCCCGGCTATGAGCTTCACTCCTACGTGCCGCCATCCAACATCCTGAGCCCGGAGGGAAAGGCCGCCATAAAAAGCGTCTTTCCTGACATGAAGGTATATGCCTCCCTGTATAACGGCCTGGCCGATGCGAAGGAGTATTTCCAGAATTTCCAGGTTAATAAGGATGGCACATGCGAGATTCCGCGGGTATCGTCAGGCTATGCACCAGCGCCGGAGGATATCTGGGAGAGCTACAATGTTGTCTGCTATAATGGCGTATTTTCGCATTTTGTCCATCCTGACGAAATATTCTATGAGGAGAGCAGTAATTTGAGCTGGGCAGTGATGAAAAAAGGCCTGCGGGAGCTTTTTGAGGATATTGACCGGCGTTTTGGCTGGCTGGAGCCTGCTACGGCCTCCGAGGGCGCCGATATTATGAAGAATTATTTTGCGATGGATTACCGGGTGGAGAGAAGCAGTGACGGCATGAAGCTCCACTGCTGGAATTTCAGCCGTCCGCTGACCTTTATATTGCGAAGCGGCAGGGAGGTCGGCCATATAAGTGGCGGCAAGGCGCGCAGGATACAGCAGGATGCCTATGTGCTGACCGTGGAAGAGCCGGAGTTTTCGCTGGAATGGGCAGGTGAGCGGCCATGAGGATATGTTTGTTGGTGGAAGGTTCCTATCCCTATGTGGTGGGAGGCGTGTCCTCCTGGATACAGATGCTGATGGAAGGCTTTCCGGAGCATGAGTTTTTTATCTATGCCCTGGGGGCGGAGGCCCGCGACAGGGGACAGTATAAATATAAATTCCCTGCTAATGTGGTGGGGATTCAGGAGGTCTTTCTGGATGAAATCCTCACCTGCCGGTCGCCGTCCCTGAAGGAGAATATCCTGTCAGATGACGAGCGAAAGTGCATTTATGACCTGGTGGTGGGGGAAAAGCCGATTGATATTGCGGCTATGGCAAGGATTTTCGAGCAGGGAAAGCAGAGAAAAAATCCTCTGTCCATCTTTATGAGCAGTGATTTTTTTGATATCATCAATCAGGTTTACATGGACAGGTACAGCTACCTGCCCTTTACGGATTTTTTCTGGACCATGCGCTCCATGCTGCTGCCGCTGTTTTATTTCCTGCACCAGCCGTTGCCGGAGGCGGATATTTATCACAGCGTCGCCACCGGGTACTGCGGCATTCTCGGCAGTCTGGCGTCAGGCATTGGGCACAAGCCTTTCCTGATTACGGAGCATGGCATTTATTCCCGGGAGCGGGAAACGGAGATTGTCAAGTGCGGCTGGGCCAAGGGGGATTTCAAGTCCGTCTGGATACAGTATTTCTACAATATCGCCAAAATGGCCTATCGTTCCGCTTCCATGGTGGTGACGCTCTTTGAGCAGAATGCGGTCATTGAGCAGGAGCTGGGCTGCAGTCCGGAGAAAATCAGGATTGTGCCCAATGGCATACGCATGGAGCGGTTTCAGCATATAGGTGAGCTGCAGCAGCACGAAGGGCCTATTGTCATAGGCGGCGTGGTTCGCGTGGTGCCCATCAAGGACATCATCACCATGCTGCGGGCTTTTCTGCTGGTTCAGCAGGCGATTCCCGATGCCTGCCTGAAAGTTATCGGCCCTTATGGGGAGGACAAGGAATACTATGAAATGTGCCGCCAGACCGTCAGGACCTTGCAGCTCCGCAATGTGGAGTTTACCGGGTCGGTCAATGTGGCGGAATACCTGCCCAAGCTGGA
>NZ_JBJDWZ010000181.1:0-5955 GCF_051866355.1 Anaerovibrio sp. | reverse complement strand
ACTATTTTTTTATATCACCAAAGTATCATACAAGCACTACGATAAACTGGAATTTCCCCACATACAAAATGTGGTAAATATTGGCGAAATATGATAAAATAATTAAAGTATATGTTTTTATATACGCAGTATGTATAAAAGGGGTATATTTTTGGAAAAGAGGGTGTTGTCATGAGGTACTGTTTTTCTATTTTTTACGCTGTTTTGTTTTTGACTATGGCTATGTGCAGCACTGTCATGCACAGCACGGCTGAGGCGGCCGCCGATTCGTGGTATTGGATATCTTCGGATAATAACTATACAAAGTATTACGATACTTCCAAGGTCAAGGTGCAGGAAGCCTTCGGGGGCATTGCCACCAGAATTACGGCCGTAACCAAAACCACCTACAGCTATGGGGGAGCCAAGGAAACCCTTGACAATTACGGCATAAAGGATATCAGGCCGAATGATTTGGCGTACAGTCTGGCGACCGTGCAGATATGCCCGCAGACGAGGGTGCTGGCCTACCTGACTGAAACCTTTTATGATAAGAATGGTGTAAAGCTGTGGAGCAAGCAGTATCAGCCGTTGAAGTACAAGGAGATGAACTCGCAGGAGTTTGACGAGGATTTTTATGCCTACATTGTGGATAGTGTTTTTGGCATGGGCGAGGTGGAACGCCGCGGCGCATCGGACAGATGGCTGCTTCTGTGGCAGGATAGCCTGTCTGGCGGCAGTTATGTGAACTGCATGGCGGACACGACCACCATGCGCGTCAACGGCGAGAATATCATCTTCTGGGAGTGGCAGGAGTGCAAGTCTGCCAGCGGTGAGGTTATAGAAATACGCTTTTTGAAGAAGGCAATCAATATTCCGCAGTACACCAGCAAGGTTGTCCGTTATCAGCACTGGAATGCCCGCGAAGGCTGGAAGGATTATACCGACAAGGAAACGGACGGAGCATATCATGCCATAGCTAAGGGCTCAAACGAGGAAAAGGAACTGAACCAGCTGCGTACCTACGAAAATTCCCACATGAAATGGGTGCACAGGTACAGCCTGGATGATTACGAATCCATCAGTCACTGAGCTGTGGTGGGAAATCATGTAAATATGGGGAGTTAATAATAAATGCCGATTAAGATACCAAATGATTTGCCGGCGGCGGCAATTCTGGAAAAAGAACATATTTTTATCATGGATTCAGACAGGGCCTACAGTCAGGACATCCGTCCCCTGCGGCTCCTGATTCTGAATCTGATGCCGGTCAAGCAGGTCACGGAAACCCAGCTGCTGCGTCTGCTGGGCAATACGCCCCTGCAGGTGGAGGTCGACTTTATATATACCGAGTCCTATGTGCCGACCCATACCTCTCAGGATTATCTGACGGAGTTCTACGGCACCTTTGCCGAGGTGCGGCACAAAAAATACGACGGATTTATTATCACCGGGGCGCCGGTGGAGCAGATGCCCTTTGAGGATGTAGCCTACTGGGAAGAGGTTTCGGAAATCATGGAGTGGAGCAAGAGCCATGTGTATTCCACCTTTCACATCTGCTGGGGAGCGCAGGCGGGGCTGTATTACCATTACGGGATTCCCAAGTACGATGTGGCTCCCAAGATTTTTGGCGTGTACAAGCATCACCTCTGCCAGAAAAATGAACCCTTGTTCAGAGGCTTTGATGATGAGTTTTATGTGCCTCATTCCCGGCATACGGAAATACGCAGGGCGGATGTTGAGAAGGTGGAGGAGCTGACGATTCTGGCCGAGTCGGAGGACGAGGCCGGGGTGTATGCCATTGCCAATCTTGAGCAGAGGCAGTTTTTTATTACCGGACATGCAGAGTATGACCCTTTATCCCTGAAAGAAGAATATGACAGGGATATGGCGGCAGGCATGCCGAATGTCAACGTGCCAAAGAACTATTATCCTGATGATGACCCGTCACGCATGCCTGTGGTGCGCTGGCGCTCGGTGGCAAACCTGTTGTTTTCCAACTGGCTGAACTACTATGTCTATCAGGAAACTCCTTATGAGCTGGACAGTCTTTGCCGTTATCAGGACAATATTTAAAAGACAGGGTGAGTTTAATGAATTATAAGCGTTTGCTGGTTGCGGGGGCGGCTCTGTGGAGCTTTTCCTTTTGCGCGAATCCGATAAGTCCGGCTGAGGCGTCGCCGTATGTGCCGGAGAATATTTTCCGCTGGGTGCAGTCCTCTGCCCGGACCAACTATTTTTTCAACAAACAGCAGATATGCTATGAAACCGATGCGGAGGGGAATGTGGATACCAATCTGCTGGTGGTTCCCGTGCTGAAAACCTTCGATGATGTGATGATAAACGATGTGGTGGCCAAGCGCCGCTGGAATGGCAAGTCACTGGCGGGCTTTGATGATTTTGTGGGGGTTTCGGAGTATCTCGTCATCAATCTGGCCGAAAAAAAGGTCAGCGTGCAGGAGATTGACTATCTGGATTCTACCTGGACGGCCATTGAGGTGGTCAAGACCGATGTGGAGGTAAGCCTCGAAGAGCTGTCGGAAAAAAGTCTGGATGCCAGATTCTATGACAGGATTATTGACTATGCCCTGCGCAATCAGCTGGTTCTGGCTGAGCGCACCAGAGGCGATTTGGACGAGGCGCTGAAAGCACAGCTGGCAGAGGCGCAGGAGGCTTATCGCGAGGCCCACAAGCCGGACAGGCCGGAGGATAATGAGTAGAAGTAGAGGCAGGAAGAGGTTAGCATGGCGACAGAGTTTACTTTTGTAGTGGAAAAAACGTGTCCTGTTTGCGGCAAGAGCACCCGTGTGGTCAAGGTGAAGTCGCGTCTGGTGGCCACGCAGGTGGATAACGATTATTGCTGTCACTACCGTGATTTTGACCCGTATCTGTATCATATCTGGGTGTGTGAGCATTGTGGCTTTGCCGCGGATGAAAAGGTGTTCCTGACGGCTCTGCCTATGAGCAGGCGGGAGCTGATGGGCAATGCCCTCGTGGAAAAAAATGTGCATTTTGATTTTCATGAGGAGCGTGATGTGCCGGATGGCATTGCGGCTGTCAAGCTGGCCATATTCTGTGCCGAAACATTGAAGGCGCCGCTGGCCAGACGGGCCGGCATTACGCTTCGGCTGGCATGGATTTACAGATTGTCCGGCAACAGGGAAAAGGAAATGATATACATAGAGAAGGCACTGAATCTCTATGTGCGCTCTCTGGAAACGGAGCGTTATCCGATTGATACCCTTACAGACAGCATGGTGATGTACCTGATTGGCGCCCTGTACGCTGATTTGGGGGTACGTGACAAGGCTGTGCTTTATCTGAGCCGTCTGGTGGACGAGAAAAACCGCAGTCCTGTGGCAGAGGATAAGATTTACCGCGATGCGCGCCGTCTGTGGCAGGCTGTCCGGGAGAGCGGCCGTGAGCAGGAAGAGAAGGACGCTGACGGGGCAGGCGAAAAGCGCGAGGCAAAGGCCGGAGCGGATGCACCGGCAAAGAAGGCGGCACCGGCCAAGAAAAAGACAGGTTTCAGCCGCTGGTTCGGCTGACGGACGGGGCAGGCATTGACAGGATAGTGTGGGACAGGTGATGAATTATGGATATGCCGGCAATTATAGCCGAGTATTTTCCGGGCATCAGCGCGGAAAGCATTTCGGCGGCTGTGGAGGATTATCAGCCGGCCTGGAAGATAATACAGCATACATGGAGCAATGAAACCTTGAAGGAAATCATGCAGGGCAAGGTTTCCGTGCCGGATTCGGTCATCAATGAGGCCATTGCTGACAGGCTGCTGGGCAGTGATGAAAATGCAGATAATGCGGAGAACAGGGAGGCTGTGGAGCTGCCGGTGACGGAGCTGCGCCTGACCTCAAAGGAAAACGGCAGGCTGGAGATTTTTGCCAATACGAGGAAAATGGGCAGGCTGGAGTTTTCCGGTACGATTGAGGAATTTGTGCATAACGGGTCGGATTCCCACGTAACCTATCGCGTCAAGGAGAGAGCTTTGAAGGACCATGGGCTTGCCTCGTGGTTCTTTTCACGTATTTCCATGTCGATGGCCCAGAAGCTGTTTGGCAGGTTTGACCTGGGGGAGAGCCTGCCTACCACGATTAAGGGCAATTATATTACGGTAGACTGCAGGAAGGCTCTGGAGCAGTCGGAGCTGGCAGAAGCGCAAATCAAGGGCTACAGGCTTCTGGATATGCTGGAGATAAAGAATGCTGTGCCTCATGATGGCTACATCATGTTTGAAACGAGGCTGAACATTCCGCAGGAGATTCAGGTGGCAGCTCTGGATTTGCTGCTCCGCCGCAATACACAGGAGGGAAATGAAGCCAAATGAAAAAGATAGCAGTGCTGCTGCTGTGCCTGTCGTTTTTTTTGACGGCCTGCAGCGGAATGGCTGTGGCCAAGACAAAGGAAGCGCCAAAGAACAAAGGAACAATTATATATATTCCTCACGACAACAGGCCGATTTCCGATGTGGAAACGGCTGATACCATACGCCAGCTGGGCTATAATGTGGTAGTGCCGCCGGATGAGCTTCTGGGCAGCAACAGCAACATGGGGGATGCGGACAAGCTCTGGCAGTGGCTGGAGGACAATACCACCGTGCCGCACAAAAAGGACAAGAAGCCGCCATACAAGCCATTACCGGGCATCAAGGCCGTGGTGATTTCCGGCGATTCCATGATTTATGGCAGCCTTGTGGGCTCCAGAAAGCATCACATAGCCCAGAGCACGCTTTTGGCGCGGGTGAAGAAATTTCAGGAGTTCAAGGATTCCCATCCAAAGGTGCCTATGTATGTTTTTTCCTCGATTATGAGGACGCCGCGTACCGGCGAGGCATCGGGCAGTGAGGAGCCGGGCTATTATTTCAGCTATGGCACGGATATTTTCCGCTACACGGCCCTGAAGGACAAGGAAGAGGTAGAGGGCCTGACCAAGCGGGAAAAGAAGGAACTGAAATTTTTGACGGAGTTCTTGCCGCAGGAGGCCATTGATGATTGGATGAGCCGCCGCAGCAAGAATCTGGCAGTCAACAAGGCCATGATTGATTTAGCCAAGGCAGGGACGTTTTCCTACTTCTGCCTGGGGCGTGATGATAATGCCCCGTATTCCCAGACCCACAGGGAAAGCCGCTGGCTCAGCGAATATGGCAAGGAGCTGGGCAGGACGCGGTTCAACAACATGGCCGGTATAGATGAGTTCGGCATGCTTCTTCTGACCAGGGCAGTCAATGACCTTGATTCGGTAATGCCTTTTGTCCATGTGCGCTACAACATGGGCGAAGGGGCGCGGGTTGTGCCATCCTATTCTGACGAGGCCATAGACAAAACCATCCGCTCCCATGTAATCATGGCCGGCGGCGTGTATGTAACCACCCCGGCAAGGGCGGATCTGGTGCTTTTGGTGAACACCAATCCCAACGGGGAAACCTACGAGGCCAACGATGCTGAAAATACGGAGAAGAGCAGGTTTTCCACCAGATATTTCATGGGGATGGTGGAAGAGGAGCTGACAGAGGGGCGCCCTGTGGGGATTGCCGATATAGCCTTTGCCAATGGCTCTGACAATGCCCTGATGGCCGCGCTCAGGGACAGGAAGCTTCTGTTCCGCCTGCAGGCCTATTCCGGCTGGAACACCCCTACCAACAGCACCGGATTTGTGCTGGGGCAGGGCATGCTGATGCCGCGGATATCGGATGAGGGGCGCAAGCGCCTGCTCTATACCCGCTATCTGGAGGACTGGGGCTATCAGGCCAACGTAAGGCAGAACCTGTCTGCAACCCTGGGCTATTTCAAGGGACAGGGCAGTGGCGGCAATCTCAACGAGAAGCGGGCCCAGGCCGAGGCTTCGGCAACGCTGCGCCTGCAGACCTTCGCCAGATGGAATCTGCCGCAGTTCGTGGATGTGAAGCAGATAAAGGTGACTATGCCGTGGAACAGGCTGTTTGAGTGCTATCCGCAGTTTTAA
>NZ_JBJDWZ010000180.1:4680-5967 GCF_051866355.1 Anaerovibrio sp. | reverse complement strand
ATGTGCTGCACGTTGACAGAGGTGTAGACGTTGATGCCGGCATGCAAAAGCTCCTCAATGTCCTGCATGCGCTTTTGATGGCGGCAGAAGGGCGCGTTGGTATGGGCCAGCTCGTCCACCAGCACCAGCTGCGGCCGCCTTGCCAGCACTCCGTCAACATCCAGCTCGGCAAGCTCGATGCCGTGATAGACGCCCTTTTTCAGGGACAGCACTTCCAGTCCCTCCAGCAAGGCAGCAGTAGCAGGACGCTGGTGTGGCTCAATATAGCCGCACACCACATCAACCCCGGCCTTTTGCGCCTCATGCGCCGCCTCCAGCATGGCGTAGGTCTTGCCCACCCCTGCCGCATAGCCAAAAAAGATTTTCAGCCGTCCCTGTACAGGCTGATTGTCCATCTGCTCCGCAGCCTTTAACTGCCGCAAAATTTTCTCGGGATTGCCCCTGTCCATAATATTCACTCCCTGTTCACCCTGCAAAAGCATGGCGCCATACCGCATGGCATTTCCTTCACTGCAAGACCCGCTTCCAGCCATCCGGCAGGCTGTCAAGCTTCCCGTCCAGCATCAGGTTGACCTTCAGCACATTGACACGGGGCTCCCCGAATACTCCCAGGAATCTGTCCGATGTGTTCTTTTCAATAATCTCCCTGATGTCCGTCTGACTGCGCCCTGTTTCCCGCGCCAGCCTTGCCACCTGATACTCCGCTGCCGCCGGGGAAATCTCAGGATCCAGCCCGCTACCGGAGACGGTCACCAAATCCGCAGGAATAGGCGCATCCCCCATCTCCGGGTGAGCCGCCCGGATTTTAACAATATTTTCCGCCACCAGCCTGCCAAATTCCTCACTGACAGGACTGAGGTCGGTAGGTGCACCATACAGCAGAGGACTGCCGTCCTTGTCCCGCAAAGCCACGCCATCCACATTCATCTCCCTGCCCCACAGGTGATTTTTCGCCGCAAAGGGCTGTGCTATGTACTCGGAACCACATACACTGCTGCCATCCCGGGCATATATCAGGCTCCCCTTAGACTGCACTGGAAACAATATCTGCGCCAGTCCCGTCATAGCCAGCGTATACACACCGCCCAGCAATATCGTAAACGCTAACAGCATGCCCATTGACTGCCGCAAAAGTATCTTTTTCCCTTCCATTTTGCATCCTTCTTTCCACAAGCTCCTTTTCACGAGCTTTCTGCCGTAAACCTCTCTTCACAACCCTCTCCCTGCCAGTGCCTTTCCATAAACCACTTTTCACGAAATTCTCCCCATCGGCTTACCTGCGGCAAC
>NZ_JBJDWZ010000180.1:0-4580 GCF_051866355.1 Anaerovibrio sp. | reverse complement strand
CCCCTTTGCATAAGCTTTTTTCGCAAGCGGCCGCCTCCGCCAGCAGGCCGCCGACAGCCTGACGCCCCAAATCAAATAAATGCCCCAAAGAGCATATCCAGCAGCTTGATACACACAAATGGCACAACTATGCCGCCCACGCCATACAGCAAAAGATTATGCCGCAGCAGTTCCGCCGCCGGAGCCTCCCGATAAGCAACGCCCCGCAGTGCCAGCGGTATCAGTGCCACGATGATGAAGGCATTGTAGACCACTGCCGACAAAATCGCCGTTTCCGGACTTTTCAGCCCCATCACATTCAGGGCGTTCAGCTGCGGATAAAGACCTGCGAACAGTGCCGGTACAATGGCAAAATACTTCGCCAGATCGTTGGCAATGCTAAAGGTAGTCAGACTGCCCCTGGTCATCAGAAGCTGCTTGCCGATGCGGACAATCTCAATCAGCTTGGTAGGCGAAGAATCCAAATCCACCATATTTCCCGCTTCCTTCGCCGCCTGAGTGCCCGTGTTCATGGCAACCGCCACATCCGCCTGGGCAAGAGCCGGTGCATCATTGGTGCCATCACCGGTCATGGCCACCATGTGCCCCTTTGCCTGATAATCCCGTATCATCGCCAGCTTCGCCTCCGGCGTTGCCTCGGCCAAAAAATCATCCACCCCTGCCTCGGCGGCGATAGCCGCCGCCGTAACCGGATTATCCCCGGTAATCATAATTGTCCTGATGCCCATGCGGCGCAGATCGGCAAATTTTTCCTGCACGCCTTCCTTGATGATATCCTTCAGGTAGATAACGCCCAGAATCCGGGCATCCCTTGCCACTACCAGCGGCGTACCGCCATCTCTTGCCACCTGCTCCACCGCCTGTCTGCACGCCACGCTGTAGCTGCCGCCCCTTTCCTCCACATAGCGGCGCAGGGCATCAGCCGCACCCTTGCGGATTTTTACTGTGCCGATGTTGGCCCCGCTCATGCGCGTCTGTGCCGCAAAAGGCACAAAGACCACCTCATTTTTTGCCAGCTCACGCTCACGGATGCCAAACTGCTCCTTGGCCAGCTGGACGATACTGCGCCCCTCCGGGGTCTCATCTGCCAGCGAGGCCAGCTGTGCTGCATCCGCCAGTTCCTCTGCCGTGGCGCCATCCACGGGTATAAACTCCGCCGCCTGCCGGTTGCCCAGGGTAATCGTGCCTGTCTTGTCCAGCAGCAGCACATCCACATCACCGGCAGCCTCAATGGCACGGCCGCTCATTGCCAGCACATTGGCCTGATTGAGCCTGCTCATGCCGGCAATGCCGATGGCGGACAGCAACGCCCCGATGGTGGTAGGCGCCAGACAGACCAGCAGTGCCGTCAGCTGGGTAACGGAAATCACCTCATGCACCCCCAGCTCCTTCTGAATAAACCACTTGTACCCGTACAGGGACATGGTTACCAGAATGAAGATAATGGACAGGGCAAGCAGGAAAATCTGCAAGGCCAGCTCGTTGGGAGTTTTCTTTCTTGATGCGCCCTCTACCATGGCAATCATCTTATCCAGAAAGCTTTTGCCCGGCTCACTGGTGACCTGCACTACAAGCCGGTCGGACAAGACCGTAGTGCCGCCGGTAACGGCGCTCCTGTCGCCGCCGCTTTCCCGGATCACAGGCGCGGACTCGCCGGTGACAGCCGACTCATCCACGGAGGCCGCCCCCTGCACCACCTCGCCATCAGCCGGAATCTGCTCCCCGGCCGCCACCAGCACAAAATCCCCCGGCCGCAGGCCGGAGGCTGCCACCACCTCCCCCTCCGACTGACGGTCAGGAGCGGGAATTTTCAGGGCAGCCACATCCTTTTTGGCTGAACGCAGGGCATCTGCCTGTGCCCTGCCCCTGCCCTCGGCAATCGCCTCCGCAAAATTGGCAAACAGCACCGTAAACCACAGCAGCACCGCTACCGCCAAGGAAAACCATACCGGCGCATCCTCGTACAGCCCTGCCGCGCCTGCCGCCCACAGCAGGGTACTCAGCACCGAGGAAATATACACCAAAAACATGACGGGATTTTCCAGCTGCTTGCGGGGAGACAGCTTTTTGAAGGCCTCCGCCACCGCACGGCGAAAAATCTCCCTGCTAAAGGAATTATTTTTACGCATCGTCAATCACATCACTTTCCCTGCAGAGCTAATGCACCACTCATCACCAGAATGCTATTTAATACTGCCATAATTTACTGCAAAAACTCTGCTATCGGCCCCAGTGACAGCACCGGGAAGAAGCTGAGCGCCCCCACCAGCAGCACAACCGCTATCAGAAGCCCTGCAAACATCGCATTGTCCGTGCGCAGGGTGCCCTCTGTCACAGCCAGCTTTTTCTTGCCGGCCAGATGCCCTGCAATAGCCACCACTGCCGTCATGGGCAGGAAGCGGGCAAACAGCATCACCATGCCCAGTGATACATTCAGAAAAACAGTATCTGCGCCAAAGCCTGCAAAGGCGGAGCCGTTATTGCCTCCACAGGAGGAATAGGCATACAGAAGCTCCGACAGGCCATGAGCCCCGTGATTGGACAGGCTGTCTGCCACACCCGGCACCATGGCGGCAATACCGCTGCCGGCCAGAATTGCCACAGGCGTTGCCAGGCATGCCAGCACTGCCATCTTCATCTCATAGGGCTCGATTTTCTTGCCCAGAAATTCCGGGGTACGCCCCACCATCAGACCGGAAATAAACACTGTCAGAATAGCAAAGCACAGCATGCCATAGAGGCCGCAGCCTGTGCCGCCGAAGACCACCTCCCCCAGCTGTATGTTCAGCATGGCAGCCAGCCCGCCCAGAGGCGTATAGCTGTCAAGCATGGAATTTACGGAACCGTTGGAGGCCGCCGTGGTAAATTCCGCCCATGCCGCGGAGCCTGCAATGCCGAAGCGGGTTTCCTTGCCCTCCATGTTGCCACCCGGCTGCATATTCCCGGCCTCCATCAGCACGGCACCATTCTGCGCCAGCGGGGCAGTACCTGCCTGCTCGCTAAAACCGATAATCCCCATGCCCAGCACCAAAAGGACAAGCATGGCGGCAAAAATCGTCACCCCCTGCCGCCTGCTGCCCACGGCACGCCCAAAGGAAAAACACAGGGCGGCAGGTATCAGCAGGATAGAAGTCATCTCCACCAGATTGGAAAAAGGTGTCGGATTTTCCAGCGGATGAGCGGAGTTCGCTCCAAAGAAGCCACCGCCATTGGTTCCCAGCTGCTTGATGGCAATCTGGCTGGCAGCGGGACCGCCCGGCACAACCCCCTTGGTAATGGCTGTGCCATCCTCCGCCACCACCCTTTCACTAAGGGTATAGGTGGTATAATCATCAAAATTCTGCACAACCCCCTGTGAACCAATCAGAAGTGTCACCACCACCGCCAGCGGCACCAGCACATAGCCGGTACTGCGGGTCAAATCCGTCCAGAAATTGCCGATGGTGCCATCCTGTGTCCGCACAAAGCCCCGGATAAGCGCATACAGCACCGCCATCCCCGTACCGGCAGAAGCAAAATTCTGCACCGTCAGCCCAAGCATCTGCACTGCATAGCTGAGCTGCAGTTCCCCCCTGTACGCCTGCCAGTTGGTATTGGTGACAAAGCTGACTGCCGTGTTGAATGCCAGCGGCCATTCCAGCCCGGACAGCTCCAGAGGATTGAGGGGCAGGCTGCCCTGCAGCATAAGCAAGGCAAACAGCAGCACAAAGCCGCAGAAATTAAACGCCAGCGCACTGCCCAGATACCTCCGCCATGTCATTTCCTCCCGTTCATCAGTGCCTGTCAGCCTGTACAGCATCCTCTCGGCAGGGCGGATAAGCGGCGAAAGCCATACCCATCTGCCCTGCATTACCTTGTCTATATAAATTCCCAAAGGATAAGCCAGCACCACCAGCAAGGCCAGATAACCGGCATACTGCAACACCGCCTGCATCATCCCTCATCTCCCCTCAGTAAAATACCTATCAGCCAGGCCAGCATAATTGCCCAGACCCCAAACCATACATACAGCATTTCTATCGCCCCTTTCGCGTAGACCGGCATCAGCATGAAGCACTTTAAGATAGTGCCAAGGTTCAACCAGCGATATTAAGATTGTATAAAACTGCCGCAGTCTATAATATGCTCAACATCTAAGTTCATATTACTCCTGAATATCAAAATTCACCTGAATTTTGAAAAAGAGGAAGAAAATTTTTTACATCTTATCGCTACGGGGGTACGATACCCTGATAAAATATGATAATAGTTTTTATCCCGCGCACTCTGCTCAAACAAAAAGAGGGATGAGCGGTAAAGTACCAACTCATCCCTCTTGTTATCTGTTTATCTGCCACAAAATGCCAAACCGATATTCTGCGTATGCTTCCGTAGTGAGGCATACAGCTTTCCGGATAAACTGAAATTTATTTTGTAAGGAAAACTTCATCAATCTGCGTGCCATCTGCCAGATAACACTTAATATTCAAGGTATCGGCAGCTGCCTCCATGGTCAGGTAATTGCCATTTTCCGGCTGGGGCGCCGTTACCTTGTCCAGCGCGTGGTCAATCCAGAGGTTTGGATAGCGCACATCACCGGC
>NZ_JBJDWZ010000179.1:0-6028 GCF_051866355.1 Anaerovibrio sp. | reverse complement strand
TTTCAACAATAGAAAAGCCATCTTCATTGTGTGCCATCAGACACTTCCTTTTCCAGCGCAAAATGATGCACCCCCTGTCCTGTCTGCCACTCTGCCTGCACACGATAGCGCACAAGGCCCTGAATGCCTGTATTTTCCTTGGAAGACAGCAGCTGAATTTCATAGCCGTTTTCCCGCCTGCTCCCTGTCCCCAAATCTCCCTGCCGCTGCTCCACACAGAGCCTGTCCAGCTGCTCCCGCACCATGCACTCGGCTGTAACAATTCCCTCCAGTTCCTTCATATCTGACAGCTGTCCGGTAACATACGCCATGCTGGCGGTCATTGCCACAAGCAAAAACACTGCCCCCAATGCGTCTAAAATAAAGTATCCATCCTCGCGATTCATATCTGCCGCTCCTCCAGCCGTACACGCCCTACCGTATCCACGACTACCCTCTGTTCATGTCCTCCTTTGCGCAAAACAACTGTGCCAGCTGTTGCATGTCCCCGCGGAGAAAACTGGAATTTTGCCCGGTTGGTATACATCTTCATGCCATTCTCCACCCTTCGCCAGTTCATCACCCGTACCTGCTGCTGAACATAATGCTCACCCCGGGATATAACCAGAGAGGGCTGAACAGGCTTTTTGTCATAGTTCTCTATGTGGCAATAGTCCATACCATGGCTCCAGCTCTGAACATACCGCAAATCATTCAGCAGGCACAACGCCTCGTATTCCAGCTGCAGCCTGTCCATCTGCACACAGCGGGGCAGTACGGACGACACCAGCAGCATGGCAAGCCCCAGGCACAATACCAGCTCCAGCATCCCCCCTCCTGCCTCGGCACTGCCAATTCCGGCACACCTTTCATCCATCATATATCTGCATACCATCTCAGCATCTCCTGTCCATACAGCATGGCCAGCAGGCTGCCTGCCGTCAAAAAGGGGCCCAGCGGGATTTTCTTCTCCGTTTTCCTGTCCTTGAACATGCTGCACATATACACTTTCAAGGCCATCAGGCCGCCCAGCAAAAATGTCAGCCAGAAGGCCATCGGAACCATATCCCAGCCGGCAAAAACTCCTGCTCCTGCCGCAAAACACACATCACCGAAACCCATGCCGCCACGGCTCAGCAGAAACACAGCCAGCATCAGGGCAAAGAACAGCATGCCTCCGCCTGCGGCCAAAGCCAGATATCCCCCGCCGCCCAAAACTTCTATCACCGCTGCAAAGATAAGCCCCACGGCAACCATACAGGCAGACCACCTGTGATACAGCTTTCCATATATGCTGTCCAGCACCGCCGCCGGCACCATCAAGGCAGTGCACGCCGCCAGCCTGCATAACTCCATAGCATTCCTGGCAAGGATAAGCTCACATAGAAAAACCGTCACTAGCACTGCCGCGATAATTCTCCTATGCTGCCAGAGCTGCCTGCCAATCTCCCTGCTGCCCGTTGCCATCATCCAGCCGTCCCACCGGAGCTACTGCCATCTCCCTTGCCGAATTCATCCACAGTATGTCCCTGAAACTGTGCTTCCTCGCCGCTGGAAGCCAGTGCGTATTCCGTGGCGGTAATATCCACAATACCGCCATCCTTCAGCATGCACTTACCCGTAGGCGGGGTAAGCCTTTCCAGATGCGCCACGTATTCATCCAGATCCACCATGATATCCGCAGGATTGGCTCCATTGTGCAGCTGATACATGGTAATTGCCGCATCCAGCGTCTGCAAATCAGACTGAATCTTGGCCGTGTTGGCCATGGCCATCGTATTGGTATACCTGGGTACGGCAAAGGCGACAATTACCCCTACAATACCGATATAAACCAGCAGCTCCAGCATAGAGAAGCCGGATTCATTCCTCATCAACCTTTTCAATATGCTCACCAGCATCAAAATTCCCCCTCATAAATCACATTACACTCATCAAATCAAGTATTGGCAGCACCGTACTCATAACTATGAAGCCTGTCACGCCTCCCAATAACAGCATAACAACCGGCTCCGCCAGCACATTCACCTTTTCCAGCAGCAGATCCGCCTCCCCCTGGCAGGCCTCTCCTGCATAGGCCAGCATCCTTGCCATTTCCCCGGACTGCTCACCAGCCTTTACCATAGAAAGGACCATAGCCGGAAACAGGCCGCTCTTCTCCATGCACACGCCAAGGCTATACCCCTGCTCAAGCTGTATGGACATTGACTCATAGGCAAACTGCCAGTACATATTCCTGCCCATGTTTCTGGCCACATCAAGTCCATGATTGATTCTGATGCCGCTGCGCACCAGCATCGACAAGGTCGACAGAAACACTGCCTGTTCGCTCCTCATGCACAACTTCCCCCATATCGGCAGGAACAGCAGCAGCCTGTCCATAGCTATACCAATCCCTCTAAAGCGCCTGCACACAAATTTCAGCAGAAGGATGGCCGCCAGTGCCGCCACGAACATCGGCACCCACAGCCCCGGAGCACTGCCAAGGCTTAACAGCAGCTGAGTTGACCACGGCAGTTCCGCGTTAAAACCTGCAAATACCTCCGCAAACACCGGCAAAACCTGATACAGCAGAAACACCAGCAAAACAGCGCTTAAAATGCACAACAGCCCCGGATAAGCCAGTGCCATTTTCAACTTATGCTCGTTTTCATGCCGCTTTCTGAGCAGCGTATACATGCTCTCAAAAACCTCTGCCAGGTTGCCGGACAGCTCACCTCCTTTTACCATGACAATCATGGTCTTTGAAAATACCCCATCCAGAACCTGCATTGATTCAGATAAGGAATAGCCATTTTCCAGATATTCCAGCAGTTTTTCCATATTTCTTCTGCCGAAGGCATCCGTATCCTCTGAAAAGATTTTTACCGCCTCGGTAATGGGCAGTCCTGCTCCCAGCATCACATACATCTGACGGCAGAAATGGATTCTGAAGCTCCCGGCAGCATGATTCATGTTCCTCCGCAGGAAGGCCTTCAATCGGCTTTCCCTATGAAGCCCCGTCAGCGTCATGCCCCGCTCCCTGAGCCTCTGTGCCGCTTCCGTCCTATCCGCCGCCGATATGCTCCCCCGCCGCCGCAGGCCGTGAACATCTATTCCCTCAAATTCATACATTTCCATACCAGCTCACCCGGCACTCAGCGCCTTGCCAAAATCGCGCCGCAGGAGATTGCTCCTGCGCAGCATATCAACAGCCATATCCATCGTCTGCATGCCCTCGGCCATACCGGCCTGGATGATGTTGTACAGCTGCTCATATCTGCCACTGCGAATAATATTCCTGGCCGCGTGATTGACGCTCAGACATTCCACTGCACACTGCTTCATGCCTCCCCTGCCCGGCAGCAGCTTCTGGGTGCAGACCCCCTGCAGTGACGCGGCCAGCAGTGACCTGGCCATAGCCTGCTGTGGCTCAGGATGCATGCTGATAATCCTCTCCACCGCCTCTATCACACTGCCTGCATGCATGGTAGCCACCACATAATGCCCCGATACGGCCGCATTCAGCACAGCCTGCACCGTCCTGTAGTCCCTGAGCTCGGAAACCATAATAATATCCGGCCCCTGCCGCATGGCATTTTCAACAGCCTGAAAATAATCCTTGAAATCCACCCCCTTTTCCAGCTGGCTGACCAGCCCGTAATCCTTGCTGAACAAAAACTCCACCGGATCCTCCAGCGTCAGTATGTGGAAATTTCCCGTGCGGTTCAAATCCTCCAGCAAAGCCGCCACTGTCGTGCTTTTGCCTGCCCCCGTCGCCCCGGTCACCAGCAGCAGCCCCTGCCGCATAGCACGGAAATTCCCCACAATTCCCGCCTGCCCCAGCTTCTCCAGCTCAGGAATCTGCCTTGGCAGGGTACGGATGGCAAAGGCAATCCCGCCCCGCTTCCTATAGGCGTGAATCCTGTACCGCCAGCTATCCATCTCCCATGCACAGTTTACAGCGCTGTCCCGGTGCATTTTTTCCCAGTCCTCTTCCTTCACCATCAGCTTAAAAAGCTCATATATATCCTTCTCCGTAGGCACGTACTCCTTCAGATGTGACAGCACATCTCCCCTGCGCCAGCAGACAGGTTCACCGGCCGTCAGATGCACATCCGATATCCCCGCCTCGGACGCACAGCGCAAAATCCGCGTAAAATCACTTTTTCTCAAGCACATATCCTCTCCCCCTAAAAAAGCCTCATCAGCTCTGATAGCTCCAACTCACCTGCCAGAGCCTTCTCAATGCCGTCCTGCCGCATGGATGTCATGCCATTTTTGATGGCCACCGCTTCCAAATCATCTGCTTTCACCCCGGCCATGACAGCCTCAGCCACGCTCCCATCCACAGCGAGAACCTCCTGAACGGCAATCCGCCCTGCATAGCCGGTATAACCGCACATGGCACACCCCTCCTTTCTATGCCGATAGAAAACACCGGGCATTTCCCCTGCCTGTCCCCCCAGAAAGCTGCTCTCCGCTCCTGTGCCGTCCGGCTTGTAAGCCACACGGCAGTGAGGGCAAAGGCGCTTCACCAGCCGCTGCCCCACAATCAGCGAAATCGCAGACACCAGAAGATATGGCTTTATCCCCATATCAAGCAGCCTGAACACCGTTTTTACTGCCCCCGGCGTATGAATCGTGGCAAATACCCTGCGTCCGGTAAGCGCCGATGTTACCAGCATCTCAGCCGTCTCCATGCTCCGCAGCTCCCCCACCGCCAGACAGTCAAAATCCTGCCTGAGCACCGCCCGGAGCGCCATCTCAAAGGTATAGCCTATTTTTTCATTCACCTGAATCTGATTTACCCCCTCAATTCTGTATTCCACCGGATCCTCTATGGAAATAATATTGTTCCCCTCGCGGTTGAGCAGGCTGAGAATCCCATAAAGGGCCGTAGTCTTGCCGGAGTTTACCGGCCCCGACAACAGCACGGCGCCACTGCCTGATGTGCATTTACGCCGCAGGAGCTCATAATTCCTGCTGGAAAAATCAAGCTGTTCCAGGCTTTTAAAGCTATCCTGATTATTTAAAAGGCGGAGAACTATCTTCTCACCGTTAATCATGGGCACAATGGATACCCTGACATCCAGTGCCTTGCCCG
Organism: Anaerovibrio sp.; assembly: GCF_051866355.1. Taxonomy (GTDB): domain Bacteria; phylum Bacillota; class Negativicutes; order Selenomonadales; family Selenomonadaceae; genus Anaerovibrio. The sequence continues at coordinate 963 of NZ_JBJDWZ010000179.1, read as the reverse complement.
CCTGAAGCACAAATGAAAATCTTCCATCCTGCGGCAGCCGTTTTTCGGCAATATCGAGGCCGCAGATAATTTTCAGCCGTGACAGCAGGTTGCCATATAGATTCCATGGCATGTTCTGAAAAAACTGCTTCATCTGCCCATTGATTCTGAGCCTGATGCGCACCTCCTGTTCCATCGGCTCAAAATGAATGTCACTGGCTCCTGCCTGAAGAGCCGCCCGCAGTATAAACTCCATCAGCTCTGCCAGGGGAGTTCTCTCATCCTGCAGCCGTGCCGGCTGCTCCCTTACCATTTCGAGCAGCCCGTTGGAGGTATTCTGTTCTGCCCGCCTCAGCAGATGAAAATACTCTTCCTTTATCTCCATACGCCCCTCCTTATATATAATAATATATAAATATATAATATATTAAATAAATATAATAATATATATTATATTCTTCTATAATTAACCGAATTTTATAAAGTACCTTTGCCAATCATAATACCACATTTTTACTTTTTTGCAAGCAATTTTTGCTAATTTTTCAAGTATTTTTTATTTTTCTTTCCTGTTATAGGTTATTTTTAATATAAAATTATAAATAACAAGAAAAAAGTCCCTTGACTTTTCCCCTCATTAGGTCTACTATACATATATAGAGTTTTTATATTAACTATACATTTTTAGTTATAATGCACAGTGTTGTGCAGCTCTTCTGTTATATCTTGTCGGCAAAGCAGGCTCGCAGTTCGGGTCTGCTTTTTTATTTCACGCTAGGGGAAAGGAAGGATTCTTATGCGTCAAAAGTATGGTCTGGCGGTGGCAGTCCTGGTACTGATTGCCACCCTTCTGGTTCCTACGCCGCCGGAGCTGTCCACAGCCGGTCACAGGATGCTGGCGGTTCTGCTGTTTTCCGTTATTGTCTGGATGTCCGAGTCGGTATCCTATCCGGTATCCGCCTCCATCATCATGACACTGATGGC
>NZ_JBJDWZ010000178.1:0-34581 GCF_051866355.1 Anaerovibrio sp. | reverse complement strand
TCAGCGTAGACAGCTACTATGCAGGCCCGAACTACATCAAGAGCGATGACAGCAATAACTGGACTGCCAAGCTGGGCCTGAACCTGATTGATGCCAGCGGTCTGTACGGCGGCGTTGCCTATAGCCGCGGCCTGTCCGGCAGTTACAATGCCTACATCAACGGCGTGGCTATGCCTACCAATGATTACAATGCCAATGTACTGTATCTGAGCCTGGGTTACCGCGCAAGCATGGCGAAGAACGCTGTCCTCGACCTTTCCATGGAGAAAACCTTCATGGATTACAAGGGCTGGACTGCCGCAGGCAAGGTAAACTTCTACTTCTGATAAGTAATGTCCCAACTCTAAAGGTAAAATATTTTTAGCAAAAGGCTTCTGTCTCCACGCTGTGGAAGCAGGGGCTTTTTGCATTAACGCAATAGTGGGGCATCAAATAAAAAATCCTGCAATCTCACATTGCAGGACACAAACGTATTTGCTATAATAAAGATGGTGCTACCATAACGGTAGGCGGTTAGCCCTCCTGAACACGATAACGGAGGGACTGTGACCCTCCGATGACATAGAAACCTCGTATGGGGAATCCAGCAAAGGAGGGACGTGATGTTATGTCTGTTGAGCTATTCATAAGCGTAATCAGCATGTTGCTGACTGCGATATGCCTTGGCTATATGATGGGCAAGGACATCAACGAAAAGCAGAAATAACCGCCGGACGCCAAACGAGTGGTTATTTTGACTAACATCGGGGGCTAACCGTCTACTGGTAGCACTCTTTCTATATTTATTATAAAGCGAGCATTTTATTTTTGCAAGGGGATTTTGAGGTGATGGGCATGAAGGCTGTGAGATTGCTGAACAGGGTGCTGGCAGGGCTTGTGCTTTGTATGCTCTGCATGCTTTTCCTGCCGCTGGCATATTGCCAGGCAGGGGAAAGGGAAGATGCGGCTGTCAGATATTTTACGGAGGAAGCTGCCGGGCGGCATTATATGTATTCCTTTCTGCATGGGAAGCTGAAAGCCGGGGAAGCATTGCCGGAGGAGGAAGAAAGGGCGCGGCGCGTGCTGGATAAGCTGATAAAGGCGGCAGTCAGCATGAATGGCGATTCGGCGAAGGCAGAGGGCTGGCAGATGGAAAATGATGCGCTGGTGCTGGTGACGCCAAATGAGAAGTTCAATGCCTATGCCCTGCCGGGCGGTATTTTCGTGGTAAATCGTGGTGTGCTGGATATCTTGTCTGATGATGAGCTGGCGGTTATTCTGGCGCACGAGCTTGGGCATCAGGTGCTGGGGCATCCTGTGGCGGCCATGAAGCGTTCACCGCTGTCCTGCCGCTATCTGCGCCGCTCGGCAAAGGAGCTGGCGGCGGAGCAGTTGGCAGAAGGTGCGGGAGCTGAAAATCCGGCAACGGTTAGAAGGTCCGTAGAGGCCTTCTGGGAAGCAATACAGCTCTCTAATGTAGTGAAGCGTGAGGAACGGGAAGCGGATGAGTGGGCGGCACAGCTGATTGTCCGCAGTGGCTTTGATATATACGCGGCGGTCAACCTCTGGCCGTGGCTGGAGGAGCTGTATGGCCCGGTGCCGAATGCCAGCAACCACCTGACTTACAAGGAACGGAGCAGAATATACGCCGCAGCAGGGCGGAATATGGCTGTCAATAATGAATGACCGGCTATTGATTAGCAAATCAGGAAGATTTTATTTGTACTGGCAAAAATAATTCAGGGCAGGGAACGTCGCAGACTGGACAGGCTGAAAAAATATTTCTGCACGCTTTCATTTTCTATGGTAAAATGGTATAGCATTTATTGAAAGCACAATTGTGTTTTGGCTGTTTGTGTGCGGATATTTATCCGTGCATGTTTGCTTGTTTTATGGATTTGGCCTGCGGTTTTGCCTGTTGCTGGCTGGCAGGCCGGGAAAGGGGATACTGTAGTGAAATTAGTGATTGGCTGTGACCACGGCGCGGTAGAGCTGAAGGACGCCGTAAAGAAGGTTCTGGCTGAGTTTGAGGATATTCAGGTGGAGGATGTGGGCACCTTTGACGGCAATTCCGTGGATTATCCTGATATTGCCGAGAAGGTTTGCGGCAAGATAACTGGCGGCGAGGCTGACAGGGGCATTGTGCTCTGCGGCACGGGGCTGGGCATTTCTATTGCCGCCAACAAGGTCAGGGGCATCAGGGCGGCGCTCTGCCATGATGTGTTCTCCGCCCGCATGTCCCGTGAGCACAATGATGCCAACGTGCTGGCAATGGGCGGCAGGGTAATCGGCTTCGGGCCTGCCGGTGAGATTGTCCGCGTCTGGGTAACTACCGATTTTTCCCATGAGGAACGTCACCAGCGCCGCATTGACAAGATGATGGCTTTGGAGAATAAGTAATAATTTTAGGAGGATTTATTAGATGGCTTTGATGAATGATTTGAAAACCGTAGATCCTGAAGTGGCAGCAGCAATTGATGCGGAGCTGAACCGCCAGCGCAACAAGCTGGAGCTGATTGCTTCCGAGAACATTGTCAGCACTGCAGTGATGACTGCCCAGGGCAGCGTACTGACCAACAAGTATGCAGAGGGCTATCCTGGCAAGCGTTATTACGGCGGCTGTGAGCATGTGGATGTGGTTGAGCAGCTGGCTATTGACCGTGCCAAGGAGCTGTTCGGTGCCGGGTATGCCAATGTGCAGCCTCATTCCGGCGCTCAGGCCAACATGGCAGTTTTCTTTGCCCTGCTGACCCCTGGCGATACCGTAATGGGCATGAATCTGACGGACGGCGGCCATCTTACCCATGGTTCTCCTGTCAATATGTCCGGCAAGTATTTCAACATTGTGCCTTATGGCGTAAGTGCTGAAACCGAGGCTCTGGATTATGACGAGGTACAGAAGATTGCGGAGGAGTGCAAGCCGAAGCTGATCGTGGCCGGTGCTTCCGCTTATGCCCGTACTATTGACTTCCCTCGCATGGCAGAAATCGCCCACTCCGTAGGTGCTTATCTCATGGTAGATATGGCGCATATTGCCGGTCTGGTAGCGGCAGGCTATCATCCGAACCCTGTGCCTTATGCAGACGTGGTAACCACCACTACCCACAAGACCCTCCGCGGCCCTCGCGGCGGCCTGATTCTCTGCAAGGATGCTGAGTTTGGCCAGCAGTTCAACAAGGCGATTTTCCCTGGTATCCAGGGCGGCCCGCTCATGCACGTTATTGCAGGCAAGGCCGTGGCCTTGAAGGAGGCCCTGTCACCTGAGTTCAAGGAGTATGCGGCGCAGATTATCAAGAACGCCAAGGCTCTTGCTGATACTCTTGCGGCAGACGGCTTCCGCATCGTTTCCGGTGGCACCGATAATCACCTGATGCTGGTTGACCTGACCAGCAAGAACATCACCGGCAAGGTGGCGCAGAATCTTCTGGATGAGGTGGGCATTACCGCCAACAAGAATACCATTCCGTTTGAGAAGCTCAGCCCGTTTGTAACCAGCGGCATCCGTCTCGGCTCCCCTGCCCTGACTACCCGCGGCTTCAAGGAGGAGGACATGGTAGAGGTGGCCAATATCATTGCCCTGGTACTGGACAATCCGGAGGATGAGGCTGCCCGTGAGCAGGCACGTCAGCGCGTAGCGGCTCTCTGTGCCAAGTATCCTCTGTATGAATAAGGAGAAAGAAAATGGCAGATTTGAAGGTAACTATAATTGACCATCCGCTGATTCAGCACAAGCTGACCATCATGCGCATGAAGGAAACCGGCACCAAGGATTTTCGTCAGCTGCTGGAGGAAATCAGCATGCTGATGACCTATGAGATTACCCGTGATTTTCCGCTGAAGGATGTTGACATCGAAACCCCGATGGGCAAGTGCATAGGCAAGCAGCTGGCCGCCGCCAGAAAGGTGTGCGTGGTGCCTATCCTGCGTGCCGGACTGGGACTGCAGAGCGGCGTGGTAAACATGATTCCTACGGCCAAGGTGGGACATATCGGCCTGTACCGCGACCCTGAAACCCTGAAGCCGGTGGAGTATTACTGCAAGATGCCTAGCGATATTGCGGAGCGCACCATGCTGGTGGTGGATCCGATGCTGGCAACGGGCGGCTCTGCTTCGGCGGCTATTACCATGCTGAAGGAGAAGGGGGCAAAGGACCTCATTCTCATGTGTCTGGTAGCAGCTCCGGAAGGTGTGAAGGTCATCAATGAGGATCATCCTGATGTGCCGGTTTATGTGGCTTCCGTGGATGACCATCTGAATGAGCATGGCTACATCGTGCCTGGTCTGGGTGATGCCGGGGACCGTATCTTTGGCACCATCTAAGTACCTGCGCCTTGTTTATTGGACAAATTCCGCATATTGTATAGATAAATCTGTTTGAATTTCAGGCAGGGAAAAACTCGGAAATTGTGTATTTTGCAGTTTTCCGGTTTTTCTCTGCCTTATTTTTATGATAATTTGTGTAACAATATAAAATAACTATTCAATTGTCCTGATTTGTGCTAGAATAGGACATAAGAATAAAGAGCAATGCTTTCTAGTTGCGTTTTTGAGCGGTTTACAGGAGGGGTAAATTTATGCAGAGCTTTGAGTATTATAGTCCGACAGAAATCATCTTCGGCAAGGGGGCCGAGGAAAAGACGGCAGAAAAGATTAAGAAGCATGGCGGCAGCCGTGTGTTTATGGTATATGGCGGTGGCAGTGTAGTGAAGAGCGGCCTTCTGGCGCGCCTGCAGAATCAGCTGGAGGAAGCCGGTATTCCGTATGATTCCATCGGCGGCGTGCAGCCGAATCCCCTGATGTCCCTGGCAAGAAAGGGCATCAGGCAGGCTTTGGAGTTCAAGGCTGATTTCATTCTGGCAGTTGGCGGCGGCAGTGTAATTGATACGTCCAAGGCCATCGCTCACGGCATCGCCGATCCGGAGGTGGATATCTGGGAGTATTGGAGCGGCAAGCGTCCGATTACCAGGACTACCCCTGTAGGCGTGGTGCTGACCATTTCTGCGGCAGGCAGTGAAACCAGCAATTCTGCTGTGCTGACCAATGACGAAATCGGCAAGAAGTGCGGCACCAACACGGATTTGAACCGCCCGCGCTTTGCTATTATGAATCCTGAGCTGACCTATACCCTGCCGCCGTATCAGATTGCCTGCGGCACTGCTGATATTATTATGCACACTCTTGAGCGTTATATGACGCATACCGAAGGCAACAATTTTACTGACCGGGTGGCAGAAGAGCTTATCAAGAACGTGATGAAGTTCGGCAAAAAGGCCTTGGCAAACCGCAAGGACTATGAGGCCATGAGCGAGCTGATGTGGTGCGGCAGTGTTTCCCATACCGGCTTTACCGGGCTGGGGCGCGTGATGGATTTTGCGGCGCACAAGCTGGGGCATGAGCTGGGTGGCAAGTTCAACATCACCCACGGCGCTTCCCTGACTATCATGTGGCCTGCCTGGGCGAAGCATGTCTACATGGACAAGCCGGAGCGTTTTGCCCAGTTCGCAGAAAGGGTATGCGGCGTGAATTCCGGCACTGTGGAGGAACGTGCCCGCGCCGGTATCCGCATGATGGAGGAGTTCTTCAGGAATGACCTGGGCCTGCCTACCTGCTTCTCCGAGTCCGAAATCGGCGTGCAGGAGGAAGCCGTGCTGGAATATCTGGCTGACATGTGTACTGGCGGCGGCAAGAACAAGGTTGCCAACTTCCGTCCGCTGGACAGGGAGAACTGCCTGGCTATCTACAAGGCCGCCAACCATTGAGCCTTTGCCGGACAGTGCTGTTGACGGGTTCTGACGGCTTTGGCCGTGAGGGGGCCGTTGGCAGTTGAAGCGGCAGCAGCAATATATGTATGATTCGTAAATGCAACGTAAATTTTTGCGTTGCATTTACGTTTTTTTGTTATAATTGTTATTTGAGATATTTTGTGAATAAGAGAGTTTTAGTGAGGTGTTGTCGATGGGGCAGGAATATGTGATTATGCTGGCACTGCTGGCAATCAGCCTGATAGGCCACAATATGTCCGTGGCTTACGCGGTGGCGGCTGTGCTGGTGATGAAAATACTGGGTCTGCATCAGCTTTTGGAGGTGATAGGGGCAAAGGGCATCAGCTGGGGGATTATACTTTTGACGACGGCTATTCTGGTGCCGATTGCCACCGGCAAGATTACCTGGGAAAATATTGTGCACTGCTTCCGCAGTCCGGCGGGCGTCGTTTCCATATTTGTGGGCATTCTGGTAGCGGTTTCCGGGTATCTGGGGGTTGATTATATGAAATCATCCCCGGAGATAGCAACGGCCCTGATTATCGGCACGATGATAGGTGTATTTTTCTTCCGCGGGGTTCCTGTGGGGCCGCTGATTGCCGCAGGCGTGGTATATGTGATTATGAGTTTGTGGGACAAGCTGATGAGCTGACAGATTATTTGCTGTGAAAGAATAAATATAAGTCATATATATTTACTATGAGATAAAAACATGCTATAATATACTCCGTTAGTAAGAATTAACAAAGTATACTTTTGTGTATAAATGCGGTCTAAGGGAGTGGGAGTTATGGCAGAAGCATTTCTGGCAGGGCTGAAAGGCCTTGAGGAACAGGCGAAGGTGCAGTTAAGGGATGAATTTTTGGAGCTTATTGGGATAGATGCTCCCAGCTGGGGAGAGCAGGCAATAGGGACAAGCTTGCAGAAAAAGCTGGCAGGGCTGGGCATGGAGGTGCGGCGGGATGAGGCCGGGAATCTCTACGGCTATCTGCCGGGGGAGCTGGCAAGGCCGCCTATCCTGCTGTCTGCGCATATGGACACAGTGGAGCCGTCAAAGGGCAAGCAGGCCGTGACGGAGCCGGATGGCACCATCCGCTCTGCCGGTGATGCTGTGCTGGGCGCGGACTGCGTGGCAGGGCTGGTGGAGATTTTGCAGGGCATACGCCTGGCACAGGATAGCGGCAGGCCCCATCGCCCCGTGGAAATTCTCTTTTCCGTGGCGGAGGAAACCTATTGCGAGGGATTGGACAGGTTTGATTTTTCCCAGGTCAAATCCCGTGAATCCTATGTGCTGGACCTGACGGGCACGATTGGCAGTGCCGCCCTGAAAGCCCCTACGCTGGTTTCCTTTCAGGCATCCGTCCGGGGCAGGGCCGCCCATGCCGGCATGGAGCCGGAAAAGGGCATCAATGCTATTGCCATCATGGCAAAACTGCTGGGCAAAATCCCCCAGGGGCATCTTGATGCGGAAACCACCTGCAACATCGGCACGATAGAGGGCGGCCGGATGATAAATATCGTGCCGGAGCTTTGTACCATCCGGGGAGAGGTACGGGGCTATAATCACGAAAGGGTCATGGAAATAGTGGCGGATATTGAAAGGCTGGCAACAGAAACTGCCGAAGCCGCAGGCGCCGGGGCGGATTTTACTTATAAGGTGCATATTCACAGCTACGCGACGCCGGCAGAAGCAGATGTTGTAACGAGGTTTCAGCAGTCCTGCCGGGAGCTGGGGCTGGCAGGGGATTTGACGGAAACCTTTGGCGGCAGTGACCAGAATCCGCTGTCCCGGCAGGGAATTCAGGGCATTGTGCTTTCCAACGGCATGTACAAGATGCACACTACGGAGGAATATACCACTATTGAAGACTTATGGCAGGGCAGCCGTCTGGTGGCAGGCCTGATTTTGTCGGAGGTGTAGGATAGATATGGCAAAAAATCCCTTGCATTATCAATTAACAGAATATGACTGCGGCCCGACGGCGATGCTGGATGCCATCAGCTACCTGTTCCAGCGTGAGGAAATCCCTCCGGAGATTATCCGCAATGTGATGCTGTACTGCCTCGACTGCTACAATATGGAGGGGGCGCCCGGCAAAAGCGGCACCTCTCACATGGCAATGATGTTCCTCAGCAACTGGCTGAAGCAGTTCAGCCGGGTGGGGCAGCTGCCTGTTGTCAGCAGCTATATCTCGGAGCATCAGGTCTATCTGGGGGCAGATGGCAGGCTGGATGACATTCTGACGCGGGGCGGCGCCGCCGTGGTGCGGCTGTGGCTGGATGAGTGGCATTATGTGATGCTCAATGGTATGAAGGACGGCATGGTGTACATGTTTGACCCGTATTTTCGCGCCGTTCCCTATGAGGGCTATCCGGAGGTTCAGGTGGTGCTGGACCATCCATGTGAGTACAACCGCATCGTGCCTGTATCCATGTTCAATACCACGGACTTGACGCTGTACGCCTTTGGCCCTGTGGAGGAACGGGAAGCCGTGCTTTTGGGCAATAATAACACTCTGCTGACGGCAGAAAAGACCATTGAATATTTTATTTAGCCGATGCGTTTTCCGGCAGAACAAAACCCCTGAGAAAAATCTCAGGGGTTTTGCCGTTAATATGGAAAATAATATGGGATATATTATGGGAGGGCTTGTCTGTTTTTAGTCCTTAATCGGCTTTTTCAGAACGCTCATAATCAGGCAGCTGATAACAGCGCCGATGGCAATTGCGGCCAGATACATCAGCGGGTTGCCGATGGTCGGCACTACGAAGATACCGCCATGCGGGGCGCGCAGAGTGCAGTCAAAAGCCATGGACAGGGCACCGGCAGCTGCCGAGCCTACAACCAGGGATGGAATGACGCGGAGCGGGTCAGCGGCCGCAAATGGAATTGCACCCTCGGTAATGAAGGAAAGGCCCATGACAAAGTTGGTAATGCCGGACTTTCTCTCATTTTCGGAGAAGCGGTTGCCGAAGAAAGTAGTGCAGAGGGCGATAGCGATTGGCGGAACCATGCCACCGGCCATAACAGCAGCCATTACGCCGTACTCGCCGCCGGCCAGAAGGCCGGTGCCGGTTACATAAGCAGCCTTGTTCACAGGGCCGCCCATGTCAACAGCCATCATGCCGCCCATAATCAGGCCAACCATAATGCGGGAGCTGGTGTCCATGTTCTTCAGGGTATCCATCATCCATTCATTGATACCGGCAACTGGTGGGGTGATGACAAACTGCATCAGAAGGCCCATGATGAAGATGCCCAGTACAGGATAGAGGAGAACCGGCTTGATGCCCTCAAGGGACTCAGGCAGGCAGGAGAATACCTTGCGCAGGCCGACAACGATATAGCCGCCGGCAAAGCCTGCCAAAAGGGCGCCCAGGAAGCCGGAGCCGCCGGAGGCAGCCATAGCGCCGCCGACAAAGCCTACAGCCAGGCCGGGACGGTCAGCTATACTCATGGCGATGAAACCGGCCAGTACCGGCAGCATAAAGCCAAAGGATGCGCCGCCTACGCCCATGAAGAATTTTGCCAGAGGCGTGTTGGAGCCGAAGCCTCCCGGATTGGCCGGGTCAAAGGTATCAAAGAGGAAGGCCAGGGCAATAAGGATACCGCCGCCGATAACGAATGGCAGCATGTGGGAAACACCGTTCATCAGGTGCTTGTAAATCTGGCGGCCGATGCTTTCGTTGTCGCCGTCATCAGCAGAAACAGCGGAACTGCCGCCGGCATGGCGGTAAACAGGAACCTGGCCGGAGAGGGCCTTGTCCAGAAGCTCGTCTGCCTTGTTGATGCCGTTGGCCACCTTTGTCTTGAGGACAGGCTTGCCATCGAAGCGGGCCATTTCAACATTCTTGTCGGCGGCAATGATAATGCACTCCGCCTCGGCAATTTCCTGACGGGTGAGAACGTTTTTGGCACCGCCGGAGCCGTTGGTTTCAACCTTTATCCAGATGCCGCGCTTTTGGGCATGCTGTTCCAGTGATTCAGCGGCCATGAAGGTATGGGCGATACCGGTAGGGCAGGCCGTTACAGCTAGAATCTTGCGGGAAGCATCCGCAGCGGCCGCGCGGTATTTGCGGGCGTTGAAGGAATTGGCTTCCTTGGCGTCAATCAGGCTGAGGAATTCCTCCACGGAGGTGGCAGCTACCAGGGCGTTTACAAAGTCAGGATCCATCAGCATGGTGGCCAGCTTGCTCAAAAGCTCCAGATGGGTATCGTTGGAATCTGCCGGTGCCGCAATCAGGAAGAACAGGCGTGATGGCAGGCCGTCCATAGCCTCAAAATCAACGCCCTGCGGTACGGTAATGGCTGCAAGGCCTGCTTTTCTTACGCCCTTGCTCTTGGCGTGAGGAGTGGCAATGCCGTCACCCAGTCCGGTGGTGCCGGAGGCTTCCCTTTTCAGCACGTCGGCCAGATATTGCTTTTTGTCGGACAATCTGCCGGCAGCGTCCATCAAATCCACCAGTGCGTTGATGGCATCGGATTTTGAGGCTGGAGCCGCATTCAGCTGAATGCTTTCCGTACTTAATAAATCCCTGATTTTCATAGTAATTCGTCCCTTCTGCTTTTTAAATAAAATAATGACATGTATAAAATCCGCTACCCCTGGCGGATTTTTTTGGAAGGCGCCGGGCTGCTTACACCCTGACGCCTTTCATACTGTTTAATGGTGAGTGGCCTTTTAGTGACTTGAAAGCCACTTTTTTATGGTGGCGGTCTTCTGCTTCTGCCGCCGGGCCGCTAGCGGATAGTTGCCAGCAGTGCATCTGCTTCTGCCCTGGTGGCAAGGTTTTCGGAAAATGCGGAGGCGGAGCCGGTGGCAACGCCCATGTAGAACGCTTCCTCCAGAGAACCGGTTTCCTTGTAGCCGCAGATAAAGCCGGCTACCATGGAATCCCCCGCTCCTACGGAGTTGACCAGGGTTCCCTTTGGTGCAGGGCTCTGGTATACAGTGCCGTCCTCCGTCAGGAGCATGGCACCGTCACCGGCCATGGAAATCAGCACGTTGCGGGCACCCATTTCCTGCAGTTTTTTGGCATGCTCGATGATTTCCTCTTTTGTCTTTAAGATTACGCCGAACATCTCACCCAGCTCATGATTGTTTGGCTTGATGAGGAACGGCTTGTATGGCAGCACCTTCATGAGAAGCTGTTTGGTGGCATCCACCACGATGTTGATGCCACGGCCTTCCAGCCTGCCCATAATCCGCTGATAGATATCATCCGGCAGGGTGTTTGGAATACTGCCGGCCAGCACCAGCGTGTCGCCTGCCTGCAGCTTGTCCAGCTTGTCAAACAGCGCCGCCTGTGCTTCCGGGGTGATATTCGGCCCCTGGCCGTTGATTTCGGTTTCGGTTTCGGCCTTGACCTTTACGTTGATGCGGGAAAATCCCTCCGGCAGCTCCACAAAATCGCTCCTGCAGCCGAATTCTTTCAGCTGGCGGACGATTTCCCTGCCGGTAAATCCTGCCAGAAAGCCCAGTGCGGTGCTTTCGTGGCCGAGATTCTGCAAAACGATGGACACGTTGATGCCCTTGCCGCCGCCCAATACCTGCTCGTATTTTACGCGGTTGATTTCACCGGCGGTAAAGCTGTCCAGGCGGACGATATAATCAAGGGCCGGATTAAAGGTAACTGTGTAAATCATTTTTCTTCTCCTACCTCAATAATAGTTGTAAGCTGTTTGTACTTGCTGTCAGGCAGCACGTCGGTGATGATGGCTGCATCTGGAAGCTGGGCAAAGGTGATGGGGAAAATGCGCTTGAACTTTGAGCTGTCTGCCAGTACAAAGCAGCTCCGGCAGCGGCGCATAGCCTCGGACTTCACATTGCTCTCGCTGAAATCCGGCGTGGAAAAACCCGCTGTACTGCTGATGCCGTTGGCACCGAAGAAGCCCTTGGTAAAGTTGTAGCAGGACAGGCTGCGGATGGCTTCCGTTCCCACCAGTGCCTGGGTGACAGGCTTCAGCCTGCCGCCGGGGAGGTACACCTTCAGCCCCATGGCTGCCAGCTTCGCTGCGTGCTGGATGCCGTTGGTGACAAAGGTGACATTGGCCGCGGCCTGCTGTGGCAGGTAGTCAATCAGCTTGAAGGTGGTGGTTCCCGCATCAATGAATATGAAATCTCCCGGTTCAATCAGGCTGGCGGCATGGCTGGCAATCAGGTCCTTTTCGCTGTTATGCTGATCCTGCTTGGTAGGCACATCATCCTCCTGAGTAATGTAGAGGTTGCCGTTCAGGGTGGCGCCGCCGTGTACCTTGCAGAGCTTGCCTGCATTGTCCAGGGCAATCAGATCACGCCGTATGGTTGATTCGGATACCTGGAGCTTTGCCGCCAGCTGGCTGACGGTAGCAGCTTTTTTTTCGTTCAGGGTATGCAGAATAGCGGAATACCGTTCTTCGGTCAGCATCTTCATCAAGTCCTTTCCTCTTGTTGAGTATATAATACCACCAATTAAAATCAAAATCAAGCAAAATATTTCAGAAATGAGCAATAAACGTCAAAAATAATATTACTTGCATGTGCTGACTATAAATGATAAACTGAAGTATGTTACTCGTTAGAAGTATGTCTTAGATAGATTTTTATAGAAATAAGCTGCTGCATACAGTTTGTGGGAGGAAAATATACATAAATGGAAAAATTGATTATAAATGGTGGCAAGCCCCTGCGTGGAAGGGTGAAAATCAGTGGAGCTAAGAATGCGGTACTGCCGATTATTGCAGCTGCCCTGCTGGGGCAGGAGATGCCGAGCAAGCTGGAGGAGGTTCCGGCACTGGATGACGTGCATACCCTGAGCGCCGTGCTGGAGCAGCTGGGTGTAAAGGCGGAATTTGATGCGGATAAGAATACCCTGCTGGTTGACAGCTCAAATATTACCAGCTGTGAGGCTCCGTATGACCTGGTGCGCAAGATGCGCGCTTCGTTCCTGATTATCGGGCCGCTTCTGGCGCGCTGCGGGCGGGCCAAGATTTCCCTGCCGGGCGGCTGTGCCATAGGGACGAGGCCGATTGACCTGCATCTCAAGGGCTTTGAGGCATTGGGCGCCAGGATTGATATCGGACACGGCTACATTGAGGCTACGGCACCGGACGGGTTAAAGGGCGCAAGAATATATCTGGATTTTCCAAGCGTCGGCGCCACGGAGAATATCATGATGGCGGCATCTATGGCAGAGGGAACGACCATTATTGAAAATCCTGCCCAGGAACCGGAGATTATTGATTTGGCCAATTATCTCAATGTCATGGGAGCCAGGGTGCGCGGCGCCGGAACCAATGTAATCAAGATTGAGGGCGTGAGGAGCCTGACCGGCAGGAATTATACCATTATTCCTGACCGTATCGAGGCAGGCACATACATGGTGGCCGCCGCTATGACCAAGGGCGACGTGTATATTGAAAATGCCATCAGCGAGCATTTGAAGCCTGTGATTGCCAAGCTGAAGGAAGCCGGTGTTACCATTGAGGAAAACATTGACGGCATCCGGGTGGTCTGCGACAGGCGCACGCGGGCTGTGGACATCAAGACCCTGCCGTATCCGGGTTTTCCTACCGATATGCAGGCGCAGTTCATGGCACTGCTGACGGTGTCCGAGGGCATGGGACGCGTGACGGAGACGGTGTTCGAGAACCGCTTTATGCACGTTGATGAGCTGAAGCGGATGGGGGCGAATATCCGCATTGACGGCCGTACCTCCATGGTTGAGGGGGTAAACAGGCTGCATGGCTGTGCCGTAAAGGCCACGGATCTGCGTGCCGGTGCGGCGATGGTGCTGGCGGGGCTGGTGGCTGAGGGTGAAACCCGTATCGGCTACATTCACCACATTGACCGCGGCTATGATAACCTTGTATCCAAGCTGGTAATGCTGGGAGCAGATATACGTCGTGCTGATGAATGACGGGCGCCTCCGGGGCGTATGATGCCTGTAGTGCGTATGATGGAATATTGCTGAGGGGAGCTGTGAAATGACAACTGCGAAACGAGATCTGCTGCTTATCGGTGCTGTGGGATTTATCCTGTTTATGCTGGGCAACTGGGCCATTGCGATTACCGACCCGGTGGAGTCCAATTATACCCTGACTGCGGTGGAAATGCTCAGGTCGGGTGATTATGTGTCGCCGCGTATTTATGGCAATTACTGGTATGATAAGCCGGCCTTCTTTTACTGGGAGCTGATTGCCGCCTACAAGCTGTTCGGCGTCAGCGAGTTTTCCTCCCGTTTCTTTCCGGGGGTGTTCGGCGTGCTGGGCTTGTGGATGGCCTATGGCTTTGCCCGCAGGCTGTATGACAGGAAAACGGGGCTGATGGCGGCGGGTATTCTCGGCACCTGCTTTGAATACTGGCTTCTGTCCAAGACGGTTATCACTGATTTGACTTTGTTCGTATTTTTTAATGCGGTGCTGGTTTTCTTCTTTCTGGGGTATTCCACCGGCAGGAGGAATCTGTATTATCTTTGCTATCTGTTTGCCGGGCTGGCGACGCTGGATAAGGGGCCTATCGGCCTGCTGCTGCCGGGCTTTGTGCTGACGGTGTTTCTGTGCATCCGCCGTGATTTCAAGGAGTTTCTCTATCTCCGCCTGCCTTCCGGACTGGTGCTGTACGCATTGGTGGCCGGCAGCTGGTATTACATGATGTATACCATTCACGGCATGGATTTTATCAACAATTTTCTGGGCGTGCATAATTTCCTGCGGGCCACTCAGTCGGAGCATCCCCGCTGGGATGTGTGGTGGTACTATCTGATGATTTTCTTCCTGGGCTGCCTGCCTTGGAGCTGGACTTTGCCGGCGGTCATCAGGAAGTATGTTAAGCTGCGTCAGAGGCCTGTGGTTGATATGACCACGGCATTTCTCCTGACCTGGGCGCTGGTGGTAAATATTTTCTATCAGTGCATGGCTACCAAATACACCACCTATACCCTGCCGGCGCTGCTGCCGATTGCCATCCTGATAGCCCGTTACCTCTACAACAGGGAGCTTTTTGTCAAGCGCATGGTGATTGGTGCGGTGGCGGTCTACGGCATACTGACCTTTGCCCTGGCGGTGCCTGCCTGCTCCGATGAGGGGTACAGCGGCAAAAATGTGGCGGCTGTGTACAAGGATATTGTGACGGATGATGATCTGGTTGTCAGCTATGGCGACTACAAGACGTCGATTGTTTTTTACGGGCAGAAGATGGTCTATCGACTGGAAAGGGCAAAGGATATTCCGGGCATGCTGCCGGATGGCAAAAGCTGGAATGCCAAGAATGTTATGCCTTTTATTTCCTTTGAAGAGCTGCCGTCAGACAAGCGGGTTTTCCTGATTTTGAACAACCGCCGGTTTGATTCCTTTGAGAAGGACTTTAACGTGGCCGAGTGGAAGCTGCTGGGTGAATTCAAGGCGGCAAGGGTATACGTGAGAGAGGCGGAATAAATTTACATATTGTGATGCATATAGTTTTTATGCAGGCTGGAGTTTTTCAGCCTGCATTTTTTGCGTACATGCCGGCTTCAGGGATTTTTTTGTTTTTGACTTGATTTTTCTGAGTATTTGTGTCAGAATAGTGGCTGTGTATTTATAGGTGTCTTGTCATGTGAAAAAGCGAAGGAGGAATTATTTTGCTTTTAGAAAGACTTGAGAAGCTGCCGGTAGGCTCTTTTCATTATAAGCTGCTGGCCGTGACAGGCCTGGGCTGGCTGTTTGATGCTATGGACACGGGACTGATTTCCTTCGTCCTGCCGATTCTGGCAAAGGACTGGGGACTGGCGCCTGAGCAGATGGGCTGGATTGGCAGTGTCGGCTTTATCGGCATGGCGCTGGGAGCTGTTATTTCCGGCACCATAGCGGACAGGATTGGCAGGAAGCTGGTATTTTCGCTGACGGTGGTTCTTTACAGCCTGGCCACCGGTGCCTGTGCCCTGTCGTGGAATTATGAATCCCTGCTGATCTTCCGTTTTTTGGTGGGCTTCGGCCTCGGCGGCGAGCTGCCGGTTGCGGCTACATTGATGACGGAGTATGCGCCCACAAAGCTGAGAGGACGCTTTATCGTCCTGCTGGAGAGCTTCTGGGGGCTTGGATGGCTGGCGGCGGCCTGCATTGCGTACCTGCTGATTCCGCAGTACGGCTGGCAGATTGCTTTCTTTATCGGCGCCTTGCCTGCCGTGTATGTATTCATGATTCGCCTGCACATGCCTGAGTCCGTGCGCTATCTGATTTCAAAGGGACGCATAGGGGAGGCGCAGGAAATTGTGCTGATGCTGGAAAAGAAGCTGCATGTGGCAAGCGCACCCTTTGACAAGGAGCTCAGCGATGTGGAGAAGGGAACCTCCACGGTGGCGGAGCCGAAGTTCAGCAGCCTGTGGTCAGGCATGTTTGCCCGCCGTACCCTGATGCTGTGGCTGGCCTGGTTCGGCATTAATTTCAGCTACTACGGCATCTTTATGTGGCTGCCGTCCATCGTATTCCAGCAGGGCTTTACGGTGGTTAAGACCTTTGAGTACGTGCTGATTATGACACTGGCACAGCTGCCTGGCTATTATTGTGCGGCCTGGCTGGTGGATGTAATCGGCCGCAAGTATACCCTGTCGCTGTTTCTGCTGATAAGCGGCGTGGCCAGCTATTTCTTCGGCAATGCGGCTACACCGGGCGAGCTTCTGGCATGGGGCGCGGCGATGTCCTTCTTCAACCTGGGCGCCTGGGGCGTGCTTTATACGTACACGCCGGAGCTGTATCCAACCGCTATCCGCGCTCTGGGCAGCGGCTGGGCGGCAGGCTTTGGCCGGATTGGCAGCATGATTGCCCCGGCCATGGTGGGCATGATGATTGGCAGCCAGATGAGCAGCAGCGGCATTTTCATGCTCTTTGCCGGTGTATTTTTGGCGGTTTCCCTGATTGTGGTGTGCCTGGGCGTGGAAAGCCGTCAGAAATCTCTGGAGGAAATCGCTGATGAGGCGGCCGGAAGCAGTGAGGCGCTGGCCGCCAGGGGATGATGCTGCATGCAAAACATCAGATTTATTATAATTAAATAATGTAATGAGATGGCCTTTGCGGAGCTTTAATATTGCTTTGCAAAAGCCATTTTTTTCTAAAAAATTTAGTTTTCAGGCAGGATTTTGGCATAGTATGTAGAATAGTGACAGTATCAACAAATATGGAGAATCAATCCATTTTGTTATTTATCGCAGCAGAGTTTTTTGTGGATGAAGGAAGGGGTATCAAAAAAGGAGGAAAATATAATGGGGTTAGAGAAAAAGCTGATTGTGTTTGTCAATGCCTGTATGATTGTAGCATGCGTGATAGTGGGGGCTATCAGCTACTTTATTGCAGATACGGGCTTTGAAACAGCACTGCAGTCCAAGGCGGATTCGGATCTGAAGCAGATGGAGGATGCCATTAACAGGGTAAATCCGGGAGCCTGGGCCAAAAAGAGCGATGGTCTGTACAAGGGTGAGATGAAGCTGACAGGCAACAATGAGATTGTGGACCATTTCGGTCAGCTGACAGGCAATGCCGTAACTGTCTTTGACATGGGTACCCGTGCGGCTACCACCGCCAAGGACGGCAGCGGCAAGCGCATGGTGGGTACGGAGGCAGACAAAAGCGTACAGGAAGCTGTATTGCAGCGTGGCGAGATGTACACAGGCATGGTCGTGGTGGGGGACAGCGACTATATGGCTGTATACAAGCCACTCACGGGGGAAGACGGCGCAGTTATCGGCATGCTGTATATGGGCCTGCCGGCTGAGGAGCTGACCAGTCTGCAGACAAGGTTTATTTATACCATGGTAGGCGTTGTGCTGGTGATGGTTGTTGTCTTTGCTGTGCTTATTTCCATTGCGGCCAGAAAAGGTGTAGCGCCGCTGAAAGAAGTAGAAAAAACTCTGCAGGTAATGGCGGAAGGAGATTTGACGCTGCCGGATGTGCAGATAGACGGCAGTGACGAGATTGCCATGCTGGCGCAGTCCATGAACAAGACGAAGGATAAGCTGCGCAATCTCCTGACCGTCATAAGCAATTCGGCCCAGCAGGTAGCGGCTTCCAGCGAGGAGCTGACTGCGAGTGCCGACCAGACATCCGAAAGCATCACCATGGTGGCGAGCAATACCGTCAGCATGGCGGGCGACGTATCCGGCCAGACCAGCGTTCTGGGGGATATCAAGGACAAGGCCGAGGATATGGGGCATCAGATGGACGAGCTTCTGAACAAGGCCGGCAGCATGCAGGAAGCCGCGGAAAACAGCAGGCGCGGCATAGAGAGCGGCCAGCAGGCTGTAAATCAGGCAGTGGTGCAGATGGAATCCATGAGCCGCCAGATGGCGGAGTCCTCACGGGTTGTAGTCGGCCTGGGAGAGCGCTCCAAGGAAATAGGGCAGATTGTGGATACCATTACGGCCATTACAGCCCAGACAAATCTGCTTGCCCTCAATGCGGCCATTGAAGCGGCCC
Source organism: Anaerovibrio sp. (assembly GCF_051866355.1). Taxonomy (GTDB): domain Bacteria; phylum Bacillota; class Negativicutes; order Selenomonadales; family Selenomonadaceae; genus Anaerovibrio. Next base: position 16,413 of record NZ_JBJDWZ010000178.1, on the reverse strand, counting down.
GCGCCGGTGAGGCAGGCAAGGGGTTTGCAGTTGTGGCCGAGGAAGTGCGCAAGCTGGCGGCAGAATCGGCAGAGGCTGCCCAGAGCATTGCAGACCTGATACGTACTATCCAGTCTGATACGGATGGTGCAGTCAGGGCGATGGAGGCCGGTCAGCGCGAGGTTGAGCAGGGCAAGGTAATGGTGCACAAATCAGGCGAGGCCTTCCAGAATATCAGCGGCCTTATCGAACAGCTTTATGAGCATATCGAGGCTTCCCGCAGGGGAATCGGCAGTGCAGATGAAAGCAGCCGCGTAGTGGTCAGCGGTGTGCAGAGAGTAGAGGAGCTGAGCCGCAATACCGCGACCGAGGCCGAGTCTGTTTCTGCGGCTACGGAGCAGCAGACTGCCATGGTGCATGAGATGGCAGAGGGCAGCAGGGCGCTGGCAGTGCTCGCCCAGAACCTGCAGGACGAGGTTATGAAGTTCAGGATTTAAAATCAGGATAAATTTTTCAGGATGGATTTTTCACGCCGGATAAAGTGACATGGGGCGCACATCCGGCATGGCATGAAAAAAACAGGGCTGCCGCCAGCAGGCAATCTGCTGGTCCGGCAACCCTGTTTTAGTGTGCAGTTCTATGGCATGCTTTTATTTTACGCCGTGCTTTGCTTCGATAAAGGCTGTGAGGCCATCCAGCCAGTCGGCTGTATCGGCGGAGGCAATTTCTCCCCTGTCGCTGGCCGCGGCCAGTGCAGGATTAATCGGCAGCCGGGCGGAGGCTTCGATGCCATGTCTGGCGGCCAGCTCCTCAATATGGCTGTCGCCGAAAATCCTGTGCTTTGCGTGGCAGTCAGGACATTCAAAGTAGGACATGTTTTCCACCAGCCCCAGCACAGGGGTATGGGTAATATCTGCCATCTTGACGGCTTTTTCCACGATCATGCCCACCAGCTCCTGGGGAGAGGTAACGACTACGATGCCGTCAACCGGCAGGGACTGGAATACAGTCAGGGGAACATCGCCTGTTCCCGGCGGCATATCCACGAACATATAATCAATATCGCCCCAGCATACGTCTGTCCAGAACTGTTTTACCGTGCCTGCGATAATAGGCCCGCGCCAGACCACCGGATCGGTTTCATTGGGCAGGAGCAGATTGACGGACATAACCTTGGTGCCGTTGGCCGCAGTGGCAGGAATCAGGCCGTTTTCGTTGCCGATTACCTTGTAGGAAATGCCGAACATGCGCGGTATGGACGGTCCGGTGATATCAGCATCAAGGATGGCAGTCTGATAGCCTTTTTTCTGCATGGCCGAGGCCAGCAGGGAAGTGACCAGCGATTTGCCGACGCCGCCCTTGCCGCTGACAACGCCGATTACCTTTTTGACACGCGATTCAGGGTTTGCCTGGGCCAGAAAGCTCTGCGGCTCTGTGCGGTCGCCGCATTCCTGACCGCAGCTGGAACAATCATGGGTACACTCTTCGCTCATTTTTCAAAACCTCCAAATATTAGTTACACAATAATTATCATTGATAATTCATTCCCTGCTATTATAACATGAGCAGAGGAAATTTGCACGTTTTCGACAATGGTCGCAAAGAAACTTTTGGCGGAGGCCCTTCCTGCGGGGGTGATGGCAGGGATACAGGGGCTGCAGTGTGGTATAATGGACAGAAGAACGGGGGGATAGATATGGAACTGCAGGAAAATCAGGCGAAGGCAATCGTCAAGGAAATTAATCAGGTGCTGCCGCAAAAAATCAACCTGATGAACAGGAAGGGGATGATTATTGCCAGTACGGATCCGGAACGCGTGAACACCTATCATGGCGGAGCGGCGCGCATCATACAGGAGGGGCTGGATGAGCTTCGCATATCCTATGACGATGAGTTTCCCGGAACGCGGCGGGGAACAAATTTTGTGCTGAAGGTTGAGGGGGAGCCTATAGGGGTGCTGGGCATTACAGGCCAATATGAGGAAATTCTCCCTCTGGCAAATATCATCCGCAAGATGACGGAGCTTCTGGTGCATCAGCAGGAATATGCGCGCATGCAGAGCAATCTGCGGTATCAGCAGTCGCTGTTTCTGGCAGAGGTGCTGGCCCACAGCGAGGCCTTTCTCAGCAGGGAGCAGATAGAGCGGGGCCGTGATCTGGGGATAGAGCTGCAGATGCCCAGGCGTATACTGGTGGCAGATTTTGTTTCGCGTGACAATGAGCTGCTGGCCGGCCGCCATGAGATATTGCAGAAGCTGGAGCCCGTGGTGAAGAAAGCTGACAGCCGCTGTATCTGTACGGTTACGAGCCAGCTGATGGTGTTTTTGACCAGTATCTGCGACAGGGAGGGTGTATATGGGCTGGCCGGAAAGCTGCGGGAGGCTGCCGGGCGGCAGGGCTGGGATATATGCGTCGGCATTGATGGGCAGGCGCAGGATAGCATTCATCTCAGCGATGCTTTTCTGCAGGCGAAAAAGGCTCTGCAGTCGTGCCATAGAAAGGGCAATATCCACATAAAGGGGTATGATGAAATCAATATGGAGATTTTTGCCGATATGATACCTCTTCTTGTCAAGCAGCGGTATGTGCAGAAAATTTTCAAGGGATATACCAGGCAGGAGCTGGCAGAGGCGATGAATACGCTGGAATGCTTTTTTGAGCATGATGGTTCCATCATCCGGACGGCTGAGGCGCTATTTATCCATAAAAATACCCTGCAGCAGCATCTGAGGAGGATTGCGGCACGGACAGGCTATGATCCCCGTTCCCTGCGCTCCAGCGCGGTGTTTTATCTGGTAATTTATTTTTATCAGGAAATGAATCTGCAATAGCATATCACGGCATGAAGAATATAAAAATAGCGATAATTGTGTTCTGTGTAACATATATTGTCGCTATTTTTTAATGTTATAATAGCAAACAGGATGAAACATAATTTTCAAAGGTTGTTAAAGGGGGTATTTCTGATGACCGGTATTCCGCTTCTTGTTGTTTTTTGTCTGGCTATAGTGGTGATGATAGCGGCGATTTCCAAATTTCATGTGCATCCGTTTTTGTCGCTGATGGGCACGTCGCTGCTGCTGGCCATAGTTGTCGGCCTGCCGCTGGCTAAGATTCCGGGGATTATTGGCTCCGGGTTTTCGGGAATTTTTTCCAGCATCGGTATCGTTATCATCTTAGGTGCTTTGATTGGCCTCATCCTGGAAAAGACAGGCGCAGCCATCCGGCTGGCGGATGTGGTTATCCGCTGTGTGGGCGAGAAGCACCCGCAGCTGGCCCTGATGCTGATGGGGTGGATTGTTTCGATTCCTGTATTCTGTGACAGTGGTTTTGTTATCCTGAACCCTATCCGCAAGGCACTGTGCGAAAAGCTGAAGGGAACCAGCCCTGTGGGAATGGCGGTTGCCCTTTCGGGAGGACTGTATGTGGCGCATGTGTTTATTCCGCCTACGCCGGGGCCGATTGCGGCGGCCGGTTCCCTGGGGCTGGGTGATAACCTGGCCGCGGTTATTCTGGTGGGCGTAGTGGCCTCCGTGCCTGCCCTGCTGGCCGCCTATGCCTTTTCTGTGTATATCAGCCGCAGGAATATACCTGTCCAGGTGGCAGGCGGGACAGCCGATGAAAGGAGCTATGAGGAGCTGATTGCAGGCTATGGCAGACTGCCGGGTGCTTTTGCTTCTTTTGCGCCGATTGTCATGCCGATTATCCTTATGGCAGCGGGCTCCATTGTCACAATGGCCGGCATGGAGGGAGCCGTAGCCACCGGGCTGAAATTTTTGGGGACGCCGATTATCGCCCTGACAGTGGGTCTGCTCTTTGCTGTCTGCCTGCTGGCAGATACGGGCAGGATGGAAGAGTTTTCGGCTATTACCAACGACACATTGAAAACCGTAGGCCCTATCCTGTTTATAACGGCGGCAGGCGGTGTGCTGGGCAAGGTAATTACTGCGGCCGGCTTTGTTGATTTCATGAAGGCAAATGCAACATTTTTAGCCAGCGTCGGCATCTTTTTCCCGTTCCTGATTTCTGCTATACTAAAGACAGCACAGGGGTCTTCGACGGTGGCGATTACAACTACGGCTGGTATTATGGGCATGTTCTCCGATTCTGCATCCATGATGACGGCGCTGGGGCTGAACAGCGAAATGGCTGCCCTGATGACTGTTATGGCCATAGGCGCGGGGGCAATGACCGTTTCCCATGCCAACGACAGCTATTTCTGGGTTGTTACCAATTTTACTGGTATGGACCCGCAGGACGGCTACAGGACGCAGACCGTGATGACCCTGGTTGTGGGAGTGGTATCCATGCTGGCTATTTTCCTGGCTTCGCTGGTGCTGCTGTGATTTGAGAAGGTGCTTATGAGGGGGAGTGCGCATGAAAATTGTAATATCCGTGGATTCCTTTAAGGGGAGTATTTCTTCTATGGAAGCGGGCAGTGTCCTGAAGCGGGCTGTGCTGGACAGATTTCCCCGGGATGAGGTACAGGTTTTTCCGCTGGCCGATGGCGGCGAGGGAACTGTTGATGCTATGACGCAGGGACTGGGCGGGCAGATTGTGCCCGTCGAGGTTATGGGGCCTCTGGGCGAAACGGTGCTGAGCCGCTATGGCTATCTGCCGGCAACCGGGACGGCTGTCATTGAGATGGCGGATGCGTCGGGGCTGACTATGGTACCGGAGGAAAGGCGGAATCCCCTGCACACTACCACCTATGGACTGGGACAGCTGATTATTGCGGCTATGGAGCAGGGCTGCAGAAAGTTTATCGTGGGGATTGGCGGCAGCGCCACCAATGACTGCGGGCTTGGCATGCTGACAGCCCTGGGCTGGCGGTTTCTGCGCCAGAATGGTTCGGAGGCAGGCTGTTACGGGCGCGATCTGGCAGAAATTGCTTCGATTGACGTGTCAGGGGTTCACGGACTGCTGGCGGAATGTGAATTCCATATTGCCTGTGATGTAAATAATCCCCTGTGCGGCATCAATGGCTGTTCACATGTGTATGGGCCGCAGAAGGGAGCTACGCCGGAGATAGTCAGCCGCATGGATTTTGATATCAGCAGGTTTGCAGATATTGCTGAGAAGGTGATGGCGCGCCGTGGCAAGGATATGCCGGGCGCCGGTGCGGCCGGGGGCCTCGGATTTGCCTTTCATGTTTTTTTAGGCGGCGAGCTTACGCCGGGCGTGAGCCTGATATTGCAGTCTATCGGCATTGAGGATGCCTTGCGGGATGCTGACGTGCTTATTACCGGAGAGGGGCGCATGGACAGGCAGACTGCCATGGGCAAGGCTCCGGCAGGTGTGGCACAGCTGGCAAAGAAATGCAAGCCGGACTGCTGTACGGTGGCGCTCTGCGGCTGTGCGGCCAGTGATGCTCATGAGGTGAACGGGCACGGCATAGACGCGTATTTTCCTATTTTGCACGCGCCTATGACGGTGGAGCAGGCAATGGAGCTGACGGTGACAAGGGAAAATCTGGCACTTACCGTTCAGCAGGTGATGAACCTGCTGCACCGGCATGATGCATGACATGCAGTATATGACGTACAGGATGTAGTGCGCCGCACATGCCGGGGAGGCTTTGAGCCCCGAAAATAACGCATTGGAAAAAGCAAAAAACCTCGAAGTCTGTGTCCCCACAGTCTTCGAGGTTATTTTCATCTGGTGCGATTGGCGCGATTCGAACGCGCGACCCCCTGCTTAGGAGGCAGATGCTCTATCCAGCTGAGCTACAACCGCAACAGAATGTATTATAGCAAACTTTTTGATTTTAGGCAATATGGAATTTGCAAATATGTTATACTAAAATAAAAAATTGAGAAGTGTGGTGCGTTATGAGGAAGATAAAAATTACGGTCATGCGGATTGCATGTTATCAGGATTTGATGGCAAAATATGAAAATCCCATAGAGCATGCCTGCGATATGCAGGAAGGGCAGGTGTTTATCGCTGATGGGTGGCGCAGGCCGGAGGGCTTCTGCGATAGTGCATGGGAGACGATTTCGCCCTTCGTGATGACATTGGCCCACGGCGGGCAGGATATATACGAAGGCTGGATGAAAAATCCCCAATCGGCCATGATTTCCTGCAATGACGGGTTTCGTCCGGTCAGCTTTTACATTGAGGTTATGGAGGAGATTTAACGATGGTATCCGGGGCAGGCTTGGCAGAGTGCTTCAGAAACAATAGGGGAATTTTAATGGAAGGGGCGCTGGGGGAGCGTCTGAAAACTGAATACGGCATAAGGTTTCATGAACGGCTGGTGATGGCGGCGCTTGTTGAGGCGCGGCAGGGACGGTCGGCGCTAAAGGAATTGTGGCAGGAGTATGGGCACATTGCCATCAGGCACAGGCTGCCTTTTATTGCTACCACCCCCACCCGCAGGCTGAATGCAGACAGGCTGTCGGGCAGCGGCCATGACGCATCGCTGGCAGAAAAAAATGTGGCGCTTCTTCGTGAGGTGCAGGAACAGCTTCTGGCCGAGGGCTTGCAGGAGATGTATATCGGCGGCATGCTGGGCTGCCGCGGTGATGCCTATACCGGCGAGGGTGCGATAGAGGATGAGGGGCAGGCAGAGCGGTTTCACGCCTTTGAAGCGGAGCTTTTTGCGGCGGCAGGGGCAGATTTTCTGTATGCGGCCCTGCAGCCAAATTTGTCAGAGGCGGCAGGCATGGCACTGGCTATGGCCAAAACAGGGCTGCCTTACATCATCAGCTTTACCCTGCGCCGGGATGGCAGGCTGATAGATGGCAGCCTTTTGACGGAGGCCATTGACTATATTGATAATCTGGTGGCGGAAAGGCCGCTGTGCTACATGGCTAATTGCGTCCATCCCCGGTTTGTCTACGAGGCGTTGAGCCAGCCCTTTAACCGCTTTGATGTAGTGCGGCAAAGGTTCTGCGGCATACAGGCCAATGCGGCAGCCGCGGAGTATGATGTGCTGGAGCATGGGTTAAAACTACCATATTCCGGTGCGGAAGCTCTGGCGGAGGACATGCTGAAGCTGAGAAAGCTGTGTGACTGCAGAATTTTTGGAGGCTGCTGCGGTACGGATGGACGCCACATGGAGGCGATTGCGGGCAGGCTGACAGCGGATGGTGCAGGGGAAGATATTTCAGCGCTTTAACTGGGAAAAATGTCACATTGACCTGAAGCCGTTAAAAAGATATATTGTAAATGTCTTTTTATATTACATTAATGAGGTATTGCAATGTTTAATGTATCAGGTAAGACGGCCAGGATTCTGGCCGCATTTACAGCGGCCTCTGTGGCTGTTGTGACGGCTGGCTGCCTCGGTGAAGAGGATTGTGCCAGCCTTGATTATGAGTATGAGGATGAGCAGATGGTGGATGATGCGGGCAATCCGTATACCCTGCACCGTAACGAGGATGGAACGGAAACAGCGGTATATGATGATGGCAGGGAGGTCACCTTCAGGCGGGATGAAAACAATAACCTGAATTTTGTATCGGGGACGGCGGGACTGCTTTCCGGTATGGCGATGGGCTACTTCCTGTTCCACGGCCTGCAGCCGAGCCAGCCGGGATATTATGACAAGGCCGGCGGGCGCTATGTGGCAAGGGGGAACCTGCATCCACTGACCAAGGAGGAAAGGGATGACAAGTATCGTCCTTACGGCGCAGCCGGCAGGGTGGCTTCCCGTGCCATTACCGGCAACAATGCCGATGCCAAGGCGCAGAATAACGGCACCAGCGTAAAATCCGGTGCCAAGACGGGCTTTGGCTCTGCCGGGGCAAGGAGCGCGACATCATGATTGAGCGTAATGACTGGATTGATACCCTGGACAGGGAGATTTTCCCCTTTGTGGAATATCCGGGCTTTGACAACCGCTATCCGACAGTTGAGATAACCGGGATGTCCGAGGCACAGATTGCCGAGCTGAGGGAAGCCAGCGAGAAGCTGTTCAGGATTTTCTGCAAGGTGACAGAGGTGTTTCAGAATTGCAGTGATGAGTTCATGGAGGACATGGAGATTCCTGCCGGGATGCGTCCCTTCCTGCATCAGCAGAATATGCTGGGACTGCCTACGTGGCTGAGCCGCTTTGATTTCGTCTTTGACAGCCGCCGCAGGCTGTATATGGTGGAAATCAATGCCGATACGCCCTGCGCCGTGATTGAGGCCTTTTATGGCAACAGGATGGCGTGCCGCTACCACCGCCGCAGGAATCCGAACCGCGACAGCTATGAGGAGCTGAAGGACTGGCTGAAATATATTTTTGACAGGACATACAGCATCGAGGTGGATTTGCAGCGGGGCAGGATCAGCACGGAGCATCCCTTTGTGTTCTCCTGCTTTGAGGACTATGTGGAGGACAGGGGGACAACCCTGTTTTTGATGCGGGCGCTGAAGGAGGCTATTGGCTCTTTGTACCCTGATAACATGGTGGTTTTTGCGTCCTTCTATGAGCTGGGGGTCAATCCTGATGGCAGTGTGCAGCTGCCGGACGGGCGGACGGCGGCTGTTCTCTACAGACTGCACCCGATGGAGCTCTTGATTGAGGAAACTGCGGAGGACGGGACTTCTCTGGGAACCATGTTCATGCAGGGCTATAAGGCCGGCAGGTTCCATCTGTTCAACCCGCCGGAGGCTATCATCATGCAGAGCAAGGGCTTTCAGGCTCTGGTATGGAGCCTTGCCCATAGCGACAAGGCGGGCATGATATTTACGCGGGAGGAGCTGCAGGTTATTCGCGAGTACATGCTGCCTTCGTATTTTGAGCGGGATTTTGCAGTCCAGCAGAAGGCGGGCACCCTGCCGACGGAAAAATGGATAAAAAAGCCTATCTGGGGCAGGGAGGGCAACGGCATTCATGTAGTGGACGAGGCTGGCAGGCTGGTCAGCGAGAAGTACGTGCCGAATGCCGACGAGGTGGTGCAGCGGGACAGTGACAAGGTGCTGGTGCAGAAATTTGTGGAACAGCCTTCGTACAGCCTGCGTACTGATGAAGGCATTTTGAGCGGCTATCTTACCCTGAGCTGTTTTATGCTGGGCGAAAAGGCGTCGGCTATCTACAGCCGTTTTTCGCCGGAGGAAATTGCAGGAACGGAGGCCTACTGGGCGCCGATATATTTAAAATAATGCAAAAATACTGTTCGCATCGTGCGGCAAGGCTCCCGTGGGGAGGGCCGCCGTGTGCGGACAGTATTTTTGCATTCTATGAAGCTTTTATTTAATTTTTCTGCCTGTTGAGTTACCAGGTGGCTACGGAATCACTGAAGAACTGATCCAGCTCATCCTTGGTGGAGAAGGTGGCAAGGTACATGTAGTTTGCCATTGCTTCTGCCAGCGCATCCGGGATAGGGCAGTGCATCCTGATGGCGCCGCCGTATTTTGCCAGCAGGTCATCATGGGACAGCTTGAAATTCTTGCCGTTGCGGCGTCCGGAGAAGATGCAGTAGTAGTCAGGGCCGGTGGATTTCAGGGTGCTGTCGTAGGCAATCATGTCAGCCCAGATTTTGTACACGTTGGTGCTGTGGGCAAAGTTAATCATGTCAGGGGTAAAGCCGCCGCACGGGCGCATGTTTACCTCCAGGCCGATGATGTCGCCCTTTTTGCCCAGCCCTTCCATATCGTCCGTCAGGCGGAAGAACTCAAAATGCACGAAGCGGCTCTTTACGCCGAAGGCCTTGATGGCGGCGCGTCCGGCGCGGCGGGTTTCCTCCGGCAGTTCCTTCAGGATGTAGAATACGCTGTTGTCGCCCTGATTTACGATATCCATGATGCTCATAGGGGTTACGTTGCCTGTCTCGAAGATAGGCTCTCCCTGGGAATTGATGATAGCGTCATAGCTGTTGACCTCGGCGCGGACAAACTCCTCCATGATGTACTGGGTGGTATCATGGTTCTCATAGCGCAGCTGGAAGAAACGGCCCAGCTCCACGTCGTTATTGATTTTGAAGGTGTTGCTGGCGCCTACGCCGTTGTCAGGCTTGACTACTACAGGGTAGCCCACCAGGTCTGTGAAGGCCTTGGTGTCGTCCCATTCCTGCACCAGATGGTAGCGGGCGGCCGGGATGCCGGCCTTGGCATAGTATTCCTTCATCTTGGACTTGTACTTGATGCGGGGAATATCCTCGTCATGGAAGCCGCTGTTGATGTTGAAATCGGTGCGCAGGTGGGCATCCCGCTCCAGCCAGTATTCGTTGTTGGATTCCAGCCAGTCAATGCGGCCGTACTTGCTGATGAAGAAGGCAACGGCCTTGTATACCTCGTCGTAGCTCTCAAGGCTGTCAACCTTGTAATATTCATCCAGGCTGTCCTTCAGCTCCTGACGGAGATTGTCGTAGGGGCAGTCGCCGACGCCCAGAACCCGCAGGCCGTTGTTTTTCAGCTCGCGGCAGAAATTCCAGTAGTTTTCTGGAAAATTCGGGGAAAGAAATACCACATTTTTCATTATATATCACCTCATAAAAATTATATGTTGTACATAATTGTCGGTATGGCAAAGGGCAGCTGCCTCTCCCAGCTCCCCTCGCTGTGGTCGCCGTTTGGCACAAGGCGGGTGGTGAGGATGACCTTTTTCTTCATCAGGGCGTTGGATACGCGGGTGAAGTTATCCGGGGACCATGGCTCGTATTCAAATTCCTTCATGCCGTAGTCCATGTAGATTACGGTATCCGGCGCCGGGGATGAGCTGTCAATCAGCCGGAGCAGGGCATCTGCGTCCACATCCATGGTGGGGGAAAAGGAGGCCGCCCGTGAAAAAACGTCGTTGTGGCACAATACGGCGTACAGGCTCATCAATCCGCCCATGGAACTGCCACCGATGAAGGTATGCTCCCTGCCTGTCAGGGTGCGGAAGCGCTTGTCGATGTACGGCTTCAGGTTGTTGATGTACCACTGCATGGTTTCCTCCGCCCTGGCTTCATAAGGGCCTCCCCATTCGCCGCCGGGATTGTAGTAAAAGGGCGAGTATTCCGAAAGCCGGCCGTTGTCGGCGTGGGTGTTGCACTCAAAGGCCACCACGATGAGCTGTGTCTTTGTGTAGTTAAGATACCTGCCCAGCCCCCAGCTTTTGCCGTAGGTGGCATTGTCATCAAAGAAAATGTTCTGCCCGTCAAACATGTAAAGCACAGGGTAATGCCTGGATGGCTGTGTGTCATATCCCCGTGGAAGATATATGTACACTCTGCGTTTTTCCTGCCCTGAATAGCAGGGATAAGTGAGGGTTCTCTTTTTTATCATAGGCAGTCCTCCTGCTTTTATCTAGTACAAAAGTCTATAACTAGTTTAACATAGAGGACGTAAAAATACAAATATGGCATGAATATGGGTAAAATGTCGATATTGTAAATAATCTTGGCTGATAGGTGACTTTTGGTGAAGGAGTGTGATATAATTCTAAATATAATAGCTCTTTTGGAGGTGCGAAATTTGGCTGAAAAATTAAAGATTCTTATAACTGACGATTCCAAATTGCTGCGCAAGAAGCTGCGTGCTGAGTTGGAACAGCTTGATTGTGATGTGCTTGAGGCGGAAAATGGCAAAGAGGCCATTATGAAGGATTTGAAGGAACAGCCTGATGGTGTTATTCTCGATATTGTGATGCCGGAGGTAGGGGGCATAGAAACCCTGCAGGTCATCAAGGAAATCAACCCTGAGATTCCCGTGATTATGCTCTCATCGGCAGGTACCTCGCAAAAGCTGAAGGAAACATTGGAGCTTGGGGCGCTGGATTTTATTCAGAAGCCGTATACCAGCGAGCAGATTAAGCAGGCCGTGGAAAGAATCCGCAGAAAGGTTGAGGAGAATCATGGCAAATAGGTATTTTTCGCAATATCTCCTGAATAAAGGTGTTCTTACATCTGATAACGCAGGCAGGATGTTGGCAAAATCCCTCAATGTTACTCCGGAGCTTTCTGTACTTGCCTTGGAGAAGGGGCTGATAAACTCGGAGCAGGCCCTGGAGCTGGTGGCCGCTGACGGGTTTATCCGGACGGCTCTGGGCAGGAATTATCTGACGGCCCTGCAGCTGGACGATTTGAAGAAGGCTGTGCCTGAGCGGAGTGCCTGTCTGGGGCAGGTGCTGCTGGATGAGGGTGTTGTGGATTTGTCCGAGCTGGCCAGGCTGTTTGAGGAAAGCGCCGCACCTGACTGCCGTCCTGTGGAGGCGGCAGTGAACGATATGCTGCAGTCACAGAGCGTTGATAGCAATGATTACGAGTACATAAAGGACTATGTGGAGCTGTTTCTGGGGGCGCTGCAGCGTTTTATGAACACGGATGCCGTGATTATTCAGGGCGGAAACAATGATGGTGTTGATACTACGTACCTGACATACCAGAGCATGGGAGGCGCTCTGCGCCTTACGGTGGGATGCCGTATGACGGGGGATGTGATGCTGACCATGGCCAACCGTTTCAGCGGTGAGGAACTGACCGGCGTGGACGAGATGACTGTTGACTGCCTGGAGGAGTTCTGCAACGTGCTGAACGGGCTTTATATTGTCAACATGTCCGGCAAGAGCCAGGATATGGATCTGGATATGCCGCGGACCGTTGAAAACGGGGAGCCTGCCGGTGACAATGTTTTTCAGCTCAGGATAGAGACGGAGTTTGGCAGCTTTGTGCTGTATCTCTCAATGGACGGGTTTGTTTTTGAAGGGATGAAGTCCCTTAGCTGGTGAGTTTTTTGCAGGGCGGTGCCGACGGGACACCGTCCTGCAAAAAAAGCAATTTTTTTTTGACAGCGTATTGACAGCCTGTAAAAAAAATGGTAGTATTTATATCGTTGCTGGTGAACAGCATAACAGAATAGATTTCTTGTTATTCAAACGTGGAGAGTTGTCCGAGTGGTTGAAGGAGCACGCCTGGAAAGCGTGTGTACGGTGATACTGTACCGAGAGTTCGAATCTCTCACTCTCCGCCATTTTTTTATTCATTTTTAGCTTGTAGAGCTAAGCGTTCTTTTCAAGGTCGGGCTTCAGCGCCCGGGTCTTGCGCAAGGCAGTCTTATGAACCTCGTCAGGTCCGGAAGGAAGCAGCGATAAGTAAGCCGCTGTCTGTGCCGCGAGGGTGCCTGGGGGCTGCGGCCCGACGTTGGAAGGAGCGGAAGCGGATTGCGGCATCCCGGCAGGGAGCCGCTTTTTTTGCGTGGTAATTTATGTTATAATCATTGTACTGAATTTGTGTACGGAGGTGGCAGTTGTGGCTTATATGGCGCTTTACAGAAAGTGGCGGCCCGGCGGATTTGATGAACTGGTGGGGCAGGAGCATGTCAGCAGAACCCTGTCCAACGCAATCAATACCGGGCGGGTGGGGCATGCTTATCTCTTTGCCGGCCCCCGCGGTACAGGCAAGACCAGTACGGCAAAAATTCTGGCAAAGGCACTGAACTGCGAGAAGGGGCCCACTCCGAATCCGTGCAATCAATGCGAGGCCTGCCGGAAAATAAACGCAGGCAGCTCAATGGATGTGTTTGAGATAGATGCTGCCTCCAACCGCGGCATTGATGAAATCCGTGATTTGCGGGAAACAGTAAAATTCGCTCCGGCAGATGGCAGGTACAAGGTTTACATTATTGACGAGGTGCACATGCTGACCATGGAGGCCTTCAATGCTTTGCTCAAGACATTGGAGGAGCCGCCTGCCCATGTGGTATTTATTCTGGCGACAACGGAGGCCCATAAGGTGCCTGCCACGATTCAGTCCCGCTGTCAGCGGTATGACTTCAAGAGGATAACCGCGGCGGATATCGAGGGGCGGCTGCAGCTGGTAGCTGACAATATCGGGCTTGAGTACGATGCGGAGGCGCTGCGACTGATTGCTATGAAGGCTGATGGCGGCATGCGTGATGCACTGGGGCTTCTGGACCAGTGCGCCGCGCTGGCACAGGGCAGGCTGACCGTTGAGCAGGCGCAGGGGTTTCTGGGCCTGATAGGCCGGGACTGGATAGCAGGGCTGGTATCTGCCATAGGTCAGAGGGATGCGGCCGGTGTCCTGCAGAAAGTGGCGGAGCTTTTGCAGGGGGGCAAGGAGTTTTCCCAGATGCTGGGGGAACTGGCGATGTATTTCCGCAGCATGCTGGTTTTGAAGGCTTCGGGCAATGCGTCCGGCATGGATTATGGCGGCGGCAGTCCGGAGGAACTGGCAAAGCAGGCGGCTGCTTTCAGCCAGGCACAGCTCATGGATGCTATACGGCGCGTGCATGGCGCCATGGCTGAGATAAAGTGGTCGCCTCAGCCGAGGATTACGGTGGAATCCGCCCTTTTGGAATTGTGCCAGTACAGTGATAGTGACAGCAGGGGGCGGGATTCGGGGCAGGAAGCCAAAGCTACCGTGGAAGAGCAGCGGCTGGCCAAGCTGGAAAGCAGGCTGGCCCAGCTTGCGGCCATGCTGAAGGATGGCCGTGCCGCGGCCGCTGCTGGTGGCACAGCTGCCAGGGTACAGCCGGAGGCGGCTGGCGGGCTGACCGGTGGCGCAGCACCGGAAAGCGTGGCGGCAGAGGTACAGTCGCTGGACGGCAGCAGTCTGCAGAAACGGCTTCTGCAGGAATTGGGGGCAATGGGCGCGGCGCCGGCTATTTCCTGCGTAGAAAAATGCGCTGTGCTGGCAGTCAACGATAGCCAGTTTGTACTGGGCTGTCCTACGGTTATGCTGAAAGGTCTGGTGGAGAGGGTATACCGTCCGAAGCTGGAGGAAGCGGCCCGAAGGGCATCAGGGCGTCCTTTGCGCCTTGTCTGCCGTCTGGCGGAGGCAGTGCAGAGGGTGCAGGAGCCGGAACCGGAGCCTGATTTGCCGGAAATTCCGCCGCCTTTTGATGAAGGCGACAGTGTGGAGGTCGATATGTCGGAACTTTCCCAGCCGGAGCAGAAAAGGCTTCAGCAGGCCATGGACGTTTTTGGCGGGGATTTTATTGAACCTCCTGATGATTGAGGCAGGCGGTTGTGATTTTTGCGGGAAGAAAAAATAAAAATTGACGAAGCTGTTTATATCTGTTAGCATGAAACGAGATTGTTTTTGCGCAGAAGAAAGGAGAGATGTTGATGTTTGGTGGTATGGGCGGCATGAATATGAATGGTATGATGAAAAAGGTGCAGAAGATGCAGAAGCAGATGCAGGAAATGCAGGAGCAGCTGAAGCAGCAGACCATCGAGGCAACCGCAGGCGGCGGTGTGGTAAAGATTACCATGGACGGCGAGAAGCAGGTCAAGGGGATTGTGATTGATCCGTCTGCAGTGGATCCGGAGGATGTGGAGATGCTGCAGGATTTGCTGGCTGCGGCCTTTAATGAAGCTACCAAAAAAGTGGATGAGAAGATGGCTGGTGAAATGAGCAAGCTGACCAGCAGCATGGGCCTGCCTCCGGGAATGTTTTAAGCCATGAAGCGGATAGAGCCTCTGGCAAAGCTGATAGAGCATTTCAAGGCACTGCCCGGAATCGGCAGCAAGACTGCGGTGCGGCTGGCGTATCACGTGCTGGATATGGAGCCGGCCAAAGCGAGGGAGCTGGCGGCAGCTATTGTCAATGCCAAGGAAAAAATCGGCTATTGCCGGATATGTTTTAATCTCAGTGATGAGGACCCCTGCCGGATATGTCAGGCAGAGGGGCGCGACCACTCTGTAATCTGTGTGGTGGAGCAGCCGCAGGATGTGGATGCCGTGGAGCGCATGCGGGATTTCCGGGGTGTATATCATGTCCTGCATGGTGCCTTGTCGCCGCTGGAGGGCGTAGGTCCGGAAAATCTCCGCATCAAGGAGCTGCTGGCCCGCATGCAGGATGGCTCCGTGAAGGAGGTCATCATGGCTACCAATCCCAATGTGGAGGGAGAGGCTACTGCCATGTACATAGCCAGGCTGCTGAAACCGCTTGGCATCAGGGTAACGCGTATTGCACACGGCCTGCCGGTGGGCGGCGATTTGGAATACGCTGATGAGGTTACGCTGTCAAGAGCGATGGAAAATCGTGTTGAGCTTTAAAATATGAGCAAAGTGAAATGAACGTCGCGGCAGGGGAGGCCCTGCCGCGTTAAATTGAAATGGGAGGTTTTAGTATGGAAGTAATAGTTTCCTTTATGGTGGGACTGATTGTGCTGTTTGTAATCCTGAAAATTTTATCACTGCCGTTCAGGATTATTTGGAAGCTGTTTACTAACAGTGTTGTTGGTGCTGTTATGCTCTGGATTGTAAATCTTTTTGGGGCGGGCATTGAGATTACTTTTTTCAAGGCACTGCTGGCGGGCATTTTTGGCATTCCGGGCGTGCTTGTAATCCTGTTGGCACATTTTCTATAATTTTTTCATAAAAGTGTTGACAGGCGATTGCTTTTCGTGTAATATATACATCGTTGTCGCTGTTGATACAGAGTTGTAGAGAATATATAGAAAATTCCAGTCAATTCGCTGAAAAAGTGATAACAAAAAATGTTTCAAAAAGTTCTTGACAAGTTGAACGGTTTGAGATATTATATAAAAGCTGACC
>NZ_JBJDWZ010000177.1:0-6114 GCF_051866355.1 Anaerovibrio sp. | reverse complement strand
TTACATACGATTCTACATTGAATAAATCTGACTGAATACTCTCTACTGGCTTATCCGGGTATCCGCGCAAAGACTTATTTGAGCCAACCATCAACATCTCCCCCATTCTTAACACATAGTAAAAACATTATGTCTTTTTCAATTATTTCTAATGTTAACACACGATATCAGTTTTTGTAAAATAAATATTGTTAATATTTTACATTTTTTGTAACATTTTCCTTTTCTGAACATACTATTATCGCCTATGATAGTATGAATTATTATATCTCACAACAGGTTCATTACCACCATCCTTATAGGTTGCATCGTAAGGATGTTTTGCACACTGACAATATATATTCAATCCTCTTATGCCATCTCTTTCTTCTATGACAAACAAGCCACTATAATGAGCACCACCTCCTGCACATCTCTCAATCCTGATTATCCTGCACCCATTTAAGTAATTTCCCTTAAAATCCAGCACATCACCATTATTATTTACCCAATGCCCTTGTATTACCTTTATACATCTTTGGTAAACCTGGGTTTCCGGACCATATACAGGTACATCATCATAGGCTTTCGCTAATGAAACACCATTAAATAAAACAATTACGCCTACACATACAATCAGCATTCTTATTAATTTAAGCATCTCTATCTCTCCTTTTACTGTATACGTTTCATAGCAAACCACTGAGCCTTTTCATCCCAAGACACTTCCAGTTCCATATCCACACGCCTCTGTTCATGAGAACTTATAATCCGTAATTTACCATCCTTGGTAATCTTACTTTCAAACTGATGCCACTCATTCGGAGTATGCCCCATAGTAACCAAATTATCCATTGACATAAACTTGAACCACTTGCCATGATATCTGCCTATTAACCAATACCCATGGTTCTCATCATGCGCTCCCTTAGAAACCATTATCTGATATATTGTGATATTAGGATTATTCGTATATAACTCCTTAATATTATATAATGTCCCTTCATTATCACCATCGTATGAACTTAACCTAAACCCCGGATTTGGTCTGTTAGTAGAATAGAATACCAACTCTCGAAGACGTGATACTAAAACGCTCACCTTTTCACCATCATGTAACTTCAAATCAATCTGATCCGTGCTACATCCAAGTAGATACGTTTTGCTAACTCCAATGAATCTCATCCCATCAGCAGCATGACATGTTTGACTTGGTAAAATACCTGCAAGTATAACTGCAAGCACTATAGCCATTCCAATACCAGATAACTTGAATAAAAAATCTCTCCACACTCTCATCTCAACCACTCCTTCATCACGCACGTTATTACTATTGTTTAAGTGCTTCTTTTTTTATACCAGCATTAATATTCATCAAATATACTTTTCTTTTAGCCCCCGTATAATGAACCGATTTTTGCACTGTAATAAAAACACTTCCGATAAACGCTGAATTAACAGATTTCAACTCTTTACTATATAAAGAATATTCTTTCTTATCATTCTTCCCAGAAGGTGTATCAAAGTCTATAGATTGACCTTCCAACGCATCAACATTATCTGTCCTTCCTGCCTGAAGATCATCATAACTAACTGAGCCCTTTTTTAATTCCACCCATTTATCCGTATGGCATGGCATCATTGCTTCCACTAACTCATTAGCATCATAATCCTTCGGAATATAATAAGCTGTTGCCTCATAAACCATATTATCTTTGTTAGCATAAAGTCTGATAGGTATATCATCATAGCAAATCCATATTTCGTTTTCCTTATCCTCAAAACGCTCTTTATACTTTCCAACAAGCGGAAATTCCTGTTTCAACAAATCCACATCACTGCCAATAATTGGCACTTTCGTCTGATGGTCATGTACTATTTGTATGCCAAAAAACAGCAAAAACAATATCAATGCTAGGCATGACGGCTTCTTTCCTTTCTCCATTTCAACATCTCCCTGCCTCATATTCTAGTCTGAATCCTTTATGGTACTTGCAGCCAGCAGCAATGTAATAATTAGCCACAACGGTATTATCACCATTCCTGAAAATACATAATCAAAAATCTCATAGACATACATTTTATCTTCTGCATAGTGTAATGCCCATATATAAAAAGGAACACCTGCGATAAATGCAGTAATACTTAATATAATCCCTATTCCATTTTGAAACACAATACGGACTATGCCTGCCATAATAAGACCTGAACACGCTGATGCCAGCCATTTTAAAACAGTTTCGTTAAACAATATTGCAAAAAAACCAAACACAAAAAACGTAACAACAGCTCCTGCTATCCCTGCAACAATCCAAACCTTAAAAGATAATGACTCATCATTTACTGCTTCATTTTCCGTGTTATTTTTCTTTTCCATCACTTCATTCCCCCAATCCTGCACGACTTTCCACTATACGACCTATTATACTCACAATATAAAACATTTTCAATACTTTTAGTGAATATAAGATACACCTAAAGTAATCATACTCCCCTTAAAATTAGTTTGGAAGGGGGTAGCTTATGGTAGAAGGCTTGGCTGATAAATTAAAAGACCTGCGCAGGCAGAATGGGTATTCACAAAAACAGGTGGCTGACAAGCTCATGGTCAGCCCCAGCATTATTTCCGGATATGAGAACTCTGAAAGAACGCCCAGTGTGGAAATACTGCTGAAGCTGGCACACTTATATCGCTGCAGCACGGATTTTTTGCTGGGGCTGACCACAAAAGCCCCTGTAGAGCACGTCGAGCTATGCGGACTGACGGCAAGGGAAATGCAATCCATCAGGATTCTGGTACAATCACTGAAGGAAAAGCATGGCGGCCCCTGCAATGACAACTGATTTCCTGCTGCAATTCTATTCTAGCAAAGCCAATGTGCAGAAATATGCACATGAGGCACTTGATGATTATTTTTGCTATATTAACGTTTATAAACAACCAAAAACTCCCCTTTGAAGAATTTATACCTTCTTCAAAGGGGAGTTTTTCTATATAGCCGCACAATTACAACCGGACAATTGCATTATACGCTTATAACCATACACTTATGCCTATGCGTTTATAGCCATTTGCTTATAACTGTGCAATTATGCATATACAATTGTACCATTCAACATTACGCCCTGAAATTTGTAACCTCGTTCTGCATTTCCTCGGCCAGATTTGCCAATGCAAGGGATGCCGCTGCAATCTCCTCGTTAGAAGCGGACTGCTGCTGGGTTTCCCCGGAAATAACCTTCGTGCTTTCACTTACCTTGCGGCTGACCTCGTCCATGGAGTCAATGGCAAAGACAATCTTCTCTGCGCCCTGGGACACCACATCAACGGCGCTGGAAATGCCGCCCATCTGCCCCTGAATATCATCGATCTTATCCATGATAATGCCAAACTGGCTGCCTACCTGACGGATGGACTCCGTACCGCTGGCCACCTCGGCATTTCCCTGCTCCATGGCCTTCACAGTGTCCTGAGTGGCCTGCTGAATGGAGGTAATATTAGCCTTGATGTGCTTGGCCGCCTCCTGGGACTCAGCTGCCAGCTTGCGCACCTCTTCGGCCACAACGGCAAAGCCCTTGCCTGCCTCACCGGCACGGGCGGCCTCAATAGCCGCATTCAGCGCCAGCAGATTGGTCTGGTCGGCGATGGAAGAAACGGACTCAACAATCTGGCCGATGGCCTCGGACTGCTCACCCAGACGGTTGACCATGCTGGCGGACTCATGCACGCTCTTTTCAATATTGCCCATCATGCCAACGGCCTGTTCCATCAGTGAAGCACCCTCGTGAGCAGAAGCCGCCATATCCTCCGCTGACTGCTTGGCAGTCTCTGCCTTTTCAGTCATGGCAATAATATCGTTAAATATGCCATCAATTGCTTCCATTGATGTATTCAAATCCTTTACCTGTGCCTCCATGCCCTGGCTGACGGAGCCCACATGCTCAGCAATCTTGATAGCGCTGTCAGCAGACTGCTGGGTATTGGCGGTCAGCTCCTCGGAGGAAGCCGCCAGCTGCTGGGAAATGTTCGCCATCTTCTTTATAAATGCCTGATATCTGGCCACTGCCCCATCACCGGCCTGCCCGGAAGACACCCCCTGTACGCTGGAAACGGACACAGGCTGCGCCGCCCCGCCGTCCTCCGTCATAGCCTGCAGCTTCGCATTGGTTCTGGCCAGAGTAATCAGCAGCATCCCCTCTACAATCAGCAAGGCAAATATCAGGGCATCAGGTATAGCATCCGACGCTATGCCGATTATGGCCACCAATATGGCCATTCCCCCTGAAATGGTCGACAGCAATGGAGTATAATTTTTTGACGACATGAAAAAACCTCCTCTATATACCCTTTTTCCCTCATAGAAAAAAGCAGCCTGAGAAAACCCTTCTCAGACTGCAAAATCTACCCAATAACATCAGCACAGGATTACACTTCTCACCATAGAATTATACACCAGATTAGTTTTCATGTGCAATGTATTTTTGTCATTTTTGTATAAACAATTGCTATAATTTAAATTTACATTTGTGCTAAATTACAGCTCTACAGTTTCCCCTTTAGCCAATCGGTCATGGTATTCAGCCGTAGCTGCAAACAGGGCATCGGTAGAGGAATTCAGGGCTGTTTCGCAGGAATCCTGCACCACGCCGATAATGAAACCTACGCCAACGGCCTGCATGGCAATATCATTGCTGATGCCGAACAGGGAGCAGGCCATAGGAATCAGCAGCAGGGAGCCGCCAGCCACGCCGGAAGCACCGCAGGCGCCTACGGTAGCCAGTACGGACAGCACAATGGCAGTAGGAATATCCACGTTGATACCCAGGGTGTGAGCAACAGCCATAGTCATTACGGTGATGGTAATAGCCGCACCCTCCATGTTAATGGTAGCACCCAGTGGCACAGATACGGAATAAAAATCCTCATCCAGTCCCAGCTTCTTGCAAAGCTCCATGTTTACAGGAATATTTGCCGCGGAGCTACGGGTAAAGAAGGCAGTCACGCCGCTTTCCTTCAGACAGCGCAGTACCAGAGGATACGGATTGCGCTTCAGGAATACAAAAGTAATAATCGGGTTGACGATAAAGGCCAGCGTAAACATGCAGCCCACCAGAACCAGCAGCAGCATGCCGTAATCAATGAAGATGGCCAGGCCATTCTCAGAAACTGCGGAGAATACCAGGCCCATAATGCCGAAAGGCGCCATCTGGATAATCCAGAATACGGCCCTGGACACAACGACAGCAAAATCAGCTACCACGTTGCGGGTTTCCTTGGAGGCCAGCTTCTTGAAGCCCATGCCGAAAATAATCGCCCAGCAGAGAATGCTCAGGTAGTTTGCCGTCATGATGGCAGAAACAGGATTTACCACCACATTGGTGAGGATGGTGGTGACAATCTGCCCGATGCCATCCGGTGCCGCATTGTTTGCCGCATCCGTCAGCTTCATGGTCACAGGAAATACCGTGCTGGCGGCCACAGCTGTAACGGCGGCCAGAAGGGTTCCCAGTACATACAGGAAGATTACATTCTTGAAGCGGGCGCCAATATCACCGGCCGCATTGGCCAGCGCACTGATTACCAGCACAAATACCAGCACCGGTGCAACGCCTTTCAGAAGTCCCACAAACAACGTACCAAAAATTGGCACAACAGTATTGCCAGGCATGGTCAGGGCAAAGGCCGCACCGATGACCATACCGATTACGATACGCAAAATCAGGCTGATGCTCTGCCATTTTGCAAAAGTAGCACTCATCATAATTACATAACTCCTCCATAAAAATCACATTATAACTACTCAAACGCCATAATATTGTAAACTTAGGATGAACACATGTCAAGGTTTTTCCACCCTACATGGACAAACATAAATATTTCTTTCACAGGCGCACATTACACCTGCTTTGTATCTATATACCGCACATATATTATACCGTATTCTACACGCCTTTCATGCCGTATTCTGCACGCACATCATGCCGCGTGATTTTCTCCATGCGAAAAGGGTGCGCCCCGCCAAGGCAGGACACACCCCGATTCAGACATACAGCATATTTAATGTTATTTCACAACAATATTTACCAGCTTGTCAGGCACGCAAATCATCTTGACGATGGTCTTGCCGGCGGTCA
>NZ_JBJDWZ010000176.1:0-6154 GCF_051866355.1 Anaerovibrio sp. | reverse complement strand
CTATGTAATAAAGCTATGCCTTTTTCGTAGAAATTGGCGGGAGGGTTTTACCTGCAGGCTGTTATGCCTGAATTTACAGAATCTTTTCACCTGTAATTGGTAAAATGATGAATATAAGGGGGGATATAGATGGACTTACATAAGATTGCCAAGGTAACCCGGCTGAACAGGCTGAGTAAAGGGCGCATGCTTCTTATAGCTGCAGCTGTTACATGGTCAACTATGAATTGCAGTCTTGATAATTGCATAGCTGCAGAAGCTGCTGATGCGGCGGCATTAGGAGAAAGTGCCTTTTCTGCGAGCATGGATAAGATGCGCTTAGGCGGTATCCCGTACAGAAACAGTTCCGGGCAGATTGTGATTTCCGGCAGCATGTCGGACAATGACTATATTCTGACGGGCTGTGAGCCGCAGGCACAGATGGCATACAATATTGCCAGAGCCAGCGAGCCGGCCATTACTATGGATATGCTGGAGATAGCGGATGAACTGGGGTCTTCCATGGAGGGGTTGGAATATTCAGTTAAAACTGCCAGCAGCATCAAGAGCAAAATAGAGCGCAAGACGGACACTGCTATCAGGCAGGGAAGGCTGCCTAAAAGCGACGTGGAATACGTGCAGGAGACAGGCGACCTGATACGTTATACCCAGATTGTGCCCCACAACCAGATGGCGGACATGACCAACAAAACCATCGCCCTGCTTATGGCAAAGGGCTATGTGCTGGAAAAGGTGGATAACAAGTATCTGAATCCTAATGGACGCTATAAGGCCATCCATCTTGATATTGCCACCGCTCAGGGCGTGCATTTCGAGATGCAGATTCATTCTCCGGAAACATTGGCTGCCAACAGGGCGACCCATGCCATGTATGAAGAATGGCGCAGTCCTGACACAAAGGCAGAGCGCAAGGAGCAGCTTTATAAGGTCATCAGGAGTATCTATGGGGCTGTACCACAGCCAAAGGATATCATGACAGTAAAGAACTATAGCAGAATATAGCATTAAAAGAGTGCAGGACTTGCCGCAGAGGGCAAGCTCCTGCACTTTTCATGTGCTGTCAGATTGCAGGTTGCCAATCAGCAATCCAATTGCGCCAATTATCAGTTTACCTGCCTGCCTTTGCCGGGGCCGTCATTGGCCACGGCAACCTGGGCTTCGCTGAAGGTCTTCATATCGTTCAGCATGTGCAGGGAAGCAGTCACCAGGCTGATGCCTGCAAGGGCGGTGATGCCGGAGGCCTTTATGTTCATCTGGTACAGGTTAGGCTGTATCGGCAGCAGGAATGGTTCCAGCTCCGGCAGCATATTGACCGCGTAGCGGGCAACAGCAACGGTCGCTTCGTTGTCCAGCACGATCATGGTATGGTTGTGGGCGGCGGAAATCATGGCACCAAGTACGGCGGAGGCCAGCAACTGCTGGTTTTCCGTCAGGTTGTTCAGGAAGCTGGTAGCTTCGTAGCGCAGGCTGCCGTCTTCCGCTATCAGGGCTTTGGCAATGGCCTCGATGTTTTCAGGCCGTCCATCAATCATGCCGATGCCGAGAATCCCGTTTTTCAGCGCCAGCTTTTCCCCCTGCAGGCGGCCGTATTCAAAGGCATCCATCTGGGTATGCCCAAGAAACAGGTGGGAGGCTTGGAGTGATGTGCCGGACATCTGGGCAAAGCCGTTAATCAGGGCGGCCTGTTCAAAGGTATAGGCCTGATTCTTTTCATCGTAGCCTTCCCATTCTGCCGGATTAGACATGTAATCAGGGCAGTCGAAAAGCATTTTTGGCGTGAGCTCAACACCGGCATTCACCAGCTTTTTGATGGAATCCGGCAGGCGTTTTTCCGCGCCGCTTTTGGCTTCCCGATGATTGACTTTGTCCAGGCCGAACAGCAGCAACGCCCGTCCTGTGTCGGTATGAGGCAGCTCTTCCCCAAGAATGCCGCTCAGCTGGGTGGCTATCTTTTCCACGACGCCCAGGCTGTAGATTGGCTTTGCCAGATTGTCCAGCCTTGTCTGGCAGTCCTCCATGGCTTTCTTGTCCAGCTCCGGCATGGTATTGGTATAATAGTCAAAGGTCTTATCCGTAAGGGTTACAGATTCAACAGGAATGCTGTTCCAGTTCATTTTGTCCATGAATGCCATTTTTTCATCGTCGGATTTCGTCAGATTGGCAGTGGCAATCAGGGTCTTGATGAGCAGGTCTGCAACAAGGGAGGAACCGATGGCCTCGCCCAGCTTCAAATCCAGCTTCATGACAGGTGCCAGCCCCAGCTTGTTCAGCACATGCCTGTGCCCCTGCTCGCCGCCGATGTGGGACGCAATCAGGTAGTCCTTGAGATTCGGGCAGAGGGCGGTGGCAATCAGGGCGGCAGCACCGGTATTAAAGCCGTCGAGGATTGTCACCATGCTGTTGCAGGCGCCGCCGAGGATGAGCCCCGCAATGGCACCCAGCTCAAAGCCGCCCACTTTGGCCAGCACATCAAGGGGGTCCGAAGCGTCAGGCTGGTTGACATCCAGTATTTTTTTGACTGTGGCGATTTTTGCCTGCAGGCGCTGGTCAGAAATATTGGTCCCCCTGCCGGTGGCCTCTTCCGCAGGCAGGCCGCACATAACGGCTGTGATAGCTGCACTGGCGGTAGTGTTGGCGATGCCCATTTCGCCCGGCAGCAGGATGGAGAAATCACCCTTTGCCGCCTCGGCAGCGACGGCTATGCCGGCCATGATGGATGCTGCCGCCTGTTCTCTGGTCATGGCAGGCCCCTGGGCAGAATTTTGCGTGCCGCAGGCAATCTTCATGGTACTGTCAATAGGCAGCTGGCTGGTATCGCCGTTGATGCCCATGTCCACTACAGTCATGCCGGAGCGGGTGAAGTTGGAAAAGGCATTTGCCGCCGCGCCTTTGGAAATGACATAGTTGGTGGCCATGTGCAGGGTGGTTTCAGGCGGATAGGCGCTGACATTTTCTGCCGCTACCCCGTGGTCTGCGCAGAAGATAGCGGTAAAGGGTGTCCGGATGGTTTTCAGCGGCATGCCGACCACCGCTACATAGCGCATGGCAATATCCTTCAGGCTGCCTATGCCGTGTTCCTGCGGCAGCCATTTATCCACTACGTTGCCGAAAGCCTCCGCATCCTTCTTTTTGGAAGGCTCGATGCTCCTGCACAGTGCCTGTATAATCTGTTCATGGCTCAGCTGGCGTATCTTCTCCATGGCTTCCTCCATGGAAATAGTAATTTTATGAGTTTTGACAGCTTTTTCCGCGTTCACTGTTTTGTGCTGCCCGCCCTTTGTTGCCAAAATAATCTTCCCCTTTCAGTCAGTGTATTTCAATCAGGTATCCTGCCTGTTTCTTCATACGGCAGATTCCGCCGGCACCTGTTTCAGGCTGAGCCCGATGCGGCCTCTGGCCTCATCCACGCTGATGACCACGACGGTGAGTATGTCACCCACGGAAACCACGTCCAAAGGGTGCTTGATGCGTCTGTGGCTCAGCTCGGATATGTGAATCAGGCCTGCCTGCTTAATGCCGATATCAACAAAGACACCGAAGTCCGTAATATTGCGTACAGTGCCGCGCATAATGGTACCCGGCTTGATGTCGGAGAGCTTGACGATGGCCTTTCTCGTCAGCGGCGCAGGCAGTTCCTCGCGGGGGTCACGGCCAGGCTTGGCCAGTGCTTCCATGATGTCCTTGACGGTTGGCACGCCGGCAGACAGCTCAGCTGCCAGGCTGGCCGGCTCAACAAGCCGCAGCTTGGACTGCAGCGCGGCAAGCCGCGTTTTGTCGTTCAAGTCTGATGGCTGCATGCCGAAGCGGGCCAGAATTTTTTCTGCCAGCCCGTAGGATTCCGGATGTACCGGGGTATTGTCCAGGGGAGACGCGGCACCGTTGATGCGCAGGAAGCCTGCACACTGGGTAAAGGCCGCATTGCCCAGACGGGCAACCTTTAATAGCTCCCGACGGCTTTTGAAGGCGCCGTTGGCATTGCGATAGGCTACTATGTTCTTTGCCACCGAGGCATTGATGCCGGCAACATGCTTTAACAGGGCCTGTGAGGCTGTATTCAGCTCCACGCCTACGTGATTTACGGCAGCCTCAATCGTCTGGTCAAGGGTATCCGCCAGCTGCTTCTGGTTTACATCGTGCTGATACTGGCCCACGCCGATGGCCTTCGGGTCAATCTTCACCAGCTCGGCCAGCGGGTCCTGCACGCGGCGGGCAATGGAAACCGCACCGCGGATTGTTACGTCATACTCCGGCAGCTCTTCCTTGGCCAGCGGGGAAGCCGAGTACACGGAAGCACCGGCCTCGTTGGTGATGATGTAGCTTACATTCAGGCTGTTGTCCCTGATGAGCTTGGCCGCAAATTCCTCTGTTTCCAGAGAGGCGGTGCCATTGCCGATGGAAATCAGGGTCACCTTGTGCTTTTTTATCAGGGCGAGAGCTTTTCTGGCAGCCTCTGACGCACCTTTTTCACCATGGGTTATATAGAGCACGCCGTGGTCGATAACCTGACCTGTGGCGTCGATAATGGCCATCTTGCAGCCGGTGCGGTAGCCGGGGTCCAGCCCCATGACGGTATAGCCTGCCAGCGGAGCCTGCAGCAGAAGCTGTTTCAGGTTGGTGCCGAATATGCTGATGGCCTGTTTTTCTGCGGCCTCTGTCAGCTGGGAGCGCAGTTCCCTTTCCAGGGATGGCTCCAGCAGGCGCTTCCAGCTGTCCGCGCAGGCCTCCTTCAGCAGAGGGCGGAAAATGGAGCTTCCTCTGATGTATTCCTTTTCAATCAGGCGGAGCATCTCCTCCTCGTCCACCTCCAGCCTCACTTTCAGGCAGTCAAGGCGCTCACCCCTGTTGATGGCCAGGATGCGGTGGGACGGCAGGGTGCGTACAGGCTCGCTGTAGTCCTTGTACATGAGAAATACCCTGCCCTCGTCGGTATTTTCTTTTTCTTCCGGCAGGGAGGTGGCAATAACGCCTGACCGCTGAATTTTTTCCCGCAGCTTCTGGCGCAGTCCGGCATTCTCCGCAATCATTTCCGCGATGATATCCATGGCACCGGCAAGCGCTTCCTCCGGGGAGCTGACTTCCAGCTCAGGATTGATATAGGCGGCGGCTTCCACCTCCGGCGAGCCTGCGGATTTCTGCTGCAGCAGCATGAGGGAGGCCAGAGGTTCCAGCCCCTTTTCCCGCGCCTTTTGCGCGCGGGTGCGCTTTTTCTGCTTGTAAGGCAAATAAATATCCTCCAGCTCCTGCAGTCTGGAGGTTTTTTCTATGGCGGAGCGAAGCTCGTCTGTCAGCTTGCCCTGCTCAGCGATTTTGTTCAGAATCTCTTCCTGGCGTTTCACGAAGTTTCTCAGGTAGGCAAGGCGCTCCTCGATGCTGCGGAGCTGCTCGTCCTCCAGCTCGCCGGTGGCTTCCTTGCGGTAGCGGGCGATGAAGGGGACGGTGTTGCCGTCATCCAGAAGCTGCACAGCCGCATCAATCTGGGCAGTGCGCACCTGCAGCTCCTTGGCGATGGTATGGTTAATGTTATCTAACAGCATATTTATTCTCCTAAAGTTTTGATTTTGTGTAATTATAACATAAGTAAAAGAAGATTGACATAAATAAGTGTATAATGTAAAATTATTTTAATAGTAATTTTTCTAAGTGGATAATAATTATTCGCGTTATTCACGATGTGGTGTGGAGGAGTTATTATGTTAGAAATGCAGAGTGTAACCCGTATACTTCGGGAAAATGGCTTTAAGGTTACCCCGCAGCGTTTGGCTGTATATGAGGCACTGTCCAGAACATATACTCATCCGAACGCCGAAATGCTCTACAATATGCTGCAGCCGGATTATCCTACCATGAGCCTGGCGACCGTCTACAAGACCATGGATATATTTTCCGAGCTGGGTCTGGTGCAGGTGCTGAATGTGGGCGAGGACAGCTATCGCTACGATGCGGAAACTGTCAGCCATCCTCACATAAGATGCGTGGTCTGCAACAGGGTGGATGATGTATTTGATGTGAATGATGAGGATTTGCTGGAGGCCGCCGCTGCCAAAAGCGGCTATGAGCTGACCGGGCGGCAGCTGTATTTCTTCGGCAGATGCCCGGAGTGCCGCAAGAAGCTGGGAAGCAAGGACAGACATTAAAAAATCGGCATGCCATTGGC
>NZ_JBJDWZ010000175.1:0-6414 GCF_051866355.1 Anaerovibrio sp. | reverse complement strand
CCCGGCTGCGCCTTGCGCCCCGGCTTGACCAGCGTCTCCCAGGTATCTCCGTCAATGCGCCTGAGCAGAAAAACCTCCACCCTGCCGCCGGTGCCGTCACGCCAGCCCAGCAGCCTGGCCGGCATAACCCTGGTATCATTCATAATCAGGGTATCCCCCGGCTCAAGGTATTCTTGCAAATCATAAAAATGACGATGCTCTATGGTGCCATCCACCGGATCCAGTACCATCATTCTTGAGGAATTTCTCGGCTCCACAGGAGTCTGGGCAATCAGCTCCTCCGGCAAATCATAATCAAACTCTGATAGTTGCATTTCACGCTCTCCAAATTATCTCTCATCATATCAGAGGCAGTATCCCATGCATCACTGCCCCTGCCGCTCTGCATCCTTGTGTCCGCAGGCATCTGTCTTAGTATATTTCCTGAATCACCACATCCGTATAATAGTGGTGCAGTATCTCGTCATATTTCCTGCCCTTGTCAGCCATGGCCTTGGCGCCATACTGCGCCATGCCCAGCCCATGCCCGAAGCCGTGGCCGTCAAAGATAATGGTTTCTTCCCCGCTAATCCTCATGACTGCCCCGTTCATAGCCGCAGGCACCGCTGTCAGCGGGCCGGAGGCACTCTTGGCTGACTTGGTATTTTTTTTGCTGCCGGAGGCAGGGAGCTGCACGCTCCGCTCCGTCCTTATGTTGAACATGGCACTCTTCAGGCCAAAAATAGTCCTCGCCTGCTCACCGGTTATCGTAACAGTGCCGCTGCTGCCGGCAAACTTGACGCCGTAGGCCCGCCCCGATGCTGTCCGCCCGGTAGTGGAACCGCTGGTAGAAATAGGGCCCAGCGTAATGGACTGCAGCTTTCCTACCCCCTTGCCGGCCGATGCCAGCTGCTTTTCCACCTGATCCGACGTAAACCGCGCCGTCCAGTTATGATACGGAGACTGGCTGTCATCATCCGTCACGGAGCGGAGATAGGGCTGATAGGCACCCCAGACATCCTCGCTGTTTTCAGTCGCCCCGCCGGAGGAAGAATGAAAAGCCGCGTAAATTACCTGATGATTGTAGTACATCACCTGTCCCCTGGTGGCCTCCACCGCCTTGTCCGTTGCCGCAGTTTCCGCCGCCATGCCGCTGTACACCTGACAATGGCTGGAACTGCAGAGATCGTAGCCGCTGGCCTTATGTCCCTTGTTCCTGTTATAGAGGGCAAAGGTTCTCGCCGCTACGGCCTGGGCCTTCAATGCTTCCCCCGGCCAGCTGGCGGACATCTCCGATGGCAGCACGCCCCTCACATAATCCTCCAGCGAAAGCTGGTTCAGCACCTGCAGCCTTGCTCCGTCAGAAATAATCCGCAGGGTGCCGCGATAGCTGCTGCCATTGTATTTCACCACGCCGTCAGCGCCATTTTTAGTCTGCAGCGTCACAATCCTGCTCTTTGTCTTTTTGCCATTGATGACAATATAGCTGCTGTCCAGGGTAATATTTACACTTTTGTTGGCACTGCAGCTTTCCAGCGTCTTGCCGGCATTGCCATCCACCAGCTCAAAATCACTTGCGCCGGACACGGAGGCCGATGCCAGTCCTTCACCCAGCATCACGCTCAGCATGGTGACAGGCACATTTTTCTTGTCCAGCTTTTTTACGCCCTTTGTACTGCTGCTTTTCCCCGCATCCACGCCGGTATTGCCGCTGTCCCTGCTCTGCTCCACGTTCCACTCCGGCGTCTTGGGCGGCCGGTTGCCCGCCCCCGGATGCAGTGTGCTGACACCTGCCTCAGCCGTTCCCAGCTGGAACAAAAAAACCGTCAGTACGGCCAGCACTCCGCACCAGCTATTCCTCCAAAACCTCTCCATTGGCCTCTGCCTCCAATCTTGCCCGCTTCTTCGCCTTGTTCGCCTTTTTTTTCGCCTTCCTGAGCTCCCTGCTGTAGCGTTCCTCCTCGCTGAATATACAGCCGCAGTAAGGCTGGCGGTACAGCTCCATTTCCTTGCTTATGTCTATGCCTTCCTGCCAGCCGGGACGGAAATCTTCATAGTAAAACTCAACGCCGTATACCCCGGCAAAATGCTCCGCCGTTTCCTTCATCAGCTCATGCTGCTGATAAATGCTGTAGAACAGCGTCGAGGTAAAGGCATCAAAGCCATTTTCTGCCGCGTAGCGGGCCGTTTCCTCCAGCCGCCATGTATAGCACATGCGGCAGCGGCCGTTCTCCGCCTGCTCCGCCGCCAGGGCGCGGCGCAGAAAATCACGCAGCATGTAGTGTTCATCTGTAACTATCCGCATATCTGACCTGACGGCAAATTCCTTTGCCGCTTTCAGGCGCATATCCCATTCCTTGTAGGGATGGATGTTGGGATTAAAAAAATACCCTGTAGGCTCAATGCCCTTTTCCCGCAAAACCTTCACCGGATAACAGGAACAGGGGCCACAGCACATGTGCAGCAACAAATTCATCTCTCTACGCCTCCGGATAAGCAATATTCATGTGTTCATAGCCAGCCCTGGTCACTATCCTGCCCTTCGGGGTGCGGTTGATATAGCCCAGCTGCAAAAGGTACGGCTCATACACATCCTCGATGGTGTCCCTTTCCTCACTGGTAGCCGCCGCCAGCGTGTCCAGTCCCACAGGGCCGCCGCCAAACTTCAATATCATGGTTTCCAGCATCCGCCTGTCCGTGTGGTCAAGTCCCATCTTGTCCACTTCCAGCCTCTGCAGGGAAGCATCCGCTATTTCATCAGTAATCACGCCGTCACCTGTAATCTGGGCAAAATCCCTGACGCGCTTCAAAAGGCGGTTGGCTATACGGGGAGTTCCCCGCGAACGGCGGGCAATCTCCCAGGCTCCTTTTTCCTCAATAGGAATCTGCAGTATCTCCGCCGCCCGCTTGACAATCAGCACCAGATCCTCAGGCTGATAATACTCCAGCCGCGAAATGACCCCAAAGCGATCACGTAGCGGCCCTGCCAGTGAGCCTGCCCTGGTAGTTGCACCAATCAGGGTAAATGGCGCCAGATCAAGGCGGATTGACCGGGCACTGGGGCCCTTGCCTATGACGATATCAAGGGCAAAATCCTCCATAGCAGAATAAAGCACCTCCTCTACGTTGCGTGAAAGGCGGTGTATCTCATCTATAAAAAGTACATCCTTTTCCCCCAGATTGGTCAGAAGGGCCGCCAAATCCCCGGCATGGTTGATGGCAGGTCCCGAAGTGACCCGGAAATTTACCCCCAGCTCATTGGCAATAATGCCCGCCAGCGTGGTTTTCCCCAGGCCGGGCGGCCCATAAAACAGCACATGGTCAAGGGCGTCACCGCGGGACATTGCCGCCTTGATGAATACCCCCAGATTATCCTTGACCTTCTTCTGCCCGATATACTCCCGCAGATGACGAGGCCGCAGGCTGTACTGCCAGTCATCACCGCCCTGGGCGTTCATATCCACCACGCGCTCCTGGGCAAAATCACCGTAATTTATATCCTCCAACCTCTATCACCTCCCTGAAAGCTCTTTCAGCGCAAATTTTATCACTGACTGCACATCCTGACTGCCTTTCAGCCTGCCGCACTTCTCCAGCACAGGTGCCAGCTGCTGGGCGTTGTAGCCGAGGCTCTGCAAGGCCGCCGCCGCCTCTGCCACCACGCCCTCGCCAATCTCCGGCAGGGCAAACAGGTCGGACAAGTCCTCCACCTGCCCGTCAGCACCCGCATCGGCAAAATGCAGCTTGTCTTTCAGCTCCACGATCATCCGCTCCGCGGACTTCTTTCCCACCCCCGGCAGTTTCACCAGCACGGAGGCCTGCTTCTTCTGGATTGCCTGACACAGCCTGGCAGGGGTAATCGCCCCGATAATGCCGAGGGCCACCTTCGGCCCGATGCCGCTGACCGTCAGCAAAAGCTGAAACAAGTCATATTCCTCCTGGGAATAAAAGCCATAAAGCTGAATTGCATCCTCACGCACGCCGGTATGCGTAAAAAGCGTCGCTTCCTGCCCCAGTTTCAGCTGGTTACGGGTATTGCCGGCAATAAACACCCTGTAGCCAACGCCGTTCACATCCAGCAGGCAGACATCTGAAAGCAGATATGCAACCCTGCCCCGCAAAAAACCAATCATCTATCAAACTCCTGCAAAATAATTCTACAATATCATCTTATTATACAGCAAGATGTTTGATTTAACAAATTCCCCAGCAAAAAAGAGGCAATTTTTTTGCCTCCTTCCTCAAAATTTTCCATTCAGTTATTTCCCGGCAGGATTTCACCCCGCAGCTGCAAAGCCTCGCCGATATGCCGCCCGCTTATGATATCACTGCCGGCCAGATCAGCCACCGTCTGCGCCACCTTTATTATGCGGTCATAGGAACGGGCCGACAAATTCCGCTCCTGAAATGCCAGCTCCATCAGCTCCTGCGCCTCATAGGTCAGGCGGCAATACCTTTTCAGCACGGCATGATTCATCTGGGCATTGCAGACAATATCCAGCCCGCTGAACCTCGCCAGCTGAATTTTTCGAGCCGCCACCACCCTCTGACGGATGACGGAGGATTTTTCCGTTTTTGCCTCGGCAGTCAGCTCCTGATAGGACACCCGCGGCACCCGGATTTGAATATCAAACCTGTCCAACAAAGGGCCTGACAGCTTTCTGGTATATTTCTTTATCCGGGGCAGACTGCACTCGCAGGGAATTTCGCTGTCGCCATAATAGCCGCAGGGACAGGGATTAAGCGCCGCTATCAGCATGATACGGGAAGGAAAGCTCAGGGTGGCATTGACCCTTGATACGCTGACAAAGCCATCCTCAAGGGGCTGCCGCAGACATTCAAGGGAATTTTTATTAAACTCCGGCAGCTCATCCAGAAACAGCACTCCATTGTGGCTGAGGGTGACCTCCCCCGGCTTCGGGATGCTGCCTCCCCCTATCATGGCCGCCGAGGATACAGTGTGATGAGGGCTTCTAAAGGGACGCCGTGTAATCAGTCCGCCATTGTTTTTCAAAAGCCCTGCGATGCTGTAAATCTTCGTAACCTCTAGCGCTTCCTTCTGCGTCATATCCGGCAGGATGGAACCCATCCGCCTCGCCAGCATGGTCTTGCCGGCCCCCGGACTGCCGGACAGGACGATGTTGTGTCCGCCTGCCGCCGCAATCTCAAAGGCGCGCTTGGCCAGAAACTGCCCCTGCACATCGCAGAAATCATCCTGCAATTCTTCCCTTTCCTCCCGTACCGGCTGCTTGACAGCCGGCTGCAGGCCGCCCCTGCCACTCAAAAAATCCACCAGCTCCGACAGATTCTCAATGCCATACACCTCTATGCCGTCCACCAGCAACGCCTCGTTAATATTCCCCTTTGCCGTCACCACCGCCTGCAAGCCGCTTTCCTGCGCCCTGATAGCCATGGGCAGTACGCCGCTTACCCGGCGGCACTCTCCCTCTAGGGACAGCTCGCTGATAAACAGATACCTGTCCAGCCCCTCCGTAGGGATAATCCCATAGGCGGCCAGAAGCGCCACTGCAATAGGCAAATCCAGCCCGGCGCTATCCTTCCGCATGCCTGCCGGTGCCAGATTGACCGTCACCTTGTCCTGCTGCAGCCTGATGCCGGAATTGCGGATGGCAATCCTCACCCGTTCCTTTGCCTCCCGCACCATCGCATCCGGCATCCCCACCATCTCAAAGCAGGGCAGTCCGTTGGACACATCCACCTCCACATCAATAATCACCCCATCCACGCCCAAAGTCGTAGCCCCCTTGGTACAAGCATACATACCCTCTCACCCCTTTTGTTCTGTTACAGGTGATTATATTATATTTTTAGCGATATGTAAAGAAATTTATAAAGTATTTTAGGTTATATTTATTTATATATTAATATAAATTTTAATATTAATTATCTATATCTATATTTATATTAATATTCTGCTACAGTTTTCTGCATAGTGTCCCTGCTGTTTGTTCCACCAAAAAAGGGCATCTAGCTCTAGATACCCTTCGTAACATATGCAATTATACTGCCTAGGCGACTTTCATTTTACTATAATCCGTGATTATAACTTCACTCAATGCCTGCCGAGCCTGAATTATAATCTTATCCAATTGCTCCATAACATCATCCGTAAAAAAGTTCTCTCCGCACTGAACACATTCCAGGCAAGGTACATTTTTTACAACAATAACGCAATCATCTAATGTTACCACATGAGTGGTAGTACTATATTTTGTTTCTTGGCAATGACAAAACATACACATAAAAACTACCTCCTCGTTTTAAAATCATCTAAAAACTTTTCGGCATTTGGATAATAAGCCGTTATAATGAATACATTATCGCCATCATATCCAGCCACAACATGAATCACTCTATTATTCATCATGTTACGTCCAAATATCAAACAGCTTGGATGGGGATAATCTGTTGGAT
>NZ_JBJDWZ010000174.1:1546-6444 GCF_051866355.1 Anaerovibrio sp. | reverse complement strand
CAAGGCAGGTGTTGATGATGCTGGTGCGTGAGCGGATTGAGGAACAGGAATATCTGCTGCTGTCGCCTCTGGCGGCAAAGAGCAGGGAGGCGGCCAGGGACAGGCAGCAGGATGAGTGTATATTTAGGAGCAAATTTCAGCGTGACCGGGACAGGATAATCCATTCAAAGGCATTTCGCCGCCTGAAGCACAAGACACAGGTTTTCATCATATCCGGCGACCATTACCGGACCCGCATGACGCACAGCCTTGAGGTATCCCAGATTGGCAGGACCATAGCGAGAAGCCTGAGATTGAATGAGGATTTGACCGAGGCAATAGCCATGGGGCATGATGTGGGGCATACTCCCTTCGGGCATTCCGGAGAAGCGGCATTGAACAGGCTGACGGGGCATTTTGCCCACAATGAGCAGAGCCTGCGGGTTTTGCAGGAACTGGAAAAAGGCGGCCGGGGACTGAACCTGACGCGGGAGGTACAGGACGGCATCCTGCATCACAGCGGCAGTACGAGGCCGTTTACCATGGAAGGCCGCATTGTGCATTGGGCGGACAGGATTGCCTATCTGTGCCACGATTTTGATGACAGCATGCGGGCCGGCATCCTGACTGCGGAGGATTTGCCGGAGGTAGTGAGACAGCGCATTGGCACGGTGACTTCCCACATGATTACGGCAATGGTTTCAGATGTGATTTGCCAGTCGGAAAAGGCCGGGGATATTGTATTTTCCGAGCCTATGGAGGAGGCCATGGCTGTTTTCCGCAAGTTTATGTTTGAGAATATTTACCATTCGGAGCTGTTGGCAAAAGAGCGCAGTCAGGGCGTTTTTGTGGTGGAACAGCTGTACAGGTATTTTATGGAAAATAGTGACAAGCTGCCGGAGGAATTCAGGCAGCGTCAGCATGAATACAGCCTGCAGCAGACCGTGGTGGATTATGTGGCAGGGCTGACGGACAGCTATGCTGTGCA
Source organism: Anaerovibrio sp. (assembly GCF_051866355.1). Taxonomy (GTDB): domain Bacteria; phylum Bacillota; class Negativicutes; order Selenomonadales; family Selenomonadaceae; genus Anaerovibrio. Next base: position 5,477 of record NZ_JBJDWZ010000174.1, on the reverse strand, counting down.
TCTTTTTAACGCTATATTTATTCCGCCGGTAGGCGCAATGGCGCGCTGAAGGATTGCAGGGCATTGGACAGGTGGTGTTGATGTTGGTGCGTGATTTGATAAAGGGGCGTGCAGACAGCGTGCATGTGATGATGACAGCCTATAACGGGGCTGTCATTTTGCTGTTGGCGCTTTTTATGGGAGTTACCCAGCAGAAAATAAGTGCCGGTATGGGGGCAAGGGATTTTCTTTACAAGCTCTCCATGCTCCCTATGCCGGCAGAGGAAATGCTGCTGGGAACAGTCTGCTCTTTTACAATAGTTGCCTGCTGCGGCTATATTTACAGTAATGTGCGGCGACTGCCCCAGCTTTTCCGGTATTGTGTATTTTTTGTGGAGATTGCGGCCTGCATTTTCCTCCTGCACAGCACAAACCTGTTTTACGATGGAGTGGTGCTTCTGCTGTTGGCGGATTTCATGTACTGCTATCAGGGAGAGGGTCAGTTGAAAATCATGCTATTGCTGATGGCGGTTATCTATGGTGTCATTATCTATAGCGCCTCCATGCTGCGGATGGATATTATTTCCTTTGATGTGTATCTGGATTATTACAGTGACGGTGTGCAGGGAATACTGCTGGCGGTGAAGAATTTTATCAGCTATGGCAATATCATGTTCTTCGTGGTCTACATGGTGACGCTTTTGCAGGACAAGAGCAAGGAGAATGCCGAGATTGCGGATTTGAATTACCGCATGATTATGACCAATGAAATGCTCAATGAAAGCAACAACAGGCTGAACGATTCCAATGCGGAGCTTAATCTTGCCAACAAGAAGCTTCGGGAATATGCCATGACCATAGCCAGCCTGACGGAAATCAAGGAGAGGAACAGGCTGGCGAGGGAAATCCACGACACGCTGGGACATGCCCTGACAGGCATCGTGGCCGGGCTGGATGCCTGCATGGTGACGGTGGATTACGCCCCGGAGGTCACCAAGAAGCAGCTGGAAAAAATCAAGGCGGCCGCCAGGCGCGGCATTACGGATGTGCGGCGCAGTATGCACATGCTGCGGCCGGATGATTTGGAAAAGTTGGTGTTTCGGGATGCCCTGCGGAAGCTGGTAGATGATTTTGCGGATGCCAGCGGCGTGGAGGTATCCCTGCAGTTTGACAATTTTCCAGAAAATCTCAGGCAGGATCAGACCGAGGTGCTGTACCGCATCGTACAGGAAAGCCTGACCAATGCCAGCCGTCACGGCCACGCTTCCCAGGTAAGGATATTCATGATGGGGGCCGGGGATATGCTGAATATTATTATCTCGGACAACGGCATCGGCTGTTCAGAAATCAAGAAAGGCTTTGGCCTGCATCACATGGCGGAGCGGGTGGAAATGCTGGGCGGTACCCTGGAATACTGGAGCGAGAAGGGCTTTGTGCTGGAGGTAAATCTGCCGCTGAACATGCAGGGATAAAACATCTGCGGCGGTAATATGATGCTGTTGTTATATAGCCGGAGTGCTAAAAGCAAGCTGAACATGCAGGGATAAAATATCTGCGGCGGTAATGGTAGGCCATCAGCACTGTTGTGGTAGTTGCGCCTGAAAACAGGTGGCAGGGAATGCTTGAAGGAAAATACGTTGACGAGAATGCTTGAAAGGGGTGGGGACAGCGTGATAAGGGTGATGATTGCAGATGATCAGGAGCTTATCCGGGAAAGCCTGCAGATTGTACTGGATATCAACGAGGATATGCAGGTGACAGGGGTGGCACAGAACGGCGCCGAGCTTCTTGAGCTTTTGGAAAAGCAGGCGGCGGATGTCATTCTCATGGATGTGCGGATGCCGAAAATGGACGGAGTGCAGGCTACCAAGGCAGTCAAGGAAAAATATCCCGATACGAGGATTATTATCCTGACTACCTTTGATGATGATGAATATGTGCTGAACGGCTTGAAATACGGGGCCAGCGGCTATCTGCTGAAAGGGATTTCCGTGCCGGAGCTGTCGGCGGCCATCCGCAAGGTGGCAGAGGGCGGTGCCATGCTGAACACGGACATCGTAACCAAAGTGGTGAAGCTGTTCAGCCAGATAACGGCGGCTAACAGGCTTATTGAGGGCTGGGGCGGTGAGCCTGTCAGCCCGGCGGAGCAGGAAGAGCGGCAAAATGGCTTTGCTATTTCGGTGGATATGTGCGGCGTGAAGGAGCTGACCAGAACGGAAAGGAATATTGTACGGCTGGTGGGGCATGGCATGTCCAACAGGGAAATCGCGGAACAGCTGAATTTTTCCGAGGGAACGGTGCGCAACAGCCTGAGCATCGCTCTTGGCAAGCTGGCGCTCCGGGACAGAACCCAGATGGCCATCTGGGCGGTGCAGACAGGTATGGCGCAGGAAGCTCTGGAGTAAGTGTAAGGTGATGTCCGGGCGGTGCAGACAGGTATGGCGCAGGAAGCTCTGGAGTAAGTGTAAGGTGATGTCCGGACAGTGCAGACAGGCATGGCACAGGAAGCCATAGAATAAGCGAAAATGACATTTGTCATGCAGGGCTGATAAAAATTGGTGATAAAAATCAGGTTAAATATCTCCCAAAATCATTAAAATAATAGTTGTAAACAGGTTTTGTACCGGACGGCAGGGAAAAGCGATATGGCTGGCCGGACTAAAAAGGCATACGGGCCTTTGCATGAATAGCCTGAAACAGCTTACAGGTGTATTTTGATGTATGTGAAAGGTATTTTTTAGCATTTTGGGGAGGTATTTATCATGAAGGACATCAGGCTGGACAGTCCTTTGCAGGGGGAGCTGATTGCCCTGCAGGAAGTCAATGACCCTGTGTTTTCCGGCGGCATCATGGGGCGAGGCGGAGCCGTGAAAAATCCGGCGGGCAGGGTGACAGCGCCCTTTGACGGCGAGGTGACATCTGTCTTTGATACGAAGCATGCCATCGGCCTGCTTTCAGAGGACGGAGTGGAGCTTTTAATCCATGTGGGGCTTGATACCGTAAATCTGCAGGGAAAGTATTTTACCGCCCATGTGCAGGCAGGCGACAAAGTGAAAAAGGGCGACCTGCTGCTGGAGTTTGATGAAGGGGGCATCAGGGGCGAGGGCTACGATACGACTACCCCGGTGGTGGTTACCAATGCGGATGCTTTCGGGAAGATTACTTTGGAGCTGAATGGCAAAAGGGTGGTTTCAGCTGATGGAGAGACTGCTGAAGATGATAAGGCCGGCAAGGCTGCTAAAGCTGATAAAGCTGTAAAGACGGCAGACAGAATGGGGGACAAGCAGATGGAAAGCCGTGAAGAAAGGGTTGCTGCCCGGATTGCAGAGTGTGTGGGCGGTATGGCCAATATCCGTTCCGCAGAGCATTGTGCTACGCGCCTGCGCCTGATTTTGCATGACAAGTCAAAGATTGACGAAAAGGCGGTTGAGGCGATTGACGGCGTCAAGGGACAGTTTTTTGCCGCCGCCCAGTACCAGATTATTCTGGGAACCGGCTTTGTGGACAAGGTATATGATGCCCTGGTGCATCAGAATGGTTCTTTGGCCGGTGGCGGCAACAAGGAAGCCGCTTATGATGAGATGACTGTTGCCCAGAAAATCTCCCGTACCTTCGGTGATGTTTTTGTGCCGATTATTCCGGTGCTGGTGGCGACCGGCCTTTTTATGGGCCTGCGTGGCATGACCTTGAGCCTGGGCATGGAGTTCAGCGAGAATTTCCTGCGCATGAGCCAGATTTTGACGGATACGGCTTTTGCCTTCCTGCCAGCCCTTGTGTGCTGGTCTACCATGAAGAAATTTGGCGGCACGCCTGTTATCGGCATTGTGCTGGGGCTGATGCTGGTGGCGCCACAGCTGCCAAATGCCTACGCCATTGCCGCTGGTGAGGCACAGCCTGTCATGATGGATGTGCTGGGCATCAGCGTGCCGGTGGTCGGCTATCAGGGCTCTGT
>NZ_JBJDWZ010000174.1:0-1446 GCF_051866355.1 Anaerovibrio sp. | reverse complement strand
GCTACCGGGCGGGATGCCTTCAATGCGATTATTACCGGTGCGATTGTAGCCCAGGGCGGTGCCGCTGTGGCAGTTGCGGTGAAGACCAGGGATGCCAAGAAACGCGCTTTGTATATTTCTTCCGTCATTCCTGCTTTCCTCGGCATTACGGAGCCGGCGATTTTCGGTATCAATCTGCGCTTTATGAAGCCATTCCTCTACGCATTGGCAGGTGGTGCCTTTGCCGGCGGACTTGCCAGCTTTATGCACCTGGCCGGTACAGGCATGGGCATTACGGTGCTGCCGGGAACGCTGCTTTATCTTGACAATCTTCTGCCTTACCTGCTGGTAAATCTGACAGGTTTCGGCATTGCCTTTGGCCTGACCTTTATGCTGTTTACGCCGGAGGAATAATTGAGAAGGGCGGCATGGTGTGCATGCCGCCTTTTGTGATAGCGAAATTATGGTGAATTACAGTGGATTATAGTGACAGGCTTGAAGCTGTCTGAGAAGGATTTGCCGGCTATGGCAGGAAGGGTGTATTGGCATGAGGTATATAAATAAAAATCAAGTTGAGGAAAAATTGCAGACAAGCTATCCGCTGTCCGGCAGGTGGCACAATGGCTTTCATCTGGAAATGCCCTTCGGGCTGATTAATGACCCTAACGGGCTGGCTTTTGCCAATGGTGAGTATCATATTTTTTTCCAGTGGAACCCTGTGGGGTGCGAGCATAAGCATAAATGCTGGGCGTATACGAAGACGAAGGATTTTGCCGTCTACAGCCGTCCGAGGCTGGCCATGCAGCCAACGGACAGCCATGACAAGGATGGCTGCTACTCCGGCTGCGGCTTTGCGGAAAAGGGCGGTGTCAGGGTGCTGTATACCTGCAATGCCAAGGATGAATGCGGAGTGCGTACTCCCGCCCAGAGGCTGGGCACATTGCAGGCCGATGGCACCATCCGCAAGGATGAAATTATTGTGGAAAAAGAGGCGGAGGGCTATACGGCACATTTTCGTGACCCGTACATATTTCAAAGGAATGGCAGGCGGTATTTCGTGCTGGGGGCACAAGATGAGGCGCGGCGCGGCAGGGCTGTGGTTTACAGGGAAGCTGTGCGTCAGAATGGCAGAGGTGACGATGGACGCAGTGATGATGGCAGTGGCGATAATGGCGGCAGAAGTGTCGGTTTTGGATGTGATGGCACCGGTGCCTGGGAATTCCTGGGGGAAATAAGGACGGAATATCCTGATTTTGGCTACATGTGGGAATGTCCGAATCTCTTGCAGTTTGAAACAGGCGATGTGCTATTGTTTTGCCCGCAGGGGCTGGAGCCGGAAGAGCATGCTTTCCAGAACCGTTATCAGAGCGGCTATGTGGCAGGAGCGCTGGATTTGGACGGCATGGTGATGAAGCATGGGGATTTTCATGAGCTGGACAGGGGCTTTGATTTTTATGCGCCGCAGGT
>NZ_JBJDWZ010000173.1:25442-38389 GCF_051866355.1 Anaerovibrio sp. | reverse complement strand
GCGCCAAAAAGGCCCGCAGTGCGAAGCTCGTCGCGCCACAGGCCTTTCTTATCTAAACCATATTCAACCTAGTATCCTGTCCTGATACATTAATCCAAAATGTAAATCTCCAATACCTGACGGCCAAAATAAATGGCCTCCTCATGGGTATCAAAGGCAATATCAATGGTGTTGCCCTTGATGTTCCAGCCGATATCCTCCGCTACGGCCTCGCCGTAGTCAGGGATATAGACCCTTGTCCCGATGGCAATATAGCCCGGGTCCACCGCGATTACCCCTCGCCGCAGTGGTGTACCCGACGCAGTATGGCTGCCCATGCCGGGATCCTGTGGGCTGTAGGCGTAGGCATTCACCGTCACAATCCTGGCATTCTCAAGGCTGATGTGCCCCGGATGCACCGGCGGACGCAGAAGCCGCATGGTCATCGGGCCTGCAATCCCGTCCACCTCAAGATGATGGGCGCGCTGAAAGGCCTTGATGGCCGCCACCGTCGCCTCATCACAGCGGCCGTGAATTTCCTCCGTGTAGTACCCCTTGTCCCTGAGCAGTATCTGCACCTCTTCTACATACTGCCCCTCGTCACCGGCCTCCACCATAGTGCCATGAGCAGCTGCCACAGAAGTCATGAGCACCATCAGGATGCCTGCCAGAAGGCAAAAACTGAGCTTGCCAAGTCTCACAAAACCACTCTCCTTTTTTTGCACATATTTTAATTTATTCTATCACACCTGAAAATATGTGTCAAAAATCCTATAATTTTGTGCACTTGATTCAAATCACCTATCCCTGCCGGGCCATCCATGCCCGATTGGGGGCAATCATGCCAAACTGCCAAATCAGGCCTTTCTTCCCAAGGGATAATGCCAAACGTCAAATCAGGCCGTGCTCAAGGCAGTAATGATAGATGCCGTCCTCGGATACCCTGCCGCAGACATCTTTGGCGATTTTTTTCAAATCCTCCGAGCCGTTGCCCATGGCAATACCGTTGTCCACCGCCTGAAACATTTCCAAATCATTGTTGCCGTCACCAAAGGCCATGGCATCGGCCCGGTCGATGCCAAAATGCTTGAGCACCGCGGCTACGCCCCTGCCCTTGCCGCCGTCAGCAGGCACGATGTCCACGGCCCTGTCCCACCAGGCCGCCACTTTGGCATTTTCCGTGTCCTTGACCAGCGCGGCCCTTTCCGACAGATAGCCGCCGGACATAATCTGAAATACCTCCTGCTGTGCCACCTGGTCAAAATCCGGCGATTTCTCTATGCCGTGGCCGCCTATCTGGAAAAAGGCCAGAAGCTCCGCGTCCACGCCGTTGGCGGCAATCCTGTCCTTTGTGGCCAGCGCCACCGGTCGATTAATCTCGCCCGTATTCCGTATAATCTGCTGAACATCCCTGACGGACAGGGGATTGCTGAAAATAACCCCCTCATCGTTAAAGCAGTATGAACCGTTGAAGGTCACATAGGCATCAAACCGCACCCCGAAGATATCATATATCAGCATCGGCGCCCTGCCGGTGGCAAGACATATCTTGATGCCGCCTTCCTGCAGGCGGCGCAGTGTTTCCTTCATCCGGTCGGAAACGGTTTTTGTGTCCATGTCAAAAATAGTCCCGTCAATATCGAAAAACATAATCTTTATATTCTTCATACAGCACCTTGTCCCTTCATACTGCCAAAACCAAGCATTTCCCTAGTCATCAGGATTTTCCAGCACATCAACGCAGTCCTGAAAATCAATATACTCGCCCCGCACCGCCAGAATATTGCCCTCGTCTATGAATTTCTCCAGCCATTCATAAAATTCCTCCGTACCGGCAAATTTCCACGATTTGGCTTCCAGCCATTCCTTCAGGCGGTGCCTGCTGGTAAAATCCTTTTCAAACCTCACTCCGACCACTTCCTCACTTTTCCATGTTTCCGTTTTTCCGCCCGGGGCAGAGCATCACTGCCGGCGGTAGCTGTCAAGGCCCGCAAAGCAGAACTGCTTGATATTGCCCAGCATCTCCTTGTCACTGCAGGAGGCATGGGTTATCCTGCTGTATTCGATGGTGCTGTGCTTGCCGAAGGCCACCAGCATAATCGGCGCCATGAAGCACAGAAAGCACATATACAGCCTGATATCGTCCATGGCCAGCCCCGTATAATCGCTGAACATCTTCAATGCCAGACTGCCCTTGACCTTGATGACCTGCATCAGCACGGTGCTGACGTGAGCAGACTGGGATGTGTGCATGACCTCGCGGCTCCATACCTGCATCTGCCAGTTTTCCTGTGACCAGACCTGCTCGGCGACCATATCCACCAGCGCGGAAATCTTCTCCCCCGGTGTGCTGTCCTCGCCCACCATTTCCCGCAACCTGTCCTCGTTGACCATATACTGATGAATCCTGTACAAAAGCTCCTCGTACAAGCCCTCGCGACTGCCGAAATGGTAGTTGATGGCCGCCAGATTCGTGCCTGCCAGCTTGCAGATTTCCTTGCTGGTCACAAGGGAAAATCCCTTCTGCGCCGCCAGAATTCCCGCACATTCCAGCAGTCTGTCCCTGGTCTGCCTGCCGTCGTCACGCTGCTGTCTTTTGCCCTTTACTGCCCTTTCCATAAAACTCACCAATCTTTCATACAGCTCTATTATAAAACAGCCACCCGGATAATGGCAAGGTTATCGCCGAGATAAGCACCATAGGCACAAAATCCCCCAAAAGGTCGCCTGCCGCCGCCCCCTCCAGATAAATCCGCCTCACTGCGTCCACCGCAAACCGCAACGGGTCGGCATAGGTGGCATACTGCAAAAGCTCCGGCATGTTGATGATGGGCGTTGCCAGCCCCGACAGCAGAACCATGGGCATCATCAGCACCATCAGATACACCATGACCTGCTGCATGCTCTCTGAAATGGCGGAAATCATCAGCCCCACGCCAATCAGGCTGAAAATAAAGAGTATCAGCGCCAGATAGAGCGTCAGCAGGGAACCGGCAAAGGGAATCTGAAACCAGAAGCGGGCAATACAGAACAGAATCGTGCTCTGCACCAGCCCTATCAGCATGGGCGGCACCGCCTTGCCCAGCAGAAGCTCCGCCGGTGACAGGGGCGTAACCAGAAGCTGGTCAAAGGTTCCCTGCTCCCTTTCCCGCGCTATGGACATCCCGGCCAGCAGAAGCACCTGCACAAAGGCAATCATGGCAATCAGCCCCGGCGAAAAAATCCATCTGGTTATCTGGTTGGGGTTGAACCAGGTGCGGCTCTCCACCGACACGCCGCCATATCCTGCCCCGCTTCCCGCGCGCTCCGCCATGCGCTCGAGGTTCCACTCCGACACTATCCTGCCGGCGTAGCCTATGGCCATGCCCGCCACGGAGCTGTTCCTGCCATCGGCTATCACCTGCACCTCCGCCGTTTCCCCCTGCTGCAGCTTCCGCTCAAAATCGCGGGGTATCACCACCGCCAGAATAATCTCTTCCCTGTCAATCAGCTCGCCTATTTCCCGCGGGCTATCCGGCGATGCCGCCAGCTGGAAGCAGCCGGAACCGGCAAAATGCCCCAGCAGACTGCGCGAGGCCTCACTGCGGGCCTCATCCACCACGGCGTAGGGCACGTTGTCCAGGTTGTAGCTGGCCGCATAGCCAAACAAAAAGCCCTGCATCAAGGCAGGCACTATCATCATGGCACGCATGCGCCTGTCCTTCAGCGTGGTCAAAAGCTCCTTCTGGCACATAAAAAACAGGTGCCGCCAGAAAAGCCGTATCCGTTCCTGCATCGTTCCTGTCATGCACATCACCCTACCCTTCTCTTGGTCAGCCTGAAAGCCAGCCCGATAAACAGAATGCCGTAGACCGCCAGCAGGAGGCATTTCTCCACAATCAGCGGCCAGTAGTTGCCCGCCAGAAACAGGGATTTTATCAGCTGCAGATAATGGGTTGTGGGGAAAATCTGACTGATAAGCTGGATGGCCACCGGCTCCGAATGAAGGTCAAAGAGAAAGCCGGACAGCATCATGGAGGGCAGGAAGCTCACCAGCATGGACACCTGACAGGCCAGAAACTGATTTTTTGTCACGGCGGAAATCGTCAGCCCCAGCCCCAGCGCCACGATAATATAGAGCATCGAGGCAATCAGAATCACCGCCAGAGAGCCGCGCATGGGCAAATCGTAGAGAATCCGCCCCACGGCGAGGCACAGGCAGAAGCCGATAAGGGCCACGCAGAAATAGGGAATGATTTTGGCCAGCACGATTTCCAGCAGGCTGGCCGGGGTGACAAAGATGGATTCCAGCGTCCCCCGCTCCCATTCCCGCGCCATGACCACCGCAGTAAGGAACACGCCGCACAGGGTCATCACCATCATCAGGATGCCCGGCACAAAAAACCATGTGCTGGTGTTGGCATCGTTGAACCACACGCGGCTCACCACGGTGGCCTGCCCCATGCCGATGGACGCGGCACTGTCAGCGGCATCGGCGGAGGCCGTCAGTCCCTGTCCGGCCCCTGTCACATCCCCCTGCTTTCTCATGCCGTTTTCCATGGCCCGGCTCAGCACCGCCGCTTCGATATATTTTTGCGCAGACATGGCCGTAATCGCCTCCACGCCGTTCAGGATAACCTGCACCTGTGCCTCCCCTGCCGCCAGCCTTGCCGTAAAATCACCCGGCACCACGACGGCGGCATGCACCTCATGGGACATGAGCATTTCCTCCGCTTCCTTCATGTGCAGGACATAGCGCGGCGAAAAATACTCCGACCCATCCACAAAGCTCACCACAGACCTTGCCGTGGGGGAGGTGTCTTCCAGCACCACGGCCACGGGCACATTCCGCACATCCAGCGACATGCCGAAGCCCATGATAATTATCAGGATAATGGGCAGTACCACCCCCATCAGCAGGGTACTGCTGTCCCTGCCTATCTGCAAAAATTCCTTTTTTACCAGTGCCCAAAGCCGCCCCGGACTGAGGAAGGACGCCCTTTTGCGGCCGCCGTCAGCCTCCCTGCCTGTACCTTTAGCCATGACTGCTTCCTCCCTCCTGCCGCCTTGCTTTTTCCACTATGGCAATAAAAATCTCATTCATACCGGCGCCCGGCATCCCCATACGCCGCCTGATTTCCTCCGGACTGCCCAGAATCAGCATTTCCCCGTGATCCTGTATCATGATGCGGTCACAGTATTCCGCCTCTTCCATAAAGTGCGTGGTGACAATGATAGTCGTACCGGCGGCTGACAGCCTGTCAATCTGCCGCCAGAAGTTCTGCCGCGCCTCCGGGTCAATGCCGCTGGTCGGCTCATCCAGAAAGAGGATTTTCGGACGGTGAAGCAGGGCCGCCGCCATGGACAGCCTCTGCTTGTAGCCCAGCGGCAGGCTGTCAGCCGCCTGTTTCAGCTTTTCCCCCAGCCCGAACTCCGCCACCAGCTCATCAATGCGCCGGGCCAGCTCCTTGCCATAGAGGCCGTATATGCCGCCATAAAAGCGCAGATTTTCATAGACCGTCAGATTGCCGTAGAGGGAAAATTTCTGCGCCACGTAGCCGATGCCCTCCCTGGCCCTGTTCCTGTGGCGGCGCACATCCACGCCCCCCACCGAAAGCTCCCCCGAGGTGGCGGGAAGCAGGCCGCAGAGCATGCGGAAGGTAGTGGTTTTCCCGGCGCCGTTTGGCCCCAGCATGCCGAAGACCTCTCCCTTGTACACATTGAAGGACGTATGGGACACCGCTGTAAAATCCCCGAACCTCTTGACTAAATCATGGACGACGATATCCGCCTCCGCAGTTTGCCGCACATCACCTGCCATGCCCTCTGCCCTGTCCTCTAGCCTATCTCCTGCCCTGTCTTCCGCCACGGCGGCAGTGTGCCTGCCTGACCGCCCGGCCCCCGTGCCGTTCATGCCTTTCAGCCCCCGCGGCCATTCCTCCTGCAATTCATGGACGGTTCCCTTGGCCAGCAGACTGCCCTTGTCCAGCATATAAATCATCTGACAGCGCTCCGCTTCCTCGGCATAGGCCGTATTCACCAGCACCGTCAGGCCTTCCTCCTGCACCAGCTGTTCCAGAATCTCCCACAGCTCCCGCCGTGAAAGGGGGTCCACCCCTACGGACGGCTCGTCCAGCAGAAGCAGTATCGGCGACCTTACAAGGGTGCAGATAAGCCCCAGCTTCTGCTTCATGCCCCCGGACAGCCTGCCGGCCAGCCTGTCCGTAAAGCCGTATAGCTCCGTCATGTGCAGCAGCCTGTCAACGCGCTTTTGGCGCACAGGCCCCGGTACGCCGTGCAAATCCGCATACAGGTCAATATTTTCCTGCACGGTCAAATCCTCATACAGCCCGAATTTCTGGGGCAGATAGCTGATGAGCGCCTGCACCCTCTGAGGCTCCTTTGCCACATCGATGCCGGCCACCTGCAGATGGCTTCCCCGTCCCAGCGGAAGAAGGCCGCACACCATCCGCATGAGGGTTGTCTTGCCGGCTCCGTCAGGCCCCACAATGGCGGTTATCTCCCCGGCGGCCGCTTCCAGCTCCACATTGTGCAGTACCCTGCCGGACACCAGCAGTTCCCCCTGCAACCTGTTCCCTGCCATACTACTCACCTCGGCCCGCAATTTTTACAGTTGCCGGCATGCCCAGCCGCAAAACATTATCCATATCATCCACGTAGACCCGCACCTCATAGACAAGGGAGGTACGCAGCTCCTCCGTCTGCACTGTCTTCGGCGTAAACTCGGCCGTGCCGGAGATATAGCCGACCTGTCCCTCTATGGCCCTGCCCGGCTGGCTGTCAATGTACACCCGCGCCTGCTGTCCTTCGTATATCCTGCCCAGCTCCGTTTCCGGCACGTAGGCGCGCACCCATTTTTTGCCCGGCAGGGACAGCTTGAACACAGGCTTGGCAGGCGAAGCCATATCCCCCGCCTCCAAAAGCCTTGAGCGGATGACGCCATCATCAGGCGCCTGCAGTTCATACTGGGACAGAAGATAATTGTAGCGGCTCTGCTCATCCCGCAGGGCCTGCAGGCCTGCCTCCGCCCCGGCAATATCCTCCTGCCGCGGCCCTGCCTCCGCTTCCCGCAGGGCGGCCTCCGCGGCCGACAGGGCGGCATTTTTTGCCTCCATATCGTGCAGGGCGTTATCCAGCTCCTGCTGGCTGATACCGGCTATGCTGTTAAATATGTCCTGCTTCCTGCGATACACACCGGCGGCATGCTCCGCCGCGGCCCGCGCTTGACTGAGGTTGCCCCGTGCCTGCTGTATTTCCTCCGGCCTTGTACCATTGTGCAGTTTGTCCACGGTGCTCTGCTGGGCGGCAATCTCCGCTTTCAGCTTCTGCATCTGCAGGTTCAGCTCGCAGGTATCCAGCCTTGCCAGCACCTGTCCCTTCTGCACCCTGTCGCCTTCCTCCGCCAGCACCTCCAATATCCTGTCACTCTGGCGAAATGCCAGCGAAACCTCCCTGACATCCACGTTGCCCTGCAGTACCAGCTCCCCCTGATTATCCTCACGGCAGAATGTGCTGTACCAGTATGCCGCTACGCCCAGCAGACAGACTGCCGCCAGCAGTAAAATGATTTTTTTCTTCGCCGCCATATCGTTAGCTCCTCTCCTTCGTATCACATCAGCTTCCCATAAATTCAAATCATGATTTGAATTTATTATAGCACATCATCGTGATTAATTCAAATTTGAATTTGAATTATAATAAACCTAACCCGACGAAGAAAATAAAAAAACGGCATATACCGTCCTGCACCGCCGGTATACACCGCTTTAATTTCTATTTCAGCAGGCTGAGAAACCAGGCCGCATTCTGATTGGATTGCGCCAGCATGGCCTGTGCCGCCTGCAGCAGAATGTTGTTCCGGGCAAATTCTGTAATCTCCTTTGCCATATCTGCATCCATGATAACGCTCATGGCGCTGGTCAGGTTCTCGCTCTGGGTAGTCAGGTTGCTGATGGTATAATCCATGCGGCTGGCAACCGCGCCGATGGTGGTTGACTGCCCCAGTGCCTTGTTCAGGGCATTGTCCAGCACATTAATCGCCGCATTTGCCGCCTCCTGAGTGCCGACATTCAGCACACTGCCATCACTGCCCTTCAGCCCCAGCCCATAAGAAGTCATATTGCCAATCCCTATCTTGATGCCCTGATTTGCCCTGGTGCCGGTCTGGGTATAGAGAGAATTGTCCCCACAGCCGTTCCGCGCCTCAATGGTTTCCGTAAAATCATCCAGCACCGCATTGACCGTCTTTTTCACATTTCCCTGACTGTCCGTCACGCTGATGGTAAAGCCCCCCAGCGCCCCGTCAAGCCCTGTATCCTTTGCCTGCACCGTAATGCCGTTCTTGCCGCTGGCAGTCTTTACCTCGTTGCCGTTGGCATCGGTGCCTATGACATTGGTGGTAGCTGTCGAATCCAGATTGGCCGCTTCAAAGACATTGGCATTGTTGTCCAGCTTGTTGGCTTCCTTGAAGATGTCACCCAATGTCTTGTCCTTGGCGTCAAAGCTGGTGGTGTAAGTCTTGCCGTCCTTCACATAGGAAACAGTCACCTTATCAGTTTCCTGTATATTCAAATCCTGCCCCGCCCCGGACTGCAAATCCGTCAGCTTGGTGGAAAAGGTAGTATCCTCTGCCAAGCTCTGATTGGTGAAGGACTGTTTGGTGGCACTGCCCTGACTGTTGTGGGAGCCATCCAAAAGATATTTGCCGTTGAAGGTAACAAGGGCATTATCATCTATCTGGTCAATGTACTGGTCGAACTCCTTTTGCACATTCTTCCTGTCTGCATCCGTCATGGTGCCATTGGCGGCAGCAATCGCCTTTTCTTTCAGGGTGCGCAGGATATCGATCGTGGAAGACAGCGCGCCATCCGCCACCTTCAGCATGCTCTGGCTGTTCTGGGCATTCTGCTTCGCCTGGTCCAGACAGCGGATTTCTACGCTCATGCGCTGGCCTATGGCCCAGCCCGACGGGTCATCCGCCACACTGTTTATCCTCCGCCCCGTGGCAATCCGCAGCATGCTCTTATGCAGGGCGGCATAATTTCGATTTATTACGTTCAAAATGCTCAGCGAGCAGACAAAATTATTCTTCATGGTCATCCCATCCTTGTAAACCACTACAGACTGCCACCTGCAAGCGTCAGACAGACTGCAAGTGCCAAACTGCCAAAAACGTACATAATATGAGAAAATCCATTTTCTCATTTAACTAATATATCGTCAAAGAATAACTTTATATTTATCAAAAATAAGAAATTCCATTTTGCCATAGTGCTTGTACGTTACTTTGGCGACAATATAAATTGATTTGTAAATTTGTGGGCTCTGTTCAGACATAAAAAAGGGGTGAATTGGGGCAATACCTATAGAAAACACGCTCGCGCTCCTCATTGTGCCTAGCGGCTGCTAAGCTCACGCTTCGCTTTTAGCTCGCGTATCGCTAAGCACCGAGGCACAACAAAGGTTTTCTATAGGTACAGCCCCAACTCGCCCCTCTCTTTGTCTGAACAGATACAACAAAATAATCCAACGACACTCCATTAAGGTCTGACCTATAATACCAAAAATCCCTGCCGTGATACGCTTTCTCGCAAAAGCGCACCACAACAGGGATTTTACTATTTCATATTCACTATTTGAAGAGCATCAGCAGATAATCATCAAATCATGTTCTTCTGATAGGAATCATAGAGAGCCTTCAGCTCTTCCATCTTGTCATACATCTCAACCTGCAGGCCGGAAGCAGTCTCATAATCGCCCTCAACCAGAGCGGTCTTCAAGAGGGTGAACAGGGACTTCTCATCGATGCTGTCCTTGGCCAGATAGCAACGGAGGCCGTTAATCTTGTTCCAGTTGTAGGAATCCTGATCAGTTACATAGTCGGACACGATTTCCTTGCAAGCGCGTACAATGTCGCGGTTCTCAGGAATGATGCGGCTGATGAGCTCAGTCTTCCAGCGGAGCAGGGCACCGGACTTGAAGGCCTCGATGATAGCATCGGTGAAAGCACCGGCAGCGCATACAGCGGCACGCTTCTCAGGATAGTTGTCCAGACCGGACAGGTTCTCCCAAACAGTTGCAGGAGGTGCGCCGAAGAGACGGTTGCGCTCCTCGTCGGTATAATCCTCAAATACATCCTTCTCGGAACGATAAGCGCGATCCTTCTCCAGATAACCAGCCTCTACGCCGGCTTCCTTGGACAGCTCTGCCAGAAGGTCAGCGGTGGACTTGGTAACAGCATACTTGATGCCGTCCAGAGCGGCAGAATAGATAGCGGCCAGCACCAGATAGGTATTGGTGTAAGGGTTGCAGGCGCGCAGCTCGAAGCGGGTAGCCGCCGGGCTGTTGATATCGCGAATCAGGCCTGCCAGAATGGTACGGTTACGGGATGGAACCTCCGGAGTATGGCCCAGGGAGGTAACGATACATACAGGAGCCTCGAAGCCAGGCTTCAAGCGGTTCAGGGAGTCATTGGTAGCGGATACGAATGGGTTGATAACCTCGTAATTCTTCAGCAGGCCCATGATGGAACCATAGCCGATAGCGCTCATGAACTCCTTGGTCATGTCTTTTGGTGCAAACAGGTTCACAAACTTGCCACCCTTCAGGATTGCGCCCATGCCGATGTGGGTGTGCTCACCGTTACCGGCAAGACCAATCATAGGCTTAGCCTTGAAGGAAACCTCAAGACCGTTCATGCGGAACACCTCGCGGATGAAGGTGCGGACAATCAGCTCGTTGTCAGCGGCCTGCAGGGCATCGGCAAACTTCCAGTCAACCTCAATCTGCTCGCAAACGCTTACCATGCGGCCGGACTCATCCAGATGCGCCTTGATGCCGCCTACTTCCTTATGGCCCATCTCAACGCTCAGGCCGTACTTGTCCAAAAGCAGAACTGCCTGCTCCAAAGCATTGCGGACAATGCCGTGGGTGCGCTGCCAATACTGCTCCTGCATAACCTGGGATGCAGACATTTCCTCGATGTTGGCATCCTCCAGCGGGGTCTTTACCCAGAACTCCAGCTCAGTAGCGGAGGTGAAGCAGATATCCTCTACATCAGCACCGTTGACATGCTCCAGGCCGGAGATAGTGCCGGTAGTGTGGAAAATATTCAAAAGCTCTTTCTTTACATAATCGAGAGTATCCTTCAAAACTGCACGGGAATCCACGCGCTTGCCCTCATGAACCAGGAAGGCAGGGATGCGCAGGGTACCGACAGGCTTCTCGGTTTCCTCATCGTAGTTCTCAAAGTTGTAATCTACGAACCAGTTTACGGATGGGTCAATAGGCATATCAACCTTTGCATTGTTCAGGGTTGCAATACCTGCCAGCACTACGGAGGAACCGTCAGTCTGCACTGCGGAGCCTGCATAGAAATCATCCATATCCTTCAGGAAGATGCGTACAGGAATCTTCTCATCAGTGTCGTTGCCGGCATGGTCAATACCAACCAGGGAAACGAACTTAATCTCCGGATGAGCCTCCAGCATCTCGACAATAGCTTCTTTCTCAGAGTTCGCAGGAATGACATAGAGTAAATCTTCCATTTTAAAACCACCTTTTCTTAAATTATCTTCAGCTAATTTTGGCAAAAAAATAACCACACAGGATACAGATATTCTGCACTCACTGTATGGCTTCATTGCCTTAGAAATATTTAACTCGCTTACAGGTGTTATATTAGCATATAAGTGTCCCCTTGTCAAACACTTTTTGAAAAATTTTAGGCAAAAGTGACAAAAAGTTTGTTTCCTTATTCTGTCCCCGCCTATGGGGGGCAAAAATCCCCCATAGGCCTGACGCCTGCGGGAAGGCCCCACGGCCCTTATCCCTTCTTTAGAAAGCGCACCTCGGCCGTATCGCCGATGCGCATTCCGGCAAGGTCCTCCGGCGAAATGGAAATCTTCACAATCAGCCTGTCCCCGGCGGCCTCCCCGCCGTAGCTGCCCTCGGTATTGCCCTGTGCCTCCTGCCCCTCGGCATCTGCCGGGGCCGTTATTTCCATGACCAGACCTTCGTATTTTGCCCTGTTCACATAGTAGTCCGCCATCTGCCCCAGCCGCACATCCTTCTGCTGTTCCGGTTTCAGGCTGACCTCGATCCACATGCTGTCAGAATTGCCCACATGGGCAATCACCTGTCCGGCCTGTACCTCCATGCCTGCCGCCAAATCACCTACGTAGACAGTACCATCCACGGGAGCTGTAATCTCCGTAGCCGCGGCGCTTCCCTTGGCCGTTTCCAGTGCCGCCTGAGCCTGGCGCAGCTGCAGCTCCGCCTTCTTGATAACCTCCGGGCTGGCGGCCTGCACCGTCGTATCGTAGACCACATTGCTGCCGTAGGCGGCCGCCGCGCTGCCGGCGGCAACGGCGGCCTGATACTCTGCCACCGCCTCATCACGCTTCACCGCGCTGACAGCCCCCATCTCGTAGAGCTGGTTCATGCGCTCCATGCGGCTTCTGGCCCGCTCCACCTCGCCGGAGGAAGCTCCGGCCGGAGCAGACGCCGCAACCACCCGCGGCGTGCGCACCGTGATACCCTGCTTTATCTGGTCGAGATTTCTCTGGGACAGCTCCACGGTCTGCTGCAGCTGCCTGAGCTGTTCCTCCGTCACGTTGACCTTGATGCGGGCAATAACATCCCCGGCCCTGACAGCATCACCGTCCTTCACCAGCACCTCCGACACCGTGCCGGACACCCTCACCCTGGCCCCCACCATACTGCTGGAAACCTTGGCGTCGCGCACCACCAGATCACCGGCCCCGTACATGATGTACCAGACGACGCTCGCCACCACGACGGACATGACCAGCAGAACCGGCAGGCCGAACTTTATGACCTTCTTTACCTTATCACTGATATCTATTTCGTTCAAAATAATTCCCTCACAATCAGGCCTATATAAAAGGCATATAACTATCACGCTAAGAGATAATTATATGCCCCCAATCTGAAAATTTCAAGTATTA
>NZ_JBJDWZ010000173.1:17905-25342 GCF_051866355.1 Anaerovibrio sp. | reverse complement strand
GCATCAAAGCAGGAAGCGTCGTTTACCGCAACAGCGATTCCCCCGCATCAAAGCAGGAAGCGTCGGTTGACGCAACAGCTATTACCCTACATCAAAGCAGGAGCCGCCGATGAACTCCCGCAGGATGGATGTATTCGGGATATCCTTTTCATCACTGATGGATTTAAAATAGCGGCAGAAGGCCAGAAGCTCCTGCGCCTTGGCATAGGAGGCGTCCTCCGGCGGAATCTCCGACAAAAGGTACATGGCGTACTTTTTCAGCACCCCCAGCTCGTACAGAAGCGCCGTGTTGAAGGTGGCATCCCCCTCATCCTGAAAAGGATAGATATTCTTCTGCTCCCCCTCAATCACGTTAGGCCACCGCCTGATGGTTTCTGCCGCCGAGGTGCCGCGGGTGCGGTAGTCCCGTACCATGCGGCGGAAAAGCCGCGCCTGGGTGGTGGACAGCCGTACCTCCGGCGTCATGTACAGCGGTGTCAGAGAGCTGACATAAATCTTGAACTTCTGCTCCCTCGGTATGGCACTGCTGACGCGCTCATTCAGGCCGTGAATCCCCTCGATGATGACAGGCTGGTCAGCTTTCAGCTTCAGCACTGCCGACGGACGGGCATCACGGCATCCCTTCTTGAAATTGAACCGCGGCACCTGCACCCGCTGTCCTGCCAGCAGTTTTTGCAGATGGTCGTTAAAAAGCGGCAGGTCAAGAGCCCCCAGGCACTCAAAGTCGTACTCGCCGTTAGGCTTCTTCGGCGTATGCTCCCTGTCCAGAAAATAATCATCCATCGAAATGGATACCGGTTCCAGCCCCAGCACCCGCAGCTGTACCCGAAGCCGCTGGGCAAAGCTGGTCTTGCCCGACGAGCTGGGCCCGGCAATCAGCACCAGCCTTCTGGTATCAATCTTTCTGGCAATCTCATCGGCAATATTGGCAATACGCTTTTCGTGCAGTGCCTCCGATACGCGTATCAGCTCCCCGATATTCCCCTGCTCGACAATCTCATTCAGGTCAGTCACGTATGAGCAGTGCAGAATCCTTGCCCATTCCTGACTGGCCTCCAGTGTTTTCTGAAATGACATGACTTCACCTCCGTAAATCTCCAGCCGGCTTCATCATCGCCCGCTTCCATTATTTCAGCTTCCAGTATTTTGGCTTCCAGCATTTCAGCTTTCAGCATTTTGGCTTTCAGCATCATCTGCTTCCATTATAACATGATAAAAGGATTTATACAAAAAGGGATTGTCCTCGGACAATCCCCCTGACATTAACCAAATATTGCCATAACTATCACATAGGAAAGCGCGCCCATTGCCGCCGTACACGGAATGGTCATCACCCAGGCCATCACCATCTGCTGTGCCACGCCCCAGCGCACCGCATGTATGCGCTTGGCCGCGCCCACGCCCATGATGGAACCGGAAACCACATGGGTGGTGCTGACCGGCAGATGCAGCATGGTAGCCGTAAAAATCGTGATGGAAGAGTTCAGGTCAGCCGCAAAGCCGTTGACCGGCTCCAGCTTGAAAATCTTGCCGCCCACGGTCTTGATGATGCTCCAGCCGCCCAGGGACGTACCCACGGCCATAGCGGTTGCCGCCAGAATCTTGACAACCGTCGGAACCTCAAACTCGGAAATCACGCCGCCGGAAAACAGCGCCAGCGTAATGATACCCATGGACTTCTGCGCGTCGTTGGAACCGTGGGAAAAAGCCATGGTCGCCGCCGTCACAATCTGCATCTTCTTGAAGCGGTGATTGAGCTTGGACGGGCTGGAATTCTCAAACACCCTGAACAGTATCGTCATGATGATATAGCCCATCACCATGCCCAAAAGCGGCGAGGTAACCAGCGCGATGACAATCTTGCCGATGCCGCCCCAGTTCAGTCCCGCCATGCCCATATCCGACATGAGGACGCCGCCAATCATGCCGCCTACCAGCGCATGGGAGGAAGAGCTGGGCAGGCCTATCTTCCACGTCAGCAGGTTCCAGATAATCGCCCCCACCAGCGAGGCGATAATAATCGGCTGTTCTATATGACCAACCACAATGTCGCCGCCAATGGTCTTTGCCACGCCGGTACTTATCATGGCACCGAGGAAGTTCAGCACAGCCGCCATCATAATGGCCTTGCTGGGAGAAATCGCCCTGGTGGAAACAGAGGTGGCAATAGCATTGGCCGTATCGTGAAAGCCATTGATAAAATCAAATACAAGAGCCAGCACGACTACGATAATTATAAAAGGATGAATATCAAGCATACTTCATTACCACACCTTTTAACAAGTCTGCCATTCTCTCACAGTGGTCCAGAGTATTTTCCAGACCCTCCAGCAAATCCTTCCACTTGATAAGCTCAATCGGGTCCTTCACATACTCAAAGAGGTATGCCAGCTCCCCGCGGAAAACGTGGTCTCCCTCGCTTTCCAGCTTGTCAATCTTGGAGGTGATGGCGAGCAGCTCATTCTGATTCTTGCTTATGGCATTGAGGAGCACAGCCGCCCGCTTGATTTCAGCAGTGGATTCAATCAGCAGCTTTGTCAGGCGCAGGGCCCCTTCACGGGCCTCACCGGTGTGATAAATAACGATGCGCTGCAGCATGCCCTGCAGCTGGTCTACACCATCATCCAGGCCATTGGCGATAGCGTAAATGTCCTCACGGTCAATAGGAGTAATAAAGGTCTGGTTCAGCTTGTCAATAATAGCGTCATTCACCTTATCAGCCCTGTGCTCAAGGTCGTTAATCTCCTTAACCTTGATGTCGGCCTTGCGATGGTCCATCATAACCTCGTCCAGAAGAAGTGTCGCCTGATAAAAATAATCGGCGCTTTCCTCAAACAAGACAAAGAACTCATTGCTTTTTTTCTTAGGTTTCAAATCAAACATTGAATATCCTCCTCAAAGCATAAATTATACTTATTCCGCTATTATTTTACCATTAATTATTTTCTTGCGCAATAAAAAAAGTTACTGCATGCAACATCAGCATGCAGTAACCTGAGCATCAGCCGGACAGCGCCCGGCCATATCACAAATATCAGCCCTCGACAGCCTTCAAGGCCTTCAGCACCTTGGCCGCCATGCCGTACATCTTCTTCTTCGGCACGGAGCAGACAGCGATGCGCACACCGGCCTTCAGAGGAACGGCAAAAATCAAATCCTTGTGCAGTTCGTCACACACTGCCTTGGAATCCTTGGCAGGAATGGACAGGAAGAAGCCGGCCTTGTAAGGAAGGGCGTTCAGGCCGCATTCCTCGGCTTCCTTCATAAAGATTGCCGCACGGTCGCGGATGATTTCATACAGCGCCTCGCGCTCCGCCTCAAAATCCGCCAGCAGTCCGGCATCCTGCTGAATGGCGTTCAGCACGGACATGGCGCCGCGGTTGATGTTGGACCAGGTAGCGCGGCTGGAATACTTCGCCACATCCACAAACTCATCTACCAGCTCCTTGCTGGCGGACAGGCCGATGATGGCGCCGGTACGCTGGCCGTACATGGTATAGCCCTTGGACATGGAGAATGCAAACATGGTGAAGATATTCTCCGGCAGGCTGCTGAACTGCTTCATGAAGCTGCGGCATTCGTTCTTTTCACCTGCATAATCAATATAGGCGATATCAACCAGCAGATTGACCTTCTTGCCCTTTGCGGCATAATCCCTGCACAAATCCAGCACGCCGGTCCAGTCGGCTTCGGACAGGCTGTAGCCGGTAGGGTTGTGGGCAGGGGTGTTGATGATGAGCAGCAGGGATTCCTGCTTGGCAAACAGCTCCTCCAGCTTGGCGGCCAGAGCCTTGAGGTTGTAGTTCTGGTTCTCGTCAAACAGCTGATAGGTAGCCAGAGTGCGGCCCTGCTCCTGACAGAGCACGTTATACGTACCCCAGAACCAGTCGGAAGTCAGCACCTGCTCCCCGGCCTCGGTGTAGTTGACGATGGCGTGATGGATGGCACCCGTGCCGCCCGCAGTAGCTACAGCGGCCAGATAGCCCTCCGGCCTGCTGTCAGCAAAGGTCAGGTCAATGACGGTGTCCAGATAGCCCGGCAGACCGGCGATAGGGGCATAGGCAATGGCATCAGCTATCGGCAGCTGATGGAACACCTTCTCCATGGTCGGAATACATGCCAGCTTTTCGTCCTCGCCCATAATTGCGCCGATGGTCGCGTTGGTAACCTTGTCAGCTCCATGCTCCTTCACGGCCTCTGCACAGGCAGCGCTGGCGCCAAAAATAACGTCTACGAGCTTCTTGCCCACGCGATGAGATGCAACCTGAGAACTCATAAAATCTTGCCTCCTATACATTTACAACGTGTCTATTACTTCTCCGGGAAAAATTCCTTGTGAATAGCGTTGGCAGCTTCCTTCAGCTGGCTTCCCTTGATAAGGCAGGAAATGCTGATTTCGGAGGTGCTGATTGCATCGATGTTCACCTGAGCCTCAGCCAGTGCGCCAAACATACGGGTAGCGATGCCAGGGTTGCCCAGCATGCCTGCACCGACGATGGAAACCTTTGCCACATCCTCCTCGATGAGAACGGCTACGGCATGGAGCTTGTCGGCTACGCCGTCAACAATCTTCTTTGCCTCTGCCAGATCATCCTGAGCAATGGTAAATACCATATCGGTTACGTTTTTCTCAATATTCCTGATGCTCTGTACAATCATATCTACGGCGATATTCCTGTCGGACAGAGCGGAGAAAATGGCATGTGCCACACCCGGGTCATTTGGAACACCCAGAACTGCTACCTTTGCTACATTGCTGTCATGGGCTACGCCACGAATCAAGAAATCCTTCTCTTCCATTGTATAAGCCTCCCTAATCATTGTGCCTGGTTTACTGGTAAAGGTGGAACGAACATGAATCGGAATGTTGAAATACATACCCATCTCCACGGAGCGCGGCTGCATTACACCGGCGCCCAGACGGGCCATCTCCAGCATTTCATCATAGGTAATCTCCTTCATCCTGCGCGCATCCGGCACAAGGCGAGGGTCTGCGGAGTATACACCGTCAACATCGGTATAAATCTCGCAGGCATCAGCCTTCAGCGCACCGGCCAGGGCTACAGCGGAGGTATCGGAACCGCCGCGGCCCAGTGTTACAGGGTCACCCTTTTCGTCAGCCCCCTGAAAGCCTGCCACAACGACAATCTTGCCCTTTTCCAATTCCTTGCGGACACGGGACGGCTTTATATCCACAATCTTGCCCTTGGTATGAACGGAATTTGTACGCATGCCAACCATCGGGCCGGTCAGGGAAATCGCCTTCTGGCCGAGGCTCTTGAAGGCCATGGTCAAAAGCGCAATAGAAACCTGCTCACCGGTGGTCAGCAGCATATCCATCTCACGGGTATACTGGTACGGATTGCTATTGATGCCCTTGGCCAGCTCAATCAGGTCATCAGTGGTATCGCCCATGGCGGATACGACCATGACAATCTGGTCACCAGGCTTTTTCTCTTCAATAATTCTCTTGGCTACATTCATAATCTTCTCAGTAGAGCCTACCGAGGTACCGCCAAACTTCTTAACAATTAAAGCCATATCTCTCCCCCTAAGTATGCAAATTCCTTATAGCAGCTATATCATATACATCTATCAAGGACATTTGTCATTTTTAGCTTACAGCATATCAAGCGTATACCATTATAATACATGAAAAATCAAATGTCCAGTGTGAAAAGTACAAATTTGACGCATCCCTTTATGTATACATGAATACAATCAGAGATTGTTGCGAAATGTAAAGCTGTTCATCATGTGAGATGTACAAATAGCCACTGCCAGCGCATCTGCCACATCATCGGGCTTGGGCGGCTTCGGCAGATTCAGCAGTCTTGTCACCATGTAGATGACCTGCTCCTTGGTGGCCTTGCCGTAGCCTGTCACCGACTGCTTCACCTGCAGGGGCGTCCTCTCCAGAAGCCGCAGGTCATTCTTTGCCGCCGCCAGAAGAATCACGCCCCTGGCCTGCCCCACAGGAATCGCCGTATCTACATTCCTGTTGAAAAAGAGCTGTTCCACCCCCATGACATCAGGACGGTATTTCTTTATCAGCTCGTCCAGCCCGTCATAAATCCTCATCAGCCTCTCCTGCATGGGAGCTTTGGGACTGGTGGTAATCGCCCCGTACTCATGGGCCACCAGCCTGCTTCCCCTGCTCTCCACAAAGCCGTAGCCGCAGATTGCCGTCCCCGGGTCAATTCCCAGTGCCAGCATCACCTCACCCCCTTTTTACTAAGTTAAAAATGCCACATCAGGCTGGCATTGGCACCGATGCCCTGCTGTTTGCCGGCATAGCCTTCCAGCCCCAGTGATGCCTCCAGCTTCTTGTTGGCAGACACCGTCTTCCAGCCCAGCTCAAGGATGCCGGTATCGCCCTTGACGCCAGGGGACGGAGCCGTAACCGCATAGCTTCCTGCGCGGATAGTCGCATCGGCAGTACCGCCAAATTCATGCTGCCATGCCAATCCTGCATAGACACTGCCGGCATCATCCAGGCCGAAGGTATAGCGGCATCCCAGACGGGAACGCACCGAGTCGATGGCCGCAAAGTCATACACATGGCCGCTGGTCAGCCGCGCACTGCTGCCATTCTGATGGGTGTAGAACAGCTTGCCGTAGACATCCACCACATCCCTGCCGGAAACCTGCATCACCTTGCCCACGCCCATGTGCATGGCGTAGTAGCCGGCGGAATTGTCATAGCTCTGTGAAGATGCGCCTATATCATCAGAGCGGTAATCATTCTGCATGCGTCCGGCACGGACACTGCCCTCCAGATAAAGCCCGCTGTCATAGTTCTGCCTGATGATGCCGCCAATGCCCCAGAAGCTGCTGTCACCAGTGCCCACCGTGCCATTATCCAGATGGGACTCATAACTGCCGCGCCCATACTCCAGAATAGGGCCGAACAGCAGGCTTCCCTTGCTGTTCCGCACTTCCTTGGCAAAGCCTATGCCGATATTCCACCCCTTTGTGTCCACATAGGAGCCGGAATGCTGGCGGATATTACTGCCGCCTATGGAAGCGAAAGGAGCCATGCCGGAGCCGGAACCGGAACCGCCGCTATTGGCAACAGCGGCCGCGGCATCACCAAAGCTCCTGCCAGCTATCATATCGGAACCGGAGTTAATAAGAGAGATACCGGCTATCTGGGTTTCAGAGGGAGATTTGGCATTTTCCGAAGCATGCACGACGCCTGACTGGTTATTCAGCCTGGCAATAATGGCGTTATTATCCATCTCCACCAGCATGTCAACATCCAGCAAACCATCTGTAGCCAAACCTGTGCCAAACTCTGCATTATCAGCATACAAACTTCCTGCCTGCAAAAGGACAATAGGAAAGTCGCCTATATTATCCACCTCTGCATAAGCCGCTATTTTGGAATCTTCTACATGTGCTTCTCCATTTACTTTAAGCATGATATTACTGCCA
>NZ_JBJDWZ010000173.1:2925-17805 GCF_051866355.1 Anaerovibrio sp. | reverse complement strand
TACGGTAGCCGGAGAAAACCTTTGTCGCGCCTCGCTTCTTAGCGAATGCGAGCGCCAGCGAAGCGTGAGCTTAGCAGCGTGAGGCACGACTAAGAGCGAGAGCGGGTTTTCGAGGCTACCGTACCCTGCTCGCGTTATATTGCGGTTGTTATTTCAGGAGCTTACTCCTCATCCATTTCGTAGTTGCCGTACACTTCCTGCACATCATCATTTTCATCCAGTGCATCCAGCATCTTCTGCATCTTGACAGCGGCATCCCCCTCAACCTTTACGGTATTGTCCGGCACCATAGTTACCTCGGCAGACACAGTCTCGATGCCCTTCTCCCCGAGAGCCGCCTCGATGTCATCAAATGCCTCCGGCTCGGCAGTAATCTCAAACACATCATCCTCGCTCTTCAGGTCATCGGCACCAGCCTCAAGCACCAGCTCCATGAGGGCGTCCTCATCATCAAAGCTCTCCTTCTCCACCACGAAGACGGCCTTCTTCTTGAACATCCAGCTTACACAGCCGGTTTCGCCCAGATTGCCGCCATGCTTGGAGAAGATATGGCGGATATCAGCCGCCGTACGGTTGCGGTTATCGGTGAGGATATCCAGCATGATAGCTGTGCCGCCCGGCCCATAGCCCTCATAGGTCAGCTCCTCATAGTTGCTTCCATCGGAAGCCCCCAGCCCCTTCTGGATAGCGCGGTTGATGTTGTCCTTCGGGATATTGTTGGACTTTGCCTTGCTGAGAGCCAGCTTCAGGCGCATGTTGCCGGTAGGGTCAGCACCGCCCATGCGCACGGCAATGGTAATCTCGCGGCCGATTTTGGTAGTAATCTTGCCGCGGATAGCGTCGTTTGCACCCTTCTTACGTTTGATATTTGCCCACTTAGAATGTCCTGACATTAATATTCATGCTCCTTTTTTCTTGTACTTGTATATAAAATCAAATTAATATTATATGTAATTATTTCACCAGCCGATAGAACTTCTTCTTGCCCTTCTTGACAATAGCCTCCCCATCGTGGAAGTCGCCATCCGCCAGCACATAATCCGCATCAGCCACCTTGGCGTCATTCAGGGAGAGGCCGTTCTGCTGAATCAGGCGGCGTCCCTCGCCCTTGGAGGCAAACACCTTGCCGGCCACCAGAACGTCCAGCAGCTTCCTGCCTGCACCCTCACCAGCCAGCTCAATAGTCGGCATATTCTCATTGGAACCGGAGCCGCCAAACACTGCCTCGGCCGCCGCCTTTGCCTTGTCAGCTTCCTCCGCGCCATGCACCAGCTTCGTCACCTCATAGGCCAGCACAGCCTTTGCCTCATTGATGGCCGCATCCTGCAGGCCGCCCAGGCGGCGCACTTCCTCCATCGGCAGGAAGGTCAGGAGCGCCAGGCACTTCTCCACATCCGCATCATCCACGTTGCGCCAATACTGATAAAAATCGTAGACAGGGGTCTTTGCCTTGTCCAGCCACAATGCGCCGCCGGCCGTCTTGCCCATCTTCTTGCCATCGCTCTTGGTCAGGAGGGTAAAGGTCAGGCCGTACACCGCATCCCCTGTCTTGCGGCGGGTCAGCTCCACGCCGCCGATGATGTTGGACCACTGGTCGTCGCCGCCCATTTCCAGCTTCAGGTTGTAGCGGCGGTGCAGTTCCAGAAAATCGTAGGACTGCATAATCATGTAGTTGAACTCAAGGAAGGTCAGCCCCTTCTCCATGCGGTTCTTGTAGCACTCGGCCGCCAGCATGCGGTTGACCGTGAAATGAGGGCCGATATCCCTGAGCAGCTCAATATAGTTCAGTTTTCTCAGCCAGTCGCCGTTGTTGACAATCAGGGCCTTGTCGTCGCTGAAATCAATAAACCGCGCCATCTGCTCCTTGAAGCGGCTGCAGTTGTACTCAATATCCTCGTCCGTCAGCATTTTGCGCATGTCGGTACGTCCGGAAGGATCGCCCACCGTGCCGGTGCCGCCGCCTACCAGGCAGATAGGGCGATGGCCGGCCTTCTGCATGTGCGCCATCACCATCAGCCCCAGAAAATGCCCCACATGCAGGCTGTCAGCCGTGGGGTCAAAGCCCACATAGAAGGTGACTTTTTCATTGGCCAGCATGTTCCTGACCTCTTCCTCATTGGTGCACTGGGCGATGTAGCCCCGCTCCTTCAAAACATCAAAAATACTATTAGTCACTTTACTATATCTCTCCCATCATATTAGTTGGACTTTTTGCCGCCGCCCCCCGGCACCGGTGAAGGCGCTGTCGGAGCAGGTGCCGCATCCTGGGCCGGTGCGGCAGGGGCCTTTCCGCCGTCAGCCGTTCCCTTGTCCTGCGGCTTGGCGTCCTTGGCCTGTTTCTTGTCCTTGTCATCCTTTTCCTTGTCGTCCTTCTTGTCCTTATCCTCAATCTTGACAGGCTTTTCCACCTCTGTCAGATAAGCGCCGTTAAAGTTTTTGTTCGGCATGGTCTGAACCACCTTGGACATAAAGGCCTTCCAGATGGTGGCCGGCGTCGTGCCGCCCGTCATGCTGCCCATGCGGGCATTGTCATCACAGCCTACCCAGACGCCCGCTACCAGATCAGGCACATAGCCCACAAACCAGGCATCCTGATAGTTATCCGTGGTACCGGTCTTGCCGGCCGCCGGACGGCCGATATTCGCTCCCGTGCCGGTGCCGCGGGCAATAACACCCATCAGCATGCTGGTCAGGTTGCTGGCCGTGGATTTTTTCAGCACCTGCTCCGACCTCGGATGCGCCTCCTCCAGCACCTCGCCCTTCTGGTTCAGCACCTTGACGATAGCCACCGGCTCCACATGCACACCGTCATTGGCAAAGGTGCCGTAGGCGCTGGTCATTTCCAGCGGCGTTACGCCCTTGGTCATGCCGCCGATGGAAACAGCATAGTTCATATCATTGGCACGTCCTTCCTTGACAAAGGTGGAAATGCCCATTTTTTCCGCCAGATAGATAATCTTTTCCATGCCCACTTCCTGCGCAATCCTGACGGTCGGCACGTTCAGCGACTGCTCCGCCACATAGCGCATGGTAACAGTGCCGTTGAAATTGCGGCTGTAGTTCTGCGGCTGCCAGCCGCCGATATTGATAGGCTTGTCCTCCACCGTGGAGGATGGCGTCAGGCCGTTTTCCAGCGCCGCCGCAAAGACAAACGGCTTGAAGGAAGAGCCCGGCTGGCGTTCAGCCATGGTTGCACGGTTGAACTGGTCCGTGCCGCGGCCGCCCACCATGGCCTTGATGTAGCCGGTGGATGGCTCGATAGCCACCAGCGCCGCCTGCGGCTGCTGGTTGCCACTGCCGTCGGTGGAGTGAACCGGCAGATTCTGCATGGCCGCCTCCGCCGCCTTCTGCATGTCCACATCCAGCGTGGTATAGATTTTCAGGCCCTCCTGATATACGGCATCCGCACCGTACTTCTCAATCATCTGCTGGGTCACGTAGTCAATGAAATAGGACGCCAGCCCGCCGCCGGCCTCCTGCTTCTGCGGCTTCACCAGATTCATGTTCTCCGCCTTGGTCTTGGCCGCCGTAGAGGCGCTGATATAGCCGTACTTGGCCATCTGGTCAAGCACCACGGCCTTTCTTTCCTGGGCCGCCTGCAGATTGTTCAGCGGGGAAAAGTAATTCGGGCTCTTTGGGATGCCCGCCAGCATGGCGCACTCGTTCAAATCCAGATCCTTGACATCCTTGCCAAAATAGGTCTTGGCCGCCGCCTGCACGCCGTAGGCTCCCTGCCCGAAGTAAATCTGGTTCAGGTACAGCTCAAGAATCTCATCCTTGGTGTATTTCCTTTCCAGCTGCAGTGCCAGAAAAACCTCCTGCACCTTGCGCTTGTAGGTTCTGTCCTGGGTCAGATAGGCGTTCTTGGCCAGCTGCTGGGTGATGGTGGAACCGCCCTCTGCCACGCCCTTGTTGGTAATATTGGCAAACACGGCGCGCATGATGCCCTTGGGGTCCACGCCGGAATGCTCATAAAAACGCACATCCTCCACAGCGATAAAAGCATCCTTCAGATGCTCCGGCACCTGGCTGATTTTGACCGGCACCCGGTTCTGCTCTGCATGGACATTGGCCAGCTCATTGCCATTAATATCATAAATTTGGGAGGAAGCCGCCGGCCTTACATCCTCCAGATCCTGCTTGGTATTTAAGGTAGCTGTTAAAAAACCACAGCCCACGCCGACAATCATCACCGTAATCACCACGGCAACGATGAGGAGAATACGGCTGCCACTAACCCGCTGGGGCGGCTTATGGGTCTGCCGTGATTTCTGGGCTGCTCCTGTACGCTTTTCCATATATGCCTCCTTAGTCACACACAAATACAGAATATATTCTATCACAAATTACATGATTTGTGTATAAAAAAAGAAAAGCCGCCGGCAAATCTGACGATATGCACGGCGTCCTTTCTTCATTTAATATATGTGATATATACCTGACAGACAGCCTGACGCATAATCCGGCCGCGTCAGATAACAACTACCTGCTCAATAGGCGTCACGCTGAACATCAGCTCATGCTCCGCCACCGCTACCTGCTCCGAGCGCACGTAGAAGAGCTGGCCTGAGCATGGCGCCCTCAGCTCTTCCAGGCATTCCGCCGTGAACGGGTCAAAAATCTGCCCCACGGCAGTTCCCTTGTCCACGTAGTCCCCCACCTTGAGATTGAAATGCACGAAGCCTCCCGCGCCGGAGAATTTTTTCTGCAGGCCCGCCCCGTCAATTTTGACGGTTTCCCGGCCGGCCGGCAGCTTCAGCTCCGCTTTCAGCATGCCCTTGTGGCGCATGTAGCGGAGGATGGCCGCCACCACCCTGCGGGCCGCCTTGGGGTCAATCCTGTCCGTGGACTTGGCGTAGATGGAAAAGGCATTGGTGCCAAAGACCTGCCAATTGTAGTTCAGGGTGGTGGTATCAATTGGCGCCGGTTCCCGCGTCATGAGATATTGCAGGCCGAAGGCCATGCCGTCGTCAGACTTGTGGTAGCCCGTGTTCATGTAGCGCACATGGGGCACAAACTCTCCCGGCAGGTAGAAGCTGGCCAGCTGTATGCCGTTCTCGTAGCTCCTGACCTCTTCAAAGATGCTGTTTGCCAGCCGCTGGGTGGTTTCACCCTGATCGTAGCCTGGGAACATGCGGTTGATATCCGTGTTGTCCATCGGCCAGAACCGCTTGCCCACGTTCATGGAAAACTGGCTGGCGCTGGGAATGACCACCACGCCTGCGTCACCGGCAAAATCCCCGGCTTCTTCCAGCCTTTTCAGCGCCTGAATCAAAAGGCCGCACACGAAAATCTGCTGATACTCATCGCCCCTGGTGGAGCCCACGATGGCAAGGGACTTTGCCTGACCGCCAAAATAATAGCCATCTACAGGAATCTTCTGTCTGTAGGGCAGGGCGGAAAATGTGAATATTGTCTTTTTCTCCATGCCTTACACCTCCAAAACTCTGGCAATCAGGGAACCTGCCAATGTGACAGGATACTCCCGCAGGGTGAACAGCAGGCCCTGATTCGGACTGCGCAGCTCCTCCCTGACCTCGCCGGTCAGGGTATCCGCAATCACGCCTACCAGCTGGCCCTTTTTCAGATACTGGCCGTGCTTTGCCTCCGGCATGAAAATGCCGGACTGGTTGGCGTTGATATAGCCCACGTTGCCGTCATGGCTGATGATAGGCTGATGAATCGTCCCCTTGTAGTCAGGCAGCATGCCCATCTTGGTCATGGTGGCCAGAATGCCCCGCGTCAGGCGGTCGCCGTATTCTTCGGTCAGGCGCATGCCGACACCCATCTCCACCACGAGGCACGGCGTGCCGATGCT
Source organism: Anaerovibrio sp. (assembly GCF_051866355.1). Taxonomy (GTDB): domain Bacteria; phylum Bacillota; class Negativicutes; order Selenomonadales; family Selenomonadaceae; genus Anaerovibrio. The sequence continues at coordinate 11,987 of NZ_JBJDWZ010000173.1, read as the reverse complement.
GTTCAGGCTCCAGGCCAGCGTGCTTTCCAGCACCGTGGCCGCGCTGTGCACCCAGATTAAATCCATGTTCATGTGGCTGGCCATCGGCACCAGCTTGTCCGCCGTCAGCTCGTTGATGCGTATCTGGGGAATCTCCCGCAGAAAAATATTGCTGGCGTGGATATCCACCGCCAGATCCGCCCCCTGAATATCATCCACAATCTTCTTGGCTACATATTCGTACATGGAGCCGTTCTCACTGCCCGGAAAAATCCTGTTCATATCCAGATCAAAGCCCGGCAGTCCACGGTATATGGTGCTGATGCCCATAGGATTCAGGGACGGATATATCTCCACACTGCCGGAAAGCTCCGCCTTTTTTTCCGCCAGAATACGGCCCAGCTGCCATGCCACGTACTGCCCCTCCAGCTCGTCGCCGTGGGTGCCGGTAATCACGCAGATGCGCTTGCCCGGGCCTCTTTCACCCTTGATTACGTTTTTCTGAATCGCCAGCTCCTCGCTCACCGGCAGTTTCAGCCTTACCACATCTTCAACCATTCAACATCACAATCCTCAATCTGTATTTTGTGTATTTTTTGCAGGTACATTACACAGGCATATAATATATAATATACAATATACTCGATAATATCAAAACCTTTTTTATTTTCCTGCCTGATGCACTACAAAATATCCACCTTCATATAGGTGGTCTGAAGCTGATCCGCCTGTCCCCGGAATACGCCCCGCTCTATAGGACAGTCGTTGAAATCACGCCCTACATTCAGCTTGATGTAGCCCTCGTCCGCCAGACAGCCGCGGGTCGGGTCAAGCCCGTACCACAGGCCGTTGTGCCAGATTTCCACCCAGGCATGGGTGGCACCCTCCCCGAAGGGCAGGCCGCTGACGTAGCGGGCGGGAATGCCGCACAGCCTGGCTATGGCCAGAAAGACATGCACATAGTCCTGACATACGCCGCGCTTCTGGCTGAAAGCCTCCGCCGCGGTGGTGTATACGCTGGTGCTTCCCGGCTCATAGGAAAAGGTGCTGTAGATGATTTCGCTCAGCCGTGAGGCGGCCGCATAGTTGTCACCCCGGCACGCTTTCAGCTCCTGCCGCCACAGCTCATCTGCGTACAGCCGGATTTCATCTGACGGGCTGGTCAGCTTTGTAGGGTACCGCATGTACGGCGCGGCCGCTTCCTGCCGCTTTTCTGCATCATCGCGCATAATCTCGCCGTTGACGCGGTAATAAAAGAATTTGTGGGGAGCCAGCAGGCTGCCGGCGAAAACCTGATTGCCGAAGCTGTCCGTGCTGAACACGCCGGTGCATGACTGCGGCATCACCTTCATGTCCAGATCAATCACCTGCTGTTCCGGCAGAACCTGCGGCACACAGCGCAGTACAAAATGATGCTCGCCTATCATGCTGGAAAAATCCAGCTTTGTGAGAAATAAAAATTTCAGCTTCTGCATGACATCGCCTCCGGCTCCCCCGCTCCTGCTCGTTGTTGCTCGTTGTTACCCGTTATTGCTTACTGTAAAGACCTGCGCCCCGTCTTATACCAGGAACAGGCCCTCCACCGCGTTGAGAAAATCCTCCCTGGATATCTCATCCTCCGGATTCCTGCCGTCCAGAATGCGCTCCATGCGGATGACGCTCTGCAACGGCAGTGCCGCCGTCTGCAGGTTGCTCCACGTCAGGCGCTTCTGCAGCTTCTGCAGTTCTTCCAGCAGGAATTCCTCCCTCAGTCCCGTGCGCAGGGTGTAGCTGAGGCGCTCGATGCTGGCGCCGCATTTGATGGTGTTGCGCACCGCATCCTCGGCAATAAAATCGTCATAGCTGCCCCGAAAGGCCATGATATTGTCCAGCACCTGCAACAGCTTCAGGCCGATAACCTCATCCTCTGCCCCTTCATCAAGGGTGTACACCGCCATCTGCAGGTAGGCGAGGGTGCTGGAACCGATGGTTTCCCTGAGCACCATGCCGTTGCCCAGCATCTGCTCCGCCGCGCTCCTGATGGAGTCAGGGTCGTTTACATCAAAGATATAGTGCTGGAAAAAATCCTCCACGCTTTCGTATTTGTTGAAAATGCCAATCTGCCTGCAATACTCGGCATAGTCAAAGGTATTCGTATCAATCATGGCATCATAGGCGCCCATCATGTGGCGGATGGAAAGGGATACCCGCTCATAATAACGCCCCAGCCAGAATAATCTGTTCGTCTTGCTTAATGAGATAAAATCCATGTGTCCTTGAATCCTCCTCCCTGTGATGAGTTGACTACGAAGCTGTCAGGCCGCCTGGAAAAGCGCGTCAGGCCGCTGGGCCAGACACGGGTGGTTTCCCCTGCCAGCACGAAGGCACGCAAATCCGCCTTGCGCTCGACAGTGGTTCCGCCATCCACGATTTCCAGATCCTGAAAGTCTATTACCTCCTGGGAAATGAACCGGCGCGGCTCCCTCTTGACGGTTTCCTTCAAATCCTGCAGCTGTTCACGGGTCAGATCCCGGCCAAAAATAACGCCGTAGCCGCCGGCCTCGGCCACATCCTTGATAACCAGCCGCTCCATGTGGTCAAGGGTATATTTCATATCCTCTTCATAGAAAGGCAGGAAGGTCGGCGCATTTTTCAGAACCGGCTCCTCATCCAGATAATACTTAATCATCTTCGGCACAAAGTAATAAATGCCCTTGTCATCGGCCACGCCGTTACCAGGCGCATTCATCAGGCCCACGTTGCCTGCCTTGTAAACCTCCATGATGTTCGGCACGCCTATCAGGGAGGTAGGCTCAAAGCACAGCGGGTCAAGATACTCGTCACTGATGCGGCGGTAAATGGCCCCTACCTGTATGGTGCCGTGATTGCCCCGATAATACAGCTTGTCATTGCTGACAAACAAATCATCAGGCTCCGCCAGCACCGCCCCGGTCTGCTCTGCCAGAAAGGAATGCTCAAAGTAGGCGGCGTTGTAGCGCCCCGGCGTGAAAATGACATTGATGCCGCCGGTGTTCACATAGTCCATGGTTTCGCGCAGCAGCCGTCCGTAGTCACGATTGTCCACCACGCGATTCTGGCGGAAGGTTTCCGGACTGCAGCGGCGGCAGAGATTTCTGGCAATCAGGGGATAGGAAGCGCCGGACGGGATGCGCAGATTGTCCTCGAGTATGTACCACACTCCGTCCTTGCCCAATACCAGGTCTATGCCGGAAATGTGGCTGTACACTCCCTTGGAAGGCATGACGCCCTCGCACTGGGCCAGATAGCCCGGTGAACGGTAGACAAATTCCTCCGGCACAACGCCGTCCTTGATAATCTTCTTTTCAGAATAGATATCCTTCAGAAAAAGATTCAGCGCCGTCACCCGCTGTACCAGCCCTTTTTCCAGCCTGTCATAATCGTCGGCAGGAATCACCCGCGGAATAGGGTCAAAGGGAAAAAGCCTTTCCTTGAATGTACCGTTTTTGTAAATGCCGAACTTGACACCATAACGCGCCATCAGGCGGTTAATTTCTTCTTTGTGCGCCAGCAACTCTTCCATACACATCATCCCCTCTGAAAAATGCAAAACAAAAAGGCAGGACAAGGAAGTTCATTTACAGACTTCATTGTCCTGCCTAAATTCTTTAAATATTTATAGGACTATAATACAACTATAGCTTTCATTTGTCAACACATATCCGCAGTCATTGGACATGTATACATAATTCACATGGCAACTATAACAAAAATGTTGCGGCGCAACAGGATATTCCAAAAATAGAAAAGCACCTATGAAAACCGTTGAATCAGTTCTCATAGGTGCTTTGGCACAAGCATAAGCCAATTGTGCCTTGATATTTATTTTGCCAGCCTTTCCAGTGCCCAGTGGGCAATATCATGGCGGAAATGAGCATCCTTGAAGGAAATCTTCGCTACGCCGGCATAGGCCTTGTCAACGGCCTCCTTGATGCCATCGGCCTTGGAGACCACGCCCAGTACACGGCCGCCGTTAGTGAAAATCCTGCCGTCCCTGGCAGAAGTGCCCGCGTGGAACACCATACTGCCGTCAGCCGCCACATCGGCAAGGCCGCTAATCTCGTCGCCCTTGTTGTAGGATTTCGGATAGCCGCCGGCCGCCATGACGATGCACACAGCCGCGCCCTTGCTCCACTGCACTTCGGTCTCGGCCAGCTTGCCATCGATGCAGGCCAGCATTACCTCAACCAGATCGCTCTCCAGAAGCGGCAGTACCACCTGTGTCTCCGGGTCGCCGAAGCGGGCGTTGAACTCAACCACCTTCGGCCCCTGCTCCGTCACCATCAGGCCTGCATACAGACATCCCTTGTACAGACGTCCCTCTGCTTCCATGGCCTTGATGGTCGGCTCCAGAATCTCCTTCTGCACCTGTGCCAGAAGCTCCGGCGTGCCCACAGGGGCCGGTGCATAGGCACCCATGCCGCCGGTGTTCGGCCCCTTGTCATTGTCGAAGACGCGCTTGTGGTCCTGGGACGGAACCATCGGCAGGATGGTTCTGCCATCGGTGAAGCACAGCACGGAAACCTCTTCACCGGCCATGAATTCCTCAACAACCACGCGGCTTCCCGCACTGCCAAAGGCCTTGTCGCCCATGATTTCATCAATGGCAACCAGGGCCTCATCCAAAGTCATGGCCACAATAACGCCCTTGCCTGCCGCCAGTCCGTCAGCCTTGATGACGATAGGCGCACCCTCTGCCCTGATGTAGTCCTTGGCCGCCTCGGCCTCGGTGAACACCTCGTATTTGGCGGTCGGGATGTTGTACTTCTTCATGAGATTCTTGGAGAAGGACTTGGAGCCTTCAATCTCGGCCGCCGCCTGCACCGGGCCAAAGGCCTTGATGCCTGCGGCGTTAAAGGCGTCCACGGCGCCGTTGGTCAGCGGCACTTCCGGGCCGACCACCGCCAGCTCCACATGCTTTTCCTGCGCCAGCTTCACCAGAGCCGCGTTGTCGGTGATAGACACGCCCTCGATGCACTCCGCCAGCTCCGCCATGCCCGGATTGCCCGGCACGGCATAAATCCTGTCAGCCTTTTTGCTCTGTGCCAGCTTCCATACCAGTGTATGCTCACGGGCACCACTGCCTACTACTAAAATATTCATTACTTGTTCACCTGCTCCATCAGATAATTCTGAATACAGTTATCGTACTCTGCCGTGTGCTGGAAAGCCTCCTGGGCCAGCTGCATGCGGAGCATGCCGCCCACACAGCCGTCCTTTGCCACGCATGCCGCTACCTCGTCATAGCGCGCCGGATTGGTGACAACGGTAACAAACTTGAAGTTCTTGGCCGCCGCACGGATCATGGCAGGGCCGCCGATGTCGATGTTCTCAATGGCTTCGGCAAGGGTAACATCAGGCTTGGAAATGGTTTCCTTGAATGGATAGAGATTTACTACTACCATATCAATGCCGGTAATCTTATGCTCCTGCATGGCCTTTACATGGGCAGGGTTGTCACGCACAGCCAGAATGCCGCCGTGAATATAAGGATTCAGGGTCTTTACGCGGCCGTCCATAATCTCAGGGAAGCCGGTAACATCACTGACATAGGTAACAGGAATGCCTGCTTCCTTCAAAGCCTTCATGGTGCCGCCGGTGGAAACGATTTCCACGCCTGCTGCATGCAGCTTCTGTGCCAGCTCTACCACACCTGTCTTGTCGGATACACTGATTAATGCACGCTTGATTTTCATAGTAGTTATCTCCTTTTGCATATTATATGTAAAATTATTCTTTTATACGGACATGGCGATCATCCAGAAGCTCCAGCCTGCCATCCACAAAAAGCTCGATGGCCCTCGGATAGAGAATATGCTCCTTCTCCAGCACGCGGGCGGCCAGCGTTTCCTCCGTATCCCCGTCCAGCACAGGCACGGTGTCCTGCAAAATAATCGGGCCATGATCCATGCCCTCATCCACAAAGTGAATGGTACAGCCGGATACCTTGGTGCCATAGGCCAGCACATCCCGATGGGCGTGGGCGCCGCCAAAGGACGGCAGCAGGGACGGATGGATGTTCAAAATCTGATGCCTGTAGGCATCCACAAAATACGGGCTGAGAATGCGCATAAAGCCTGCCAGCACCACCAACGTAACATTGGCGGCCCTCAGCTCCGCCACCAGCTTTTCCTCGAATTCCTGCTGGCTGGCGCACGCCTTGCGGTTTACGCAGACGCTTTTTATCCCTGCCTCCCCTGCCACCTGCAGGGCGCGGGCCTCCGGCTTGTCCGTGAGGACGATGCCGATTTCCGCCTTAATCTGGCCGGACTCAATGGCCGCCATGATGGACTGCATGTTGGAGCCGCGCCCGGAACAGAGAATACCTAAAATATGCTTACTCATCAAATACGCCGCCCTTAACAATTACTTCATGACTGCCCTGAGTTACCTTGCCGATTTCATAAACGGCCTCGCCGCGGGACTGCAGATCAGCCTTAATCTTCTCCGCCTCATCAGCAGAAGCGATAATAATCATGCCGATGCCCATGTTGAAGGTGCGGTACATCTCATGCCAGTCCACGTTGCCCCATTCCTTCAGGAGCTTGAAGATAGGCGGTACAGGCCATGCCGTTGCATCGATGTCGGCACCCATGTCATCAGGCAGGGCCCGCGGAATATTCTCATAGTAGCCGCCGCCGGTCACATGCACCATGCCGTGAATGTCGAACTTCTCAATCAGCGGCAGGCAGGACTTCGGATAAAGGCGGGTAGGTGTCAGAAGCTCCTCGCCGATGGTCTTGCCCAGCTCGTCGATGTACTCGTCGCCCTTGAAGCCCTTGACATCAAAGACAATCTTGCGCACGAGGGAATAGCCGTTGGAATGAACGCCGGAGGATGGCAGGCCCAGGATTACATCCCCTGCCTTGACCTTCTCGCTGGTGATAATCTTGGACTTCTCCACAGCACCTACGGCAAAACCGGCGATATCGTACTCGCCCTCGGCGTAGAAACCGGCCATTTCGGCAGTCTCGCCGCCAATCAGCGCACAGCCGGACTCCTTGCAGGCATTGGCCACGCCCCTGACAACGTCTGCCACCTGCTCCGGCTCCAGCTTGCCCACGGCCAGATAGTCCAAAAAGAACAGCGGCTCCGCGCCCTGCACCAGAATATCATTGACGCACATGGCCACGGCATCCTGTCCGATGGTATCGTGCTTGTTCAACATAAAGGCAAAGCGCAGCTTGGTGCCGACGCCGTCCGTACCGGATACCAGCACAGGCTCCTTGTACTTGGTGCTCATGGCAAACAGGCCGCCGAAGCCGCCCAGGTCACCCAGCACCTCCGGACGATAGGTAGCCTTTACGCTGTCCTTAATCAGCTTTACGGACAGATTGCCGGCGTCGATGTCCACACCTGCATCTCTATAAGTCAGTTTCTTTTCCATACAATCCTCCATACAATTTATCATACACGGCACGGCATTTCCCCGCGGAAATACCCAATCGCATCAGGCGCACACTTATTTTTTGCGCTGTTCAAAAACGTACTTGTCATGCTCCGCCGGGGATGCGGACTTCTGCTCGATAGGATAACCGCCATCAAAGCAGGCATAGCACATGTGGTCAGGCCCCAGCTTCCTCATGCAGTGCTTCAGGCCGTCCAGGGACAGGAAATGCAGGGAATCAGCCCCGATATAGTCACGAATTTCCTCCACGCTCTTGGTAGCGGCAATCAGCTCCTTGCGGACGGAGGTATCAATGCCGTAGTAGCAAGGATAAACAATCGGCGGCGAGCTGATGCACATGTGGATTTCCCTGGCACCGGCATTTCTCAGCATGCGGACAATCTTGCCGCTGGTGGTGCCCCGGACGATGGAGTCATCAATCATCACCACGGACTTGCCACTGACGGCAGAGGAAATAGCGTTCAGCTTCAGCTTTACTGCCGTGTCGCGCTTCTTCTGGGTAGGCTGGATAAAGGTACGGCCGATGTAGCGGTTCTTTACCAGTCCCTCCACATAAGGAATGCCGGATTCGTAGGCATAGCCGGAAGCGGCAGTGTTGCCGGAGTCCGGCACGGAGATAACAATGTCTGCCTTGTAGTTGGTTTCCCTTGCCAGCACCCTGCCCATCTCAAAGCGTGCCTCGTGTACGCTGAGGCCGTCCAGCACGGAGTCAGGACGGGCAAAATAAATGTACTCAAACACGCACATGTTCAGCTTCGGCTCGGCGAATTTATAGCTCTTGACGCCATCATCGTCAATAACCACCATTTCGCCCGGCTCAATGTCGCGGACGAAATCCGCCCCCACCACATCCAGGCCACAGCTCTCGGAGGACAAAATCCAGGTATCCTCGCCGATTTTGCCCAGGCACAGCGGACGGAAGCCCTGCGGGTCACGGGCGCCAATCAGCTTGTTCGCGGTCATGATAGTCAGGCAGTAAGCACCTTCAATCTTGTTGAGGCTCTCGATGATTTTCTCTTCGACGGTCGCCTTGCGTGAGCGGGCAATCAGGTTGACAAAAACCTCGGAATCAATGGTAGTCTGAAAAATAGTACCTGTTTCCTCCAGCTCGCGGCGGATTTCCGTTGCATTAGTCAGGTTGCCGTTGTGGGCAAGGCTGATTTTGCCGCCGGAATAGTTCACCATCAATGGCTGGGTGTTGGCCAGCATGCTGGAGCCCGTGGTGGAATAGCGCACATGGCCGATGGCGATATACTGGTTGTCCATGTGAGGAATCTGGTGGCGGAAAACCTCGTTTACCAGACCCATGTCACGGGTCACGTCCATCCATGCACCATCAGTAATGGCAATACCGGCACTCTCCTGACCACGATGCTGCAGGGCATACAATCCCAGATAGGTCATACCGGAAACATCAGCATCAGCGGAACGGGAATACACGCCATAAACGCCGCATTCCTCTTTCCACTTGTTTCCTTCAACTTCTACACTGTACATTATTGTTCTTTTTCTCCTAACCTTATTATGAACCGCCTGCCAATGAAAAGCAGGCTGTTAATATAGCTTATTAACTTATTTGCGCGATTCAGCTTGTCTAGTCTGTCAGCTTGTATAGTTTATTGTTTTATATAGTCTATTATTTTACATGGCTTACGGT
>NZ_JBJDWZ010000173.1:0-2825 GCF_051866355.1 Anaerovibrio sp. | reverse complement strand
TTTTATATAGTCTATTATTTTACATGGCTTACGGTTTCTACAGCTGCCTGCATGGCCGGTTATCCCAGCTGCTGTTCAACGCGGGCGGCCTTCTTCTCCACTTCCTCAACCATCCTGGCGCGATAATCCACCAGCTTCTTGGCCAGCTCCGCATCTGACAGGGCAAACATCTGGGCAACAAAAATAGCCGCATTCTTGGCACCGTTGACAGCCATGGTGGCAACAGGGATGCCGGACGGCATCTGAACCGTGCTGAGAAGGGCATCCATGCCGTTCAGCGGAGTGGCATTGATTGGCACGCCGATGACTGGCAGGGTGGTGTAGCTGGCAATAACGCCGCCCAGATGCGCGGCGGCACCGGCGGCGGAGATAAATGCGCCTATGCCGCGCTCAGGAGCAGTGGTCACCAGCTCCCTGACCTTGGCCGGGGTGCGATGTGCAGAAGCAACAATCACCTCTGCCTCAATGTCAAACTTCTTCAACAGTTCATAAGCGGGCTTTAAAATTGGCCAGTCGGAATCACTGCCCATGACAATGGATACCTTCATTGCGTAATCACTTTCCCTTCGCAAATAACAAACCTATGCTAATTCTCCAAAAAATCTTATTGACCTCCCGCCTGACAGCAGGCACAGCAATAAGATATAACTTATCAAAAGATAAGCATATCAACACACACACAATCCTATTTTACCATAGGAACATTAAATTGCCTAGCGACAAATACTGAAAATCCCCGCTAAGCACCCATTACATGATAACAGAAACCACAAAAAACTGTCAATATTAGGGGATTTCAGTTTATCGTTGTGCTAAACTGTTACTTTCATAATATAAATGTATGAGTTTTTTTGTTCGTGGATTCTGTTCAGACACTAAAAAAGGACAGGTAGCAGCAGTACCCACGAAAACACGCTCCTCGTTGTGCCTCGCGTTACTAACATTCATCTATCGCCTATGGCTCTGATGAATGAAGTAACGAGGCGCAACAAAGGTTTTCTTTAGGTACATGCCGCAACCTGTCCCTCCTTATGTCTGAACAGATACAGCAAAGCAATAAACCGATATTATGTTATTCGCCAGTGTATTAATCAAGCAAGCAATTATACTTTACAAAAAACTGAAATATTGTATGTTACAGACGGAAAACCACCAGAAACACTGCCAGCAGTGCAATCCCCAGCCCCAGGGACGCGCCGCACAGCTTCTTTTCAATCGGCGTCAGGTCAAACCATTCCGCCTCCTGACGGATAATCTCAATATGCTCCTCGCGCACAGCGCTTTCCTCTGCATTAAAATCCTCATAAGTAACTGCCGGATTTGCCATAACAATTTCCTCCCACGTTTACATCTTTTACATCACAAATATCATCTACAAAAGCACTTTTACCATTATTTTATCTATCTACGGATATATCAGCCCATTATCCTGCAACCACCGGCGGCAGAATGCCGTGATAGAAAAGATAGGAGATACCGAGGCCCACCCAGAGGATAAAGCCAAAGAGGGCTATGGCATAAACACCTACGATACGCCCCAGTCCTTCTGCCCACAGCTTGCGCACATCGGTAATCAGGCCGATGGAGAAGAAGCACAGGCCGAAGAAGATAGCGCGGAGCAGATTTGCCTGTCCGGCGCCTGCGGTAGCGGCCTGAACAATGGACGCATCAGACAGCCCCCAGCCAAAGAGAATCAGGAAGGTAGCCAGAAAGCCCAGAATGAACTTCGGGAAGCGGTCACCGATTTCCCTTGCGGAAACCTTGTAGCTCTCCCCCTTCCTGCGGCCGGACAGCACTGGGAATACGGACCATACCACCGCCAGCACAAAGGCCCAGATGCCGATAAACACATCGATAAATACCTTGGCGGTAGTGGTTGCCATCAGCACCCAGCCCTCCTGATAATTGATGCCGTACTCGGCCAGCGCCCTGGCACGGATGAGGGAATCGGTAATGGCACCGGAGGCAATCGCGCCGCCATCACTCTTGACGGCAAGGCCCATCCACGCGCCTGCCACCAGAGGATCATCGGCAAAGAAGGTGCTTGCCACCCACGGCAGAACCAAAAGCTCCACAGCTACAAAAACAATAATCACGGATGAAAGAATCGTCGGCACAATCGCCCTGGCTCGGATGGCGCTGCCGGTGGCAATCGCCGCCGCCACGCCGCAGATGGAAATGCCGGATGCCATCGGTGCGGCCCACTCCGGCGTAAACTTGAACACCTTGCGGGAGAGAATGTAGACCACCGGCCAATAAATCAGGTATGCCTCAACTACCGCGCAGATGCCGCGGAAGATAACGGTGCTGGCCAGCCCCATGGCCCCCACGGTCTTGATGCCGATGGTCATGCCCAGGATGACGATGCCGGTCTTGATGTACCACTCCGGCTTAGCCGCCACGGACAGGAAGGCCGCCGCCTTCGGGAAGAAGTTGCCGATAATCAGCCCCACCGCCAAAGCGATGACAAAGCCCAGCTCGCCAAGGCCCAGTGACCATGAAATGCCGAATTTTTCCAGCGTGTTAGGCGTGGCCGCCAGATAAGCGTAGTTGCCAAGGGTATTGGCCGCCACCGTCACCCAGAACAGCACCGTGAAGCCTGCCGCAAACCGCTTTACGGAATTGCCCATGAACCAGGCCCCCAGTGTCGTCAATGCCAGAAGAAAACCATAAGTCAGTACCAGGGAGCCGCCTGCCCCCAGAAAGGCAAAGGCCTTGCTGTTCGGCGCAACCGCCTTCGTCACATCGGACCAGACACCGAATTTTGCCACCCAGCCCAAAAGGTCAACGCCTGCAATCTGCCCTGCGCCAAGACTGAAAATCAA
>NZ_JBJDWZ010000172.1:0-6896 GCF_051866355.1 Anaerovibrio sp. | reverse complement strand
AACTAAGACTATTATACCATCAGTATTGATGACGTTCCATAAAAATTTCAGTTTAAATCTTTCCTTCTAAAACAGCCTCCATCACCTCACTAAGACTTCCATAAATATCGTCTGCCAGACTGCGCAGTTCCGCATCCGGCTCAATCAGGTCCGGTATCATAATCGTACGGCATCCAGCTGCCACCCCGGCACGGATACCATTGGCACTATCCTCAAACACATAACATTCATCAGGTGCACAGCCAATTTTTTCTGCCGCCAGCAAAAAGATATCTGGCGCTGGTTTGCCATGCTCCACCTGCTGACCGCTGACAACAGCATCAAATAAAGGCAATACACCAAGTCTTCCCAGGCTGTCCTTTATAGCATCCAGCCTCGTGCTGCTTGCCACCGCCAGCTTTACATCATGCTCATGAAAAAAACAAAGTATTTCCCGCGTCCCCGGCTTTTCCGGAATCTCTCTTTGCAGCCTGTCCTCTACCCAATGCAGGCAGTAATCACGAAACGCCGCTGCATCCACCTCCGGATAATGCTCATGCACAATGTCCAGCATCTTCTTACCACCAGAGCCGCAAACAGCCCTTGGAAATTCCGCCAAAATCGGCTGCCTAAAGGCCTTTGCCGCCTCAATCCAGCCCTGGCAATACAGCCGCTCCGTATCCAGCAATAAACCATCCATATCAAAAATTGCACCCTTTAACATAAAAACCTCATTTCGTCACATCAACACACAATAGCATCTCTCCACAAGAACTCCGACTGCACATATTTCCCATGTATACACCAAAACACCGCCTGTATGAAATACCACAAGCGGCGTTCAGGTATTGCGTTTTATGTCAATCAGAGGGGAACATAAAACGCAGATAGGGATTACAAAAGGAGTATAAAAATATTGGGAGTTAAATCTATAACAAATATCTGCATAAGCAGATACCAGTTATCTTTTGTGGCTTACACACCATCAGTAATGCGAATTACAGAACCAAGCTGAATTACCGGCATAGGCTTGCGCTCCACATAGATAGTCCCTGGCAGCTCCACCTCGGTGGCACCGCTGAAATTCACGGTGCAGTGTCCCAGCCCCGCCAGCGTTACAGGCGCTTCTTCACCCACGGCAGTAATGACATATTGCTGATCATCTACGGAAAGCACCTGCCCCGGCGCAATTATACCATTAATCGGCTGCACACTGACTGAATAGCAGTAATCCTTTAGCTCTTCAGGCGCATTATCACCAAACATGATGAAAATTCCTTCATCCTTAAATTCTTCCACACATTCCCCCAGTGCTTTAACCTGATTTTCATAAATGATGCTCATTGTAATTCCTCCCATATCATCAGAAGCTGAACTATCTTGCCTTACTTGGTTATTAAACAAACCGTTTATATCCGGCGTACATCATTTTTATACTGCGGCATACAGACCGAAGCTGGCGAAGTAAGCAATTATGACGCGAAGCCAGCCGGTAGCAAAGCGTGAATACATAACAGATACAACGCCCACCTCTATGGTTTCCGTTTCTGCCTCAGCAAGACCAAGTCCTACCGGAATAAAATCACAAGCTCCCTGTGTATTGATGGCAAACAAGGCAGGCAAAGCCATCTGCGGGTCGATATTTCCTTTGCCAATTTCTGCACCTACCAAAGTACCAACAATCTGGGCTATTACTGCACCAGGCCCAAGCAAAGCTGACAAACCCGGAATAGAACAGATGATGCCCAGAATTACCAGACCGAAAATATTACCAGCCAGCGGTGTCAGAATAGAAGCAAATGCATCACCAAAACCGGAACCATTAATAATGCCAATCAACATGGAAACAAATGCCATAAAAGGCAACAGGGTAGTAATACATGTCTGAATGGCATCTCTGGCCGCCTGATAGAATGTGCTTACTACCTTGCCGGCAGCCAGTCCGATAATAGTAATAACGCTTTTATTCTCCTGCTCGGCCAAGGTCTGGGAAACCTTCTTATCCGCGGTAAACTTTCCGGCTTCTGCCTTTGTCGTCGCTGTCCTGGCTGCTGCCACAACAGCCTCATCCACCTCTGCCGGATGCACCTGCTTCGAGGTAACACCTGATACATAAATATCCTCGGTGATATACTTTGCCATAGGGCCTGCCTTGCCCACAGGATTGGTATTGATGGTCGGAATGCGCTTCTTCGGATAAATACCGCAACGCAGTGTACCACCGCAATCAATAATCACCAGTGCCAGCTCATCCTCCGAACAGTTAGTCTTGAAGCCGTTGACAGGAGTAAGGCCCGTCAGCTCAACAATGCGCTGCAGACACTCAGGCTCTGCACCACCGCCGGTAATGTACATTACTTTGTTCTTCTGTTCAGTCGGGGTTATTACCAGTGGGCCGCCAAAGCCGCCAGCACCATGCTCTACACGAATAGACTTAAAATCTGCCATTTTGCCTGCCTCCTTAATTATGCGCTGTCTTGAACTCACGGCTTAACCTGATGCCCTGCTGCTTTTCTACCATGCGGGTGGTAAACTCAGTAGCGTAGCCAGAAACAAAGTTTGCTACCAGGCCTACCAAAAGGTAACGTACAGCCAACGGAGCCATATCCAGCCCCAGCTGCGCTACGCCGTTGGCGATACCCAGATAGATGAACAGCTCTGCCACGTTGATATGAGGGAAAATACCGCTATTGGTGTGGCAGTGGTAGGTTGCTGAAGCATAATAGCAAGGCTTGTAAAACTCAGGCATAAATTTGCCAATGGACAGAGCCATAGGGTTGCCCAGCATAAAGGCACTGATAAAAGGCAGCACCGCGTATCTAAGCACAGGATTGCCCGTGCAGAACCTGGCGATTTTTTCCATACGCTCAGGCCCCACAATCGACATAATTGCATTCATCAGGACCAGCAGCATGACAATAGTGGGAATAATCCCTGTAATCCAGCTGACAAACTGCTCACCGCCTAATTTGAACAAATTCATAAATCCCGACGCAAAACTAACGAGAATATCCATATCTATCTTCCTCTCTCACTTCTTCAAATCAAATGCCGACATCATCAAATCGCCTGTGCCGGCCAAATCGGAAAGCAGGGAGGCTATCAGCCCCATACCTTCCTGCCCTGCAGCGCATTGCGCACATTGATAGCAGCCAGCTGAAAAGGAGATGGCGGTTGCGTAATCGGCTCGCCAGAAACAAACTTCCGATAGGTCAGCGCCGCATCCAGTACCGCCCTGCGGAGATTTTTGTTCTTCGTCTGAACCTCATCGCCGGTCAGGTCGCCTATATACCTGCCAGCAAAACCATCCATCGGCTTTACCCGTGCCAGAAAAGTAACCCCCTCCAGCTTGCGTGCCTCCCGGATAACACCTTCCTCATCCAGAAGAAACATGACAATAGCACCTGCCCGAAAGCCTCCTGCCTGTCTGCCGCAGGCTACCCTGCCCTGCCGCCGCAGCTTCATAAATTCCTTGGAAAAATGCTTCATTTGCAGCATGCTAAACACCGCCTGCAAAATAAATGCCCCCAAAATCGCTAGTCCCAGCTCCAGCATCATTGCCAGCTCCTCTCCTATACTGTAATTCATCAATTGCCACTAAATCATTTCCGTTTGTACAGAGCACTCAAAATTTCCTGAAAGCTGTCAGCCTCCGAGAGCCTGCCCAGAATATCATCATCCTTGGCTATGCTGATAATCTCATCATAAACACGAATCAGCACACTGTCATCCTCATCGATGTTTTCCGGCACTCCTAACAGGAAAATCACCCGTACCTCATGTTTACGATATATCAGCGGCTGTCCGGCCACACCCATGGCAAAAACCACCCGCTCACCGGCATACTGCACTGTATGGGGAATGGCCACGGAATGTCCGAATACCATCGTTCCCTGCTGCTCACGCGCCTTCAGCCTTGCCAAAAAGCCCGCATCCAGATACCCCCTGTCAATCAGGCTTTTTACCATATAGGCAACAGCTTCCTCATAGTCTTTATACCCATTGAGAATAAATGCCCTGTTTTTGCTCAAAAGGCCGGTCATTACCATCTGGTTGTTATCCAGTACCGGCAGTTCTATCATATCCCAGTACCGTGCCTTTTCCAGCTTGTAGCGCAACTCCTGCTCGTCAAAAATCTCATTAATCTGAATAACAGGGCGCTGGCACCAGCAATCCAGCTTGGCAGTAGTAATTACAACATCATACTGATTAAGCTGCTCCGATGTCACTCTATCTGCTGAAAACATCTCCATCTCCGCCGAGCTATCCAAAATCTTTTTCAGCTGCGCCGCTACCAGGCGGGAAGTTACCCTGCCCGTACCACAGACCAGGGCAATCCGGAATTTCCTGCTGCCTGCCAAATCGCTTTCTGTCAGGAACACCCCGAAATAGGCAGCCAGATAACCCCTCTCGTCATCAGTTACCGTCACGCCGTACTCAGCCTCAATAATCGAAGCAGCAACACCTGCCATCTGATACGCCAGCGGATATTTTGACTTCAAATCCTCCAACATGGGATTTGCCAGTCTGATGCCGTAACGCAGGCGGTTGCGCATGAACATGATATGATACAGGAATTCCTGGGTAAACTCATTGTTGGACAGATTGATATTCATTTCCTGACGGATTTGCACAATAATTTTTTCCATTACCACCTGGATGCTCTCATCCAGCTTAATGTGTTTGATGCTGCTTATATCCGCCGGAGTGCGCATGCCCAGAATAGGCAAAAAGGCAAACAGCTTCTCCTCAATGGGAAACTCCACCTGCAAAAGCCTTCCAATCCTGCCGATGAGATTATCCACAATCTCAAACTCACCCCTGCTGCCCAGCTTGTAGTAGCCAGGCTCCAGCTTGCCAATGTAGTGTCCCGTCAGGAACCTGTCCAGCATCAAGGTTACAAATTCCTCAAACCGTTCCTGCACACTCTTTTCCAGTGCATAAGCGTTGAAAGCCTCTGTAATAGCCTCGGTCAGCTCACTATCCAAAGGATATTCCTTGTACAGCTGGTGATAATTATTATCCAGAATATACTTCCTGATGTCTGGCTCATTGCCATGCAGCAACAACCCCTTGCTTGCCTTGCCTATAATGCTCAGATTGTAGGCTGCCAGCTCCTCACGCAACTTTTTCAAATCTCCAATCAGGGTAGTACGGCCTACATTCATTTCATAAGCCAGCTCGTCCGTCAGAATAGGCTCCTCAGAGCGAATCAGCTTGCCGAATGCGTAATCCATGCGATTCCTTGTTGAATTGAGAAATGTGTCTGTTTCGACTAATTTGGCATATATTGCCCGAAATCCCTCGGCAGAATAGATATGCAGGCTGTACCTCCCTTTTTCGCCATCAATCAGCCCACAGGAACCCAGCTCCTGGTTGAGCTGCCTGATGTCGTTGCGGATAGTCCGCTCACTGACGTCCAGCTTGTCAGCCAGGGTGCCCACCTTGATAACCGGAGTCTTTCTAAAATATTGCAATATTCTTGACATGCGATTATCATTAAACAAGTTTTTCAACTTTAGCACCCCTTCTTTATTTATCAATCCCGTCTATCAGCCCCGGGACTTGCCGCCTGAAATATTTATAGTTGTACCTGCAATATAGCTTGCCCTGTCAGATACCAGGTATGCCACCAGGTCGCCTACCTCATCCAACTTACCATCCCTGCCCAGAGGAATAACCTTGGAATAGTCAGTAGACAAATCCTCCGGCTTGCAGCCACGGGTATAGGCCAGAGCCTCATTGTAGGCATCCGTCCTAAGTCCGGTTGCCTCCATGATGCCAGGGGCACATGCCAGCACCCGGACATTGTACTTGCCCAGCTCCTTTGCCCATGAACGAGTGAAGCTGTCCACTGCCCCCTTGGTAGCAGAGTATGCTGACTGCCCCTGGGAGCCTTCCTTGCCTGATTCAGATGACATGTTAACGATGACCCCCTTTCCCTGCTTCACCATCTGCTTGGCACATGCCTGCGCACAAAGAAATACTCCCTTGACATTGACAGAAAACATCTTATTGAAGCTATCATCATTCAGCTCGTACTCCGGCCTGTCACCCTGCACATCCACCAGAAGCCTTGGCATATTGATGCCTGCATTGTTTACTAACGCATCAATACGACCATACTTCTGCACCACGGTATCAGCCATAGCTTTGACACTGGCACTATCAGTTACGTTGCACTGCACGCAGTAGGCGCCATCAAGCAGTTCGCCTGTCGTCACGTTCATGTCCACAATGACTGCCTTTGCCCCGGCCGATATCAACGTAGTCACCACATGCCTGCCTATACCGGAGGCACCGCCTGTTACAATCACAACCTTGTCCTGCAGTCCCAACCAGTCTTCATTCATCTCAAATTCCCCTTTCCTCTTGCCCCATGCCGTCTGGCAATCACAAAAAACGGCCAGCCGGCACCTGGCTTTTCCTATGCTGATTCTTGTACCTGCTTCTGTACTTCCTCTTTGCCTAGATACCATTTCGTATCTGTTGTGCTTATTGTAGGGGAATTTTATTATTATTTTAATACGTTCTTTTTCCAACTTTTGGAAAAACATTAGTACAACATTTTTCCATGAAGCGGAAATTTCCCGCAGGATGTGTCACTATTGCCAATCGCGTAAATTATTACCATTGAAGGATAAACCACATTTATCTATTCTACACAATATCCAAAAACCCTTTTTCCCAACAAGCAAATACAAAAAAACCGGGAAAGCAACCTTCCCGGTCAAAGCAGTACATCAATATAAGTTCCAGAAGTGCTAATCATGCGCACCGAGGCACAAAGGGATAACGAAATCCTGTTGACATGAATTGATTTCGAGGGCAATTCTTTGTATGCATGTTTTCGTGAGTACTTCCGCAGACTGTCCCTTTAAATGTCTGAACAGAGTCCACAAAATATCAAACTATAT
>NZ_JBJDWZ010000171.1:0-6991 GCF_051866355.1 Anaerovibrio sp. | reverse complement strand
AAGATTTAAACGGTAAGCAGAAGTGACCGCCATCAGCTCCAATGAATGCGGTCGCTTCTGTAAAGTAACCAAGTGAAAAGGGGCTAACCGTCTATCAGCAGTACCACCTTTTATATTACACTCTCATTATACAGTTATTTTGTTTTTTTGGCAAGCCAATTTACCGCTGTACGTCGGCTATGCGGATGCGCGGGCGGCGCGGTATCAGTCCCTGCTCGTATGCCAGCTCGTAGAATACCTTGAGATTGTCCAGATATTCTTCGGTCAGGTTCCATTTGATGATATTGAGATATTCGGACACCTGCCGTTCCGTGAACGGCTTCTTGTCGATGATGGAGGCGATGGCCTCCTTTTTATTTTTCAGTCCTTCCTGCAGGGAGCGGTAAAGCCGGTCGTAGATAAACTGCACTCCCTCCGGATTGGCCTGGGCAAAGCTCTTGTGGACAGCCCAGACGGCGTATACCATACAGCGGTCGGTGAGCTTTTTCCACTCCCGTCCCAGGTCGTAGTAGTAGTATTTGTCCCGCTGCTGGTGATGGTATACGCAGAGGGCATCATCCCCTATGAGCAGGGAGGCGGTGGCGTCGCTTGGCACAGGATTGGCAGGGGTGAGATTGCGGGTATAGTAGCGCGGTGAAGCGTCGTAGGCCTTTGCCATAATGATTTTCAACAGGCAGTGGGCGGTGGCGGACTGGGCCGTGAGGATAATCTTGTCTTCGTTGATTTCCTCAATTGGCTTTTTCGATACCAGAAGAATGCTGCGCACCTCGCCGTCAGCCCTTACGCACAGGTCAGGCAGTACCAGCAAATCCTCATAGCTCCGAGCATATACAATAGAGGATACCTCGCTGGCATCTACGCGCCCCGTCATCAGGTCGTTGTTCATGACGGCAGGCACGCCGTTTCTTAGTTCCAGTCCTTCCTTCAGGTTAAGGCTGTTAAGACCGTAGGTCAGGGGCAGTACATTGAGAAAATGTATATGTCCCAAACGTGGTTTATTCATGAAATCCCTCCGATTGGCAGAATACTCTGCGATATTTCACATGTTTTATATTATACACTTTTTTCGTCTATTTGTTTAGAAAAATATAATTGTATACATGGATATTTTTTGCAAAGAAAAACCCCTGCTGTTTATTTGCAGGGGTTGCAAACATATTGAGAAAACCTCTCTGTCTATTGCCGCTTATCTGCGGGTGAGAATACGGATTACCTTGTTGCCGGTATTGCGTATCTTGCGGATAGGGGCGGTCTTGGTCTTGTATTTTGGCTTCATGTCGGTAACAGAGCCAAAATCGCCGCGCTTTAAAAGGGTTGTCTTGGTCTTTTCCGGCTTGAAGAGCTTGCGGAATGTGTTAAAGAGCAGCTCCGGGGTTGCATTCTGCTGGCACAGGAAGGTGTCCGCAGATATGTAGCGAAGCTCCGGGAAAGCATGCAGGGTCATGTGTCCTTCAGCAAAGATAACCATGATGACGATATGGCCGTCCGGCAGTACCTGATGGATGCCGGAAACAACCTCCAGCCTGCTTTCATTCAGAAGGGTTTTCAGCCTTTCCAGCAGCTGTTCCGTGTCGGCAAAACAGGATTCCTTGCATTTGTACATGTCGATGGTGAGATGGCGGGCTAGTATTTTCAATAGATACACCTCTTATTCTTTGTATGTCTTACCATTATACGATATTGACGATATAAAGTAAAGCCGCTGTTTTGCGCCCGGCAGGGAAGGGAGGAAAGCTCATGTCATGCGGTTTTCACATGCCGGTCAATTCTCCTGCTGTTTTGCGCCCGTCAGGGAGCTCCCGCTGTTTTACATCCGGCAGGGAAGGGAGGAAAAGTCAGGAATCCGTGCCGCCGGACTGCTTTTTGGAGCAGGCCAGATAGATAAAGACGGCCAGCGCGGCGGCAAAGGCTACTACGCTGGTAAGCTGGGCGGATTTGAATATGCCCAGAATCAGCTCCGTGTAATCGCCGCGCAGATATTCCAAAAAGAAGCGCGCCGCAGAATAGAGCATTACATAGAGGGCGAAGGCCTGTCCCTTAACGTGGGGAAACGCCCGATAAAGGAGCAGCAGGCCAAAGATGAGAAAGTCGAGCTGGCCCTCCCAGATTTCTGCCGGCCACAGGGGCTGTGCCCCATAGGTATGATAGGCCAGGGTGGTCTTGGGATAGAGGATGCCAAAGCCTGTGCCGGTGGGCGCACCAAAGGCATCGCCGTTCAGCAGATTGGCACAGCGTCCCAGTCCCTGCCCGAAGATGATGGCAGGAGCGCAGATATCCATCATGGCCAGGATATCAATCCGGTGATGGCGGCAGTACAGGACGCCGGTAATGACGCCGAGGACAATGCCGCCCTGAATAGCCATTCCCCCTTGCCACACGTTGAATATTTCCGTCAGGTGATGCTGATAGTAGCCCCAGTCGAAAAAAAATACATCCCAGAGCCGCGCCCCCAGCAGGCCGCTGAGGCCGCAGTAGATGCCCATATCCACTACATGCTCATGGTAGCGTCCGTCCTGTCTGGCAAGAAAATACGCCACGCCTGTGGCGACGATGATGCTGAGGCTCAGCACCAGTCCGTATGCCCTGATGGGAAAATCTCCTATGTAGAATAAATACTGATGCATGTCCATGACCTCCCGATGCTATATAAAACTTGCCATAAGAGTATAATTACTGTACAATATATCATTAGAGGTGTACCAGCACGGTAGGCGGCTAATCCTGCCCCCGAAAGGGGGTGGTGCCCATGACATTGTACGATTTTTTGACACTAGTATTTCTGGTGATGATTTGTATAGTGGCTATCAAGGCATAAGAAAAACCGCCTGCAGCTTCCAAACGTAGGCGGTTCTTCGTGACCACTAATGGGGGCAACCGTTTTACCGGTATGCCTCTTCTTATAGTTATTATAAGACATGTATAAAGAAAATGCAAGTTAATTAGTACAGTGCAGGCAAATAAGTACGGCATGTGCTGTTTACTTTTCAGAGGGAGCAGAAGAGATGAAGATAATTGCAGGCCTGGGCAATCCCGGCAGTGAATATGCCAGGACAAAGCACAATGTAGGCTGGATGCTGGTGGATGCCCTGGCAGACAGGCTGGGCGCTACCTCATGGCAGGCGCGTGAAAAAGGGCTGGTGGCCGAAGCGCGCATCGGGGCAGAAAAGGTACTGCTGGTGAAGCCGCAGACCTACATGAATAACAGCGGCGAGTGCGTAGGGCCTCTGATGCGCTGGTACAAGCTGGAGCCGGAGGATGTCATTGTGGCGCACGACGATATGGATATTCCGGCAGGCATGGTGCGGCTTCGGAAAAAGGGCAGTGCCGGCGGGCATAACGGCCTCAAGTCCCTGATTGCCCATATAGGCTCGGAGCAGTTTGGCCGGGTGCGCATCGGCATAGGCCGTCCCCTGCCGGGCTGGAACGTTATCAATCATGTGCTGGCTCCTTTTCCGGAGGAGGATGTGCCAAAAATCAGGGAGGCCATTGATTACCTCCTGCCCGCTGTGGAGTGCATCGTCAGCGAGGGCTACGATATGGCCATGAACAAATATAATCCGAAAAAGGAAAAGAAGAGCAAGAAGAAGCCGGAGAACAGGGAAAATACCGAAAATACCGAAAATCAGGAGAAGACCGCCTGGAAGGAGGCAGAGGAACAGCATGGCTAAGAAGAGCAATACGGGCAGGAAGGGCAGAAATGCAGGCGCAGGCAGCGTTGTCAGGCGTCCGGACTGCGAGATTACGGCGCTTTATGCAGATGAAAACGGTGAGATATTCGATGCACCGGGCATCGGAGGCGTAGGGCGCATCGGGGGAGATATCCGTCCCCTGACGCCGGAGGATTTGATTCCCCTGCCGGAAAGCGCGGATCTGATGTTTTTGCCGGAGCGGCAGGCCATGGGCACTACGCCTGATGGCGAGCTGATTCCCCTGACCGGGCAGGCTGTGGCCGCCATTTTGCCGGCAGGCTACACCCGCACCATGCTGCCGGGCTTTCAGATGCAGGAGGGGGCGGGGCGGCTTCCTCTGTACGGCTATACGGCAGTGGCGGTCTACAGGGATGAGCTGTACGTGGCCGCCGCCTATACGGATGAAAACCACAAGTGGGACCCGGAAAACTACAACACCCACGACCTGAAAAAGCTGGTGAAGCAGGTAAAAAAGGATTTGCCTCACAATCCGCTGGTGGAGCATCTGGCCAACTGCTCTTTGGAATGGCACTGCTGTACGGCAGAAAACCTCTTTTACCGCCGCTGGGAGTGCGGCATCCCTACCTCCCCTGTCTGCAATGCCAACTGCTTTGGCTGTATTTCCCTGCAGCCTGCCGAGTGCTGTCCGTCACCCCAGAGCCGGATAAAATTCAGGCCGACGCCGGAGGAAATCGCAGAAATCGGCATCTACCATCTGGAAACTGCCCCGGAGGGGATTGTCAGCTTCGGGCAGGGCTGTGAGGGAGAACCGTCGCTGGCCGCTGATAATATCAGCGCAGGCATCAGGCTGATAAGGGCCAAAACCGACAAAGGCCAGATAAACATCAATACCAACGCAGGCTATACGGAGGGCATAAAGAAAATCGTGGACGCGGGGCTGGATACCATGCGTGTCAGCATCATCAGCGCCATCCCGGAGAGCTATGACGCTTATTACAGGAGCAGCTACAGTCTGGAGGATGTGAAGGCCTCCATCCGCTACGCCCTCGGCCACGGCATCTATGTATCACTGAACATGCTGTATTTTCCGGGCTTCAATGACAGGCTTGAGGAGCTGGCGGCCTGGAAGGAATTCTTCCGCGAACTGCCGGTGCAGATGATTCAGGTGCGGAACCTGAACATCGACCCGGACGCCTTTTTGTCCATTATGCCGCCGCCGCAGTCCGGCTATACCGGTACGGCCGCCTTCCTGCAGGAGCTGCACGGGGCCTTCCCGGAGCTGGTTATCGGCAGTTTCAGCCACTATGTAGAGGGCTGAGGCCGCCTCCCGATAAAAAACATAAACAAGATGGAGAAGTATGTTAAAAAAATTTTCCATAAAAAAAGGGTTTTTAGCGGTTGATGTTGAATATAGAAATCATACATAGCTGAATGAATCGGAGGGGTATGAAATGGATGAAAGAGATTGGGAAGAGTTTAAGGCGAAGTTAAAGAAAAAAACTGAAATAGACCTTGATTTGTACAAGGCGCCGCAGATGCAGAGGCGTATCATGAACCTGGCCCGCAGAAACGGCTATGACAGATATAGCGCGTATTTTGACAAGGTTGTGCAGGACAAGGACGATTTTGCGGCATTTATTGAGTACCTGACCATCAACGTGTCGGAGTTTTTCCGCACGCCGGACAAGTTTGCCAAGCTGGAGACGGATGTCATTCCTGACCTTTTGAGAAGGTCCTCCAAGCTGAATATATGGAGTGCTGGCTGTTCAATAGGTGCGGAGCCTTACTCGCTGGCTATGATTATGAAGGATATAACGCCGAACCAGCGGCACCGCATCCTGGCCTCGGATTTGGACATTGAGATTCTGGCCAAGGCCAGGGCAGGTGTCTACACCGAGAACGAGATAAAGGCCATGAGCGAGGACCGCAAGAAGCGCTACTTCACCAGGCAGGGCGACAAGTACGCGGTCAGCCAGGACATCAAGAGCTGTATTGAGTTCAAGCGTCACAATTTGCTGAAGGATAACTTTGAGAGCGGCTTTGACCTGATTCTGTGCCGCAACGTGGTTATCTATTTTACGGAGGAAGCCAAGGACCAGCTGTACGCCAACTTCTTTAAGGCATTAAAGCCGGGCGGCATCCTCTTTGTAGGCGCTACAGAGGCTATTTTGAATTTCCGCAAGCTGGGCTACACCAGCTACCAGCCGTTCTTCTACCAGAAGCCGTTATAAGGAGAAGGTATATGATAGCTAATCCGGCCATTGAGCAGATGAAGAGAGAGGACATGTCTGCTCTGCAATTGAAAAAATTAAAAAAGCAAATGCATTGGGCTATGGAGAAAAGTGCCTTTTACTACAAGAAGTTCAGCGGTGCAGGGCTGAATAGTGCGTCACTGCAGTCGTTGGAGGATTTGCAGAAGCTGCCCCTGACTACCAGCGAGGAGATAGAGGGAACCACGGTGTACAACCTTCTGACCCTGCCGCTGAGCGCCGTGCTGAGGATTTCACGCATCGGCTTCAGCCAGCCGGTTATCCGTATGTACACCAACGGCGACCTGGCCTATCAGATAGAGATGATGACGCGGGTAATGGTGGCGCAGGGCGTGCATGGCGCTACGGTGGTGGGCCTTCTGGGAGAGGCTTCGGACAGCCGCCTGATGGATGTGCAGTATGCCCTGGAAAACATGGGCGTGACGGTGATTCTGCTGGGCAACAATCAGGAGAGCATCAAGGATCTGATTACTACCTGCCATATAGATGTGCTGGTCAGCGATTTCAAGCAGGTAACCCAGCTGGTGGTTATGCTGCAGGCCAGCGGCATTTCGGCGGATGATTTGTTCCTGCCGAAGATTATCTGCATGGAGGAAGGACTGCAGAACCCGAACCATTATTATATTGAACAGCGGTTGAAGGCAAAGACCACGACCCTGTACAATTCGCCGGTGATGGGGTGCGGGGGGATTATGTTCCCTTGCAGTGAGGGTAGCGGCTACCATGTGCAGGAGGATTATTTTTATCCGGAGATTCTGGAGTATGGCACTGATAAGCTGATTACGGAGCCACACAAGGTAGGGGAGCTGGTGCTGACCGCCCTGGCCGCCGAGGCCATGCCGATTTTCCGCTATCGCACGGGGCAGGCGGTGATGCGTCTGGATGATGACTGCCCATGCGGCAGGTCCCTGATGCGCCTGGCTTCGCCGACGGAGTATGCCGGCGTGGTGTGGCAGGCCGTGCAGGAGAAATGAGAGAGCTGATGCCGCCGTTTTTTGGCGGCGCAGAATATGTGGGATAAAAAGAGGGGTGCTGTCGCATTGAGCTGATGTGACGCACCCCTTGTAGTTT
>NZ_JBJDWZ010000170.1:1716-7162 GCF_051866355.1 Anaerovibrio sp. | reverse complement strand
TAAATGAGTACATTCGATGAAGGATTTGTTGTCACCGATGTGGGCCTTGCCCTTCAGAGCAAACAGCTGGCAAACGGCGAAGCCCTGAAATTCAGCAGGGCGGCGTATGGTGCGGGTATGCAGCCTGATGGCACTGACCTGCGCACCGTGACTGCGATGGTGGACGAAAAGCTGGAACTGGAAATAGTTAAATCTTCCGTTGTTGGAAACGGCACTGTGGACATTACGGTCATGGTGGACAATACCAATGTGGAGGCTCCGGGCTTCCCGCTGACCGAGGTCGGCATGTATGCGATGGACGGGGATACAGAAATCCTATATGCATACGCATACTTCGGCGACAGGCATGGCTGGGTTCCGTCCGCTACTGATGCGCGGAAAATCAGGAATACAATGCATTTTGATATTGTCATCGGCCGCACCACGCAGGTGGAAGTGAAGCTGTCCAGTGACTGGTCTGCATTCGCCACCACCGAGGACTTTGAGGCACACAAGGACAGCGAGAATGCCCATCCTGCCCTGCCGCATTTTGGCAGTGCCATAACCAATCCGCAGGATATTGCGGGCATTTACTGCGGCAGTGAGGACAGCAAGCTGCACATGGCGAACCTGTCCGATGTGCGCGAGGTTGTGCTGGGCGATACGCGGGACATGGTGCAGAGCTACAACAGCGACAAGAAGCGCATCGACCATTTGGAACGCCTTGTGGGCAACGTGTACCTTGCCAACGAAATGGCAAACATCTATTTAGATGGCTACGACGGTATGATTATCGAGCCGTTTGACGATATTGCCGAGGAGGTTGACAGAACAGTTGCGCAGGTAACCTCCGTTGTTTCCGGCGATGATTCCATCGACGTGGAGAGCGCGGAGGGATTGATTATCGGTGCGCACTACCAGCTGACTGATGGCGAAAAGATTGAGGAAGTGCAGGTCAAGGGCATCAATACCTCCGGCAAGGTGCAGAGGGTTATCCTCTATGACAACGTTATCAATCAGTACACTGACGGACGTGCCAAGCTGTACCGTTCCAGCGTTGCCATCTATAACGGCAGGGCTTACGGCGGCGGCAATACGCGGACTGACGAGTGGTCCCCTAATGAAACCTTCAGCGGCAGTAACACTGCCAAGGACTTGTCAGCTACTCTCAGTTTCGACAACAGCAGCTCCTTCGAGCTGTCAGGCGCGGAGATGGAGAACGGGCAGATTATCCTTGACACCGCCACTATCGGTATTGCGCTGGTATCCGAGGGCGGCGGCTCAGGCACATGGGTAAGAGTTGATGGTGAAGGAGATGACATCGAATGACAGTGAATTTCAATAAGTTATATCCGTGGAGTGATATTGAAACCGTTACCATTGATGGTCAGGTGATGGTCAAGATACCTAAATTTTATATCAAGGTCGGCAAGGCCCCTGAAGGTTCTGTACGTGCTGGCAAGAAGTGCTATATGATTTCCGGCCACAAGAAGGACGGGTATCATATCCACCCTGCGTTCATGCGCAACGGTGAGGTTCAGCCATGCTTCTATATCGGCGCATACGAAGCATATAACGCTGGCAGTGGCAAGGCTGGCAGTGCATCCGGCAAGTCCCCGTGGGTGAGCATGACTAATCCGCAGGCTATCCAGTATTGCAGTGCCAGAAACACCGGCACAGGCGAGCAGGCTGGCTGGCATTTGCAGAATATCTATGAGCGTGCGGCAATTTCCCTGCTGATGATGATTGAGCTTGGTACACCGAATGTTCAGACCGCCATAGGTGCTGGTAATGTTTCTTCGTCTGCCGCGGTAGCCACGGGTGGCACAAACGCTTCGTGGCGCGGCATTCATGAGTTTTGGGGCAACGTATGGGAGCATTGCGATGGCTTCAAGACTGATGCGTCCAGCATTGGTCAGATTTTTGACAACAAGGGCAACGGCACATACAAGAGTACAGGCGTGGTCGTTGCCGGTGGCTGGATAAAGTCTTGCGCAGAGGCAACAGGTACGGATTTTGACTGCAACGATGTGTTCATACCTTCCGTGTCCGACAGCACCGAGGGCAACGGCACATACAGCGATTATTGCTGGGTTGCGGCAAACTGCGTGTACTACGCCTCCGGGCCTTGGGTTAACGGCACGAGGGACGGTGCCTTTGTGTTCAACGTCAACCTTGCCGCGTCGTACTCCTACACGAGCATCGGCCTGCGCCTCGCAAAGTACCCTGAAAGCTGATTACTGATTTACTGACCGTCCCCCGCGATAGCGGGGGCGGCGAAAGGAGAAAACATGGAAGACCGGAATATGAAGAATCCTCTGTATCTGCAAACAAAGATGGAGAATATACGCAGGTACAGCCATGATGCGCTCTTTCAGTTTCCGAAGAAGGAGCGTTATCTCCTGTGCCGTCAGATAGAGGACTGCATAGAGCGGATTATCCGCGAGGTAATCAGGTTTCAGAAACGGTACTACAAAAAGAATACCTTGCAGGAAATTGATATAGAGCTTGAGTTTCTGCGCGGGCTTATCCGCGAGGCAAGGGAGGAAAGCTACATATCAAACGGCAGGCTGGCTGATTGGATGGGACACGTCGATGAAGCTGGCAAAATACTTGGCGGACTTCTGAAGTTTTATCAGGAGAAGGAAGCCAGCCGTTCCGGCAAGTGATATATTTTCGGGCGGGACTTTACGGCCTCCGGGAATTGGGATAACGGCACGAAGGACGGTGCCTTTGTGTTCAACGTCAACAATGCCGCGTCGAACTCCAACACGAACATCGGCCTGCGCCTCGCAAATGGGATTTATGGTCAGTAGTTAGGCAGGTGCGATGCCTGCCTATCCAGTACCCCTCATTTGGGAGTTTCGTCCATCCTAAGAAAATAGGAAAACATGCGAAAAAGCCGCTTCTCTACGTCATGCGGAGCGGCATAATTTTATGGGGGTGTTATTCTGATAAGATACGACCACCTATGGAATCAGATAGTGAACTTTGATAATTTGTACGAGGGCTATCTTGAAGCAATCTCCGGTCGCAGGTACAAGCCTGAGATTATGGAGGCTGGGCAAAGGATAGAGATGATTATCCAGCAGCTTATAATCGAGCTGAATAATGGCTCATGGCAACCGCAGACTTATTACGAGTTTGAGTGCCGCACCGAGGTCAAGAGGCGCATCATCCACGCGCCGACATTCCGTGACAGGATTATCCATCACGGGCTGGACAGGATAGTCAAGCCGCTGTTTGAGAAGAAATTCATCTATGATTCCTATGCCTGCCGCAAGGGCAAGGGTACGCATCGTGCCACCATGCGGGTACAGAAATTCATGCAGAAAGCACGGAAGCGGTATGACAGGGTGTATGTCCTTCAGTGCGATATTTCCAAGTATTATCCGTCGATAGACCACGAGATACTTAAAAATGAGATACGCCGCACCATCAAGGACGAGCGCGTTCTTTGGCTTTGGGACTTGCTGATAGACAGGTTCAATGAGGATACCGGACGGGGCATCCCGATAGGCTCCCTCATCAGCCAGCTGTCGGCAAATATCTATCTGAACCCTCTTGACCATTTCATCAAGGAATGTATCGGGGCTGAATTCTACGTCCGCTATATGGATGATTTCATCATAATTTCCAACGATAAGCGGAAGCTGTGGGATGTTTTGGCAGATATAAAATGGTTCGTGGAGTTCCAGCTAAAGCTGAAGCTGAACCCGAAGACCGAGATATATCCTGCCTCCCGTGGCATAGACTTTGCCGGATACAGGATTTTCACAGATTATCTGCTTCCGAGGAAGCGTAACGTAAAAGCCGCCAAGCTGAGGTTTAAGGACATATCATGGAAATACAGGCACGGCCGGGCCAGCATGGAGGATGTAAACTGTAGGGTTGCGTCATTCATGATTGGCTACTGCAAGCACTGCAAAGCCATGAGGTCGGCAAACTCCACGTTGAAGTGGCTGAAATTGCGAAAGGAGCATTAACAAATGGCAAGAACAGCATTAATCAAGACTACGAATGCGAGCATTCAGGACTGCTCAATGTATTCCACTGTGAGCGGCATTTCGATTGAGGCATCCACACCGGACGGCACTTCCATGAAATTCGCGGTAAGCCTCAATGGCGGTGAGTGGAAGCACTACAATACCGGCTCAGGCGCATGGGAGAGCGTGGCAACGCAGGATATTACGGCTGACAGCGTGATGGCTGAGGGCAACACCAAGGCGGAGATTGAAGCTCTTGACAGTTCCAAGCTGGGGGATTTCGCCGGGGCAACGGTAGCATGGGCGGTAGGTATGCAGATGGAGGATACCGCGGAAAACTCACCTTCCATCGCCTCCATTCAGATTAACGGCCAGTCCGGCTCTACGGTAACGGAAGCCTCGGTGGAATGCGCACCCATTAATCTTTCCGACAGCGGCGGGGCTGTTGATATTCTGTCTATCAACGTCAATAAGTCCGAACAGCAGAAGGGGGCGGTCAGGGTTGTCGCATCCATTCAGGACGAGAGCGGCGCATGGGGCGAGTACAAGGACTATGGTGCTTTTGTCACGAGTCCGCCAACTGCGGCAAAGGCGATTAAATTCAAGGCAATCCTGACAACGCCTACGCCGGGAATTGATGCCGCTACGATAAACAGCGTTACGATTTCCCATCGCACTGACAATGTGGCGGTATTCAGCGAGGGTACGGGGGTATGCGTAACGCAAACCCATAATTTTGTGAACAACATCGGCAGGGCGCATCTGATGGTGAAGCATCCCATTGTTGCAGATACGGAAATTAAGGCGTATGTATCGCTCAGAAAACAGCCATCTTACGTTTATGGTGAAGTCATTGGCACTGGTGATGGGCAGAAGCACACGGTAAAGCTGGCTCATACCGAGGGGCTGGCAAGCCACGGATTCGTGCTTTATTTTGACGGGGTTGCTCAGGCAGCATCCACGTATTCATTCAGCCCGTCTGATGGTCAGGTAACATATACCGCGCCGGAGGGCGAGCCTGTCACTGTAGACTACATTCATGGATGGAGCAAAGAGGAATGGGTGGAAATGAAGCATGACACCCAGTACCCGGACAAGAACGATAACAACAGCGTTGATGACCAGTTTGATTATCTCGCCGGTGAAGGGGACCCGACAGGCAGTGTAGGTGCGGTAAAGGTTGCACTGACACAGAATACCGGCACCGTCAAGAATGCGGAGCTGGGAATCGGCACCGGAGAACAGCAGAGCTTCAAGCTGCCACATCATGCCAAGGCTGAAACCATCGTTGTTTCCCCTGCGGAGGCTACATGGAAGTGGCGTGATAATACCGACGTATTGCTTATTAACGCGCCGAAGGGTGAGCCGATTGCTGTGTCCTACAGCTGGGCAGCCCGGACAAACTATTTGGAGTCCATCGCGTGTGTATTCAATGAATAGGAGGTATGAGGGATGTTTATTTCCAATCAGGACAATCTGCC
>NZ_JBJDWZ010000170.1:0-1616 GCF_051866355.1 Anaerovibrio sp. | reverse complement strand
TGAAGGAACTGTTGCCATGCCCCACTCAGGTTGAGTGGGGCGCAATTACTTCGGTCGTAGGTACCTGCGTATCGTATCTTTTTGGCTGGGACGGGCTTACAGGGGCGTTGCTCACGCTGATGGTGATAGATTATATCAGCGGCGTGCTGGCGGCATATATCAATCCTAATTTAGCTCTAAACAGCCAAAAAGGATTTCGCGGCATCTGCAAAAAAGTGATGATACTGCTGATTGTAGCTGTGGCGCATGTGATTGATAATGCTATCGGTCAGTCAATGTCGCAGACGGTGGTGGTTTGGTTCTTCATTGGCAATGAAGGATTATCCATCGTTGAGAATGCGGCCAAGTCGGGAGTGCCTGTGCCACAGAAATTATGCGATACGCTGGAACAGCTGAAGAATGAAAAGGAGTCTTGCAAATGAGGCAGGTTAATTTAGATGAATTAAAGCAGATTGCTGAATGCAGTCGCGAAGAAATATGGCGGATTGCGAAATCCAATGGCATTGAGCCGAAGATATATCTGCACTGGACAGGCGGCAGGTACAATGCCACTTCGGCGCATTACCATGTGAATATCACCGGCGATGGGAAGATTTATGTGTCTACAGAAAATCTTGCGGATGTGCTTGAGCATACGTGGCGCAGGAACAGTGGCTCTGTAGGCATTACCCTCTGCTGTGCCTATGGCGCAGGTTCTTCCGGGCTTGGAAATTTCCCTCCAACCGCCAAGCAGATTGAGGTGCTGGCACAGGTAATTTGTGCTATTGCGGATGCACTGTGGCTTACTATCGACAAGAGCCATGTCATGACTCACGGCGAGGCCGCAAATAATGAGGACGGCGGTATCGGCACGCACAGTCCGTATGCGTGGTGGAATGACAGTTACCGTGATGGGGACACTCGCGGCGATTTAGAGTATCTTGGAACGTCTGAAAGCCCGCGATACAATCCTTGGGCTGTTGACGGCTCGCGTGGTGGTGATGTACTGCGCGGCAAGGCGAATTGGTACAGAAATCGGGAGAAGTGATGCGGCATGGAAATTAATGGTGTCATTGTGAATCTGATAGATATATCAGATATGGCAAAAGATGAAATATGCGCCTATATCGCCATGCTTACAAACGAGCATGGCGGCAACAAGCCTCGCAAGCTGACGATAAGCCTGAATAACGAAGGTCAGGTTGTACTTGATTATGAGTTGAGGGTTATTCCGTTTGAGAGGATACGTCGCATAACAGGCTATCTCGTAGGCACTACTGCGAGATGGAATAATGCTAAAAAAGCTGAGGAGCATGACCGCGTAAAGCACGGCATGGCTGGGCTTAGATGATTCAAAGGAGGAATTACAAATGAGTGCATGGACTGATTTTCGTGATGGAATAATTGATAGTTTGAAATTCGACGAAGTTACGGAGGAGCTGAAGCAGGAGCTGACAAATTGGTTGGAGGATACCTGCCTCCCGCTTGCCAAGACGGCGGCTGATTCATTTATCAGTCAGATTAAGGAGCAGGCCAAAGCTGAGTCCGGATGGTGCAAAGTCAGGGACTTGATTGTGCTTCCAGCAATTATCACGCTGGGATTGTGGCTGGTTGAGAAATCTCTTTCCAAGACAAAT
>NZ_JBJDWZ010000169.1:0-7192 GCF_051866355.1 Anaerovibrio sp. | reverse complement strand
CAATCAACCACTACGAAAAACTGAAATTTTATTTTCTTTTTCCACGGTATTGTGAAATCACAAGTCCGCCCAATGTAAGCACAATGCCCAGTCCTGACATGAGGGTAATCTGTTCACCGAGGACAATAACGGAAGTGACTACCGTTATGACAGGAACCATGTAGATATAGATACTGGTCTGAATTGCGCCGATAACCTGTACGGCGTAGTTCCATGTAACGAAGCACAGGGCAGAAGCACCCAGCCCCAGAAATACCAGATTCAGCAGATAGACAGGCTCTTTCAGGGGGTGCAGGCTCCAGCTGCAGTCGAAGAAGAGCAGTGCCGGCAGCATGAACAGTATGCCGTAGAAAAATATTCTCCTTGTCATGACAATGGTATTGTAGCCGTAATTTCCGATGCCTCTGGTAATGACGGCATAGAATGCCCAGGCAAGGGCGGCCAGCGTGGCGAGCACATCGCCGACAGGATTCAGCTGCAGCTCGGCGCCATTGAAGCTAATCAGGAAAATACCTGCCAATGCCACCACGAAGCCGCAGAAGAACTTTTTATTGACGGCCTCTTCATCCACACGGGCAAAGTATGCCACTATGGCGGTGAAGCACGGTGCTATGGAGGTGATTACCCCTACATTGGAGGCCATGGTATAGGTCAGGGCAATATTTTCCAGCAGGTAGTACAGGCAGATGCCGCACAGACCGGCGGAGGCAAATATCAGCTCCTGCCGCAGGCTGGTTCCCTTCAATGGCTTTGGATAAATGATGGTCAGGGCAATCAGTCCCATGATAAAACGGAAAAAGAGAATTTCCACCGGCTGATATTCCTCAAGCAGTATTTTTGTGGAAACAAAGGTCGTGCCCCAGAGGATAATTGTCAGAATGGCAGCCAGATGCCCTAGTTTTTGCGCGCGCGTCAAAGTCATCCCCCCTGTATAAATAAATTTTGCCATAAGCATAGCTTTGTAAAAAATATATTACTATCCTTGTGATTTATATTGCATTTTTTAGACAGATAGCTTAGTGCAACATTATAACATTAAAGCGGGAAAAGTACATGGGCAATATTATTCATATTATTAGTAGTATTTATCCTGTTTATATTTTATAATGAATACAAGGCTTGCGAAATGGTGAAAGGGAGTGGCTCATACATGAAAAATGCGGTAATAGCGGTATTTCTCGCACTGATGCTGTGGTCAGAGGCGGCATTGGCGGCAGGGCAGGTCAGCGTGCTGTGGGACTGGCAGGCCCCCGGGGAAAAAGCCACCAGGCTGGCTGATCAGGATAAGCTGCCGGGGGTTGATGTATTGTCACCCAGCTGGTTTGTCATCGCAGATGAAAGGGGCAGAATCAAGGATAAAAGAGGCACTGCCCACCCTGAGTATGTCAGGAAGGCTCATGGGCGCGGCTACAAGGTGTGGGCCTTGATTACCAACGATTTTAATCCCGACATGACAAAAAAGCTGTTGGCAAGCCCTATGGGCAGGGCCAACGCGGTCAGGGAAATGAAGGCGCTGGCAAAGGAATATGGGCTGGACGGCATCAATATCGACTTTGAAAATATCTATCCGGAAGACAGGGACAGCCTGACGGATTTTGTGGCGGAAATCAGCAGGGCACTCCGGGCAGAAGGGCTGACGGTTTCCATGGATATCACCATTCCCAGCAGCTCCGGCATGTGGTCGCGCTGTTATGACCGCAGGGCACTGGCTGAACAGGTGGATTATCTGATGCTGATGGCCTACGATGAGCATGGCGCGGCATCCTCTGTCAGTGGTTCTGTAGCCTCCCTTGACTGGGTGGAAAAGGGGATTGCGGCAACGCTCTCGGAAGGGGTGCCGCCGGAAAAGCTGGTTCTGGGCATGCCCCTCTATATGCGCATCTGGCAGGAGGATATAAAGACAGGCAAGGCAAAGGGAAAGACCCTCTCCATGTCCCAGGCGGAAAAGCTGATAGCGGACAGGAAACTGTCACCTGTGTGGCTTGCCGGGGAGGGCCAGTATTACTTTGAGTATACGGAAGGAAAAAAACGCTACCGGGTGTGGCAGGAAAACCGCCGCTCACTGGCCTTGAAGGCGGCACTTATCAGCCGCTACGATCTGGCTGGCAGTGCCTACTGGCGCAGTACCCTGGAAACCGCTGATGTATGGGAAGCTCTGGCGCAGGTCATAGCGGCTGGCAGGCCGGTTGGCGCCGGCATGGCTGAAAAGGGCGATGCTGATAACAATTGAATATAAGATAGCATTATGTATCCCTCCGGGTGTATCCCGGAGGGATTTTTGCGTATCGGCGGCATATTTACATTTTTTTTACAAAAACAGGCAAGTGGACTTTACATTTGCGTATTAAGATATAGCCATGTTCAGAGAAATCCGTAAAGATTATTAAAAGGAGAGTGCAAGTAAATGAAGAACATGAAGAAATTATTTACAGTTTTGTTATCAGTAATGATGCTGGGCCTGCTGGCGGCCGGCTGTGGCAGTGACAAGGGTGGCTCCGGCTCCGGGCTTTCCGGTGCGGTATCCACCAACGGCTCCACCTCCATGGAGAAGGTTATCGGCATCCTGTCTGAGAAATTCATGACAGACAACAAGGGCGTAACCATTACCTATGATGCTTCCGGCTCCGGCACAGGCATCGAGGCTGTAAGCAAGGGCTCCACCGACATCGGCCTTTCCTCCCGCGCCTTGAAGGACAGCGAGAAGGAAAAGGGCCTGAAGGAAACCACCGTAGCGCTGGACGGCATCGCTATTATCGTTAATGAGAAATGCCCTGTAGATGATTTGAAGGTTGAGGATGTAGCTTCCCTGTTCAACGGCGAGGCCGGTGACTGGAGCAAGTTCGGCGGCAATGCAGGCAAGATAGCGGCTATCGGCCGTGAGGCCGGTTCCGGTACCCGTGATGGCTTTGAGACCATTACCCATACCAAGGACAAGTGCAAGCTGGCTCAGGAGCTGACCTCTACCGGTGCAGTTATTGAGGCTGTCAAGAACAGCGAGGCCGCCATCGGCTACGCTTCCTTCGCTTCCGTAGAGAATCAGAAGGGCATCAAGGTCCTGAAGATTAATGGCGTGGAGTGCAACGAGGAAAATATTTCCAACGGCAAGTATGTTATCCAGCGTCCGTTCAACCTGATTACCAAGGAAGGCGCAAAGCTCAGCGAGGCTGCACAGGCTTTCTTTGACTTCATGACCTCCAAGGCGGCCGCAGAGCTGATTCTGCAGGCTGGCGCAGTACCTACTGCTAAATAAGCAGGCTTTTAGTAAAGAGGTCTGATATTTTATGAAAAATAAAACCAAATGGCAGGAAATAACTGAAAAGAGCATAAACGCAGTGTTTATGCTGTGCGGTATCGTGGCGGTAGGCTTCGTGCTGTGCATCACGATACATCTGGTAATTGCCGGCCTGCCAGCAATTATGAAAATAGGTATTCCGGAGTTTATCTTCGGTACCATATGGCAGCCAACCGCTTCCACGGTGGAGCCATCCTTTGGCATCCTTCCCTTCATACTCACCAGTATCTATGGTACGGCGGGCGCTGTGCTCATAGGTGTGCCCGTTGGCCTTCTGACAGCAATTTTTCTGTCAAAGGCCGCTCCTCCAAAGTTTGCCAGGGTGATTCATACTGCCGTGGAGCTGTTAGCTGGTATTCCTTCCGTTGTCTACGGCCTTGTAGGCATGATTATACTTGTTCCAGGCATCCAGAGGGTATTTTCCTTATCCTCTGGTGCCACCCTTCTGGCAGCGATTATTGTGCTGACCATCATGATTTTACCGTCAATAATCAATGTCTCCGAGACTGCACTTAGGGCAGTACCCAGAGAGTATGAGGAAGCCTCTATGGCCCTGGGGGCAACCGAAATGGAAACATTTTTCAGGGTCAGTGTGCCGGCCGCCAAGAGCGGTATCGCGGCAGCCGTAGTTTTGGGAGTAGGCCGTGCTATCGGCGAGGCCATGGCAATCATCATGGTTTCCGGAAACGTGGCCAACATGCCTGGACTGCTGGAATCTGTACGGTTTATGACCACGGCGATTGCCTCGGAGATGTCATACGCCGCCGCAGGTTCCCTGCAGCATCAGGCGCTGTTCTCCATCGGGCTGGTGCTGTTCCTGTTTATTATGATGATTAATGTATTCCTGAATGTATTTGTCAAGGGAAGGAAGGTGGCGTAGGATGGAAAATGCGGCTGTGAGCCGGGCGGCCATCCCTGATGGCAGTACGGCGGGATTTTCCCGGCGGAAGCTGTGGAATCAGGGGGCAAGATGCCTTATCTGGGCCAGTGCGATTTTTACCTGCCTGCTGCTGGCCTTCATCATCGGCTATATATTTTACCGGGGCGTGCCATATCTGTCCTGGGAGCTTCTGACCAGCCAGAGCAGTTATGTGAGAAAGACCATCGGCATCCTGCCGAACCTTTTGAATACGCTGTATATCATTCTGGTAGCCATGGCCGTTGTACTGCCCCTGGGCACGGGCGCGGCCATCTATCTGACGGAGTATGCTTCCAACAAGAAGCTGGTAAACCTGATTGAGTTTGCGGCAGAGGCGCTGACCGGCATTCCGTCCATTATCTTCGGTCTGGCAGGCATGGTGCTGTTTTCCGAGATGTTTGGCCTGAAACAGGGTATTCTGGCCGGCGGCCTGACCCTTGTGATGATGATTCTGCCGGTGATTGTCCGCACCACCCAGGAGAGCCTCAAGACCGTGCCCAATGCCTATCGCGAGGGCTCCCTTGCTATGGGGGCAAGCAAATGGCACATGGTGCGTACCGTGGTACTGCCCAACGCCATTGACGGCATCGTGACGGGCTGTATTCTCTCCGTAGGGCGCATTGTGGGCGAGTCGGCGGCGCTGTTGTTCACGGCAGGCTTTGGCCTGGTGCTGAATGATTTTGTGACGGCGCTGGAATCCTCATCTGCTACCCTGACAGTGGCACTGTATGTCTATGCCAGCGAGCGTGGTGAAACCAGTGTGGCCTTTGCCATCGCGGTGATTCTCATGACGCTGACACTGCTTTTGAACTTCTCTGCCAATATGGCTGCCAAGAAGCTGAAAAATGTGTGATATCGAAAGATAATGATATAGAAGGATAATTTTATGAATACGATAATGGAAGTCAAGGACTTGAACCTGTGGTATGGCGACCATCATGCCCTCCATGATATCAGCGTTGATATACCGCAAAACCAGATTACGGCGCTAATCGGCCCTTCCGGTTGCGGCAAGTCCACTTTTTTGAAAACACTGAATCGCATGAACGATTTGGTGGAGGGAATCAAAATCACGGGCAACGTGATTTATAACGGGGAAAATATCTATGCGCCCAAGGTGGATGTCACCTGGCTGAGAAAGCGGGTGGGCATGGTTTTCCAGAAGCCGAATCCGTTCCCTATGAGCATCTATGACAATATCGCCTATGGTCCCCGCACCCACGGCATTACCTCAAGGGTCAAGCTGGATGATATCGTGGAAAAATCCTTGAAGGATGCGGCTATCTGGGATGAGGTGAAGGACAGGCTGAACACCTCGGCCCTGGGCATGTCCGGCGGCCAGCAGCAGCGTCTTTGCATTGCCAGGGCGCTGGCAGTGGAGCCGGATATCCTGCTGATGGATGAGTCAACCTCGGCGCTGGACCCGATTTCCACCGGCAAGATTGAGGAGCTGGCAGTGGAGCTGAAAAAGAAGTACACCGTGGTGATGGTTACCCACAACATGCAGCAGGCGGTGCGCGTGTCTGATTACTGCGCCTTCTTCCTGCTGGGCGATCTGGTGGAATTCAGCGAGACTGAGCAGATGTTTTCCGTGCCGAAGGACAGGCGGACTGAGGACTATATTACAGGGAGGTTCGGCTGATGAGAGCATATTTCGACCAGCAGCTTGAACTGCTAAAGGATGAGATGGTCTACATGGGCGGCCTTTGCGAAGAGGCTATCCAGCTTACGGTGGAGGCTTTGCTGAACGGCGACATAAAGCGCGCCAAGACCATCAACAACATGATGAGCCAGATTAGCCAGCAGGAGCGCAGTATTGAGAATGTCTGCCTCAAGCTCCTGATGCAGCAGCAGCCGGTGGCAAGGGATCTGCGCACCATTTCCGCGGCATTGAAGATGGTGACGGACATGGAGCGCATCGGCATCCAGGCCTGCGAGATTGCCGAGATTATTTCCGTGGGCAACATCGAGCATGCCGCTGACAGGGTGGATTTCCAGCAGATTTCCGATGCGGTCAGCAACATGGTTCACATGAGCCTGCAGGCCTTCGGGGACAAGGATATGGAGCTGGCCAACGAGGTGCTGAAATACGATGATGTGGTGGACAATCTCTTCTGCGACATCCGCGGTGACCTGATTGGCAAATTGAAGGCCGGCAGTACCGATGCGGAGTATCTCATGGATATGATGATGATAGACAAGTATTTTGAGCGCATCGGCGACCACGCGGTGAATATTGCCAAGTGGGTGAATTTCTCCATCACCGGGGAAATCGAGATTATTGAATAGGCTCCTTCTAATTTTATATAAAGATATCGCATGCTGACATTACCCAGACTGGCAGAACTTGCGGCATCTCCTTTTCTCTCATGATATCCCGGCGGCTATGCTCCTGCCGGGATATTTTTTTACAAAGATTTTACAAAAGCTGCCCATGGACTTTACATTCAAGGGTTATGATGAATATAAGTATAACAATCTGAATATCTGTCACTTTAATTTTAGGAGGAGAAAATGATGTACACAATAGTAGATGTAGGTTCCAATACAATTCGCATGAATGTCTATGACATAAAGGATGACAAGCTGAAAATCCTGTTTACCAAGAAGGCTACGGCCGGGCTGGCGTCCTTTGTGAAGGACAAGAGGATGTCCGCCGCCGGTGTGGACAGGGTAGTGGAGGTGCTGGAGGATTTCAAGGAAACCCTCAACAACCTGAATATTCCGGAGATGCACGTTTTTGCTACGGCCTCCCTGCGCAACGTGGAGAACAGCCAGGAGGCTGTGGCGGAGATAGAGCGGCGCACAGGACTTTTTGTGCAGGTGCTGTCCGGCAGGGAGGAAGCGGAGCTGGACTTTCTGGGCGCGGCCAGGGAGGCCAATGTCAAAAAGGGCCTGCTGGTGGATATCGGCGGCGGCAGTACGGAGCTGGTTGCCTACAAGGATGGCAAAATCCTCAGCGCCGTCAGCATTGCCAAGGG
>NZ_JBJDWZ010000168.1:0-7215 GCF_051866355.1 Anaerovibrio sp. | reverse complement strand
GCAGGGAAGGAATCTTGACAAACCATCTTAATGGGGTAAAATTATATAGTAAAATATATGTTGATGTTTAGATGAGCAGATTTGTGTGAAGTGGGGGCTTTTTGATGACTAAGATTAATATATTTTCCGGTTTTTTGGGGGCTGGCAAGACTACCCTGATTCAGAAGCTGATTAGTGATGGTTTTAAGGATAAAATCGCGCTGATTGAGAATGAGTTCGGCGAGATTGCCATTGATGGCGGCTTTATGAAGGAGGCCGGCGTGGAAATCAAGGAGCTGAATTCAGGCTGTATCTGCTGTTCTTTGGTGGGAGATTTTGAGCAGTCACTGAAGCAGGTGATGGATACCTACCATCCGGAAAGGATTATCATCGAGCCATCAGGTGTGGGCAAGCTGTCTGATGTCAAGAAGGCCGTTTCCACCGTGCTGAGTGATGATGTGGTAATGGATGGCAGTATTGCCGTGGTGCATGCGAAGAAATGCAAGATGTACGCCAGAAACTATGGTGAGTTTTTTATCGACCAGATTGCCCATGCAGACTGCGTGGTTCTGAGCCGCAGTCAGGATGTTACGGAAAAGAAGCTGGCCGAAACAATGGAGATTATACGTCAGCACAATCCGAAGGCGCCGGTAGTCACTACGCCGTGGGATGAGATTGGCGGTGAGCAGATTCTGGGGGCACTGGCCAATAGTCCGCTTTTGTCTGTGGATGAGGTGGAGAAGGAGTGCCACGAGCATAATCATGAGCACGGGCATCATCATGAGGAAGAATGTCATGATCCTGACTGCGCCTGTCATGAGCATGGACATCATCATGACCATGAACATGACCACAACCATGAACACGCTCATGCTCACGACCACGAACATGACCATGCGCACGGACATAATCACAGTCATGACCACGGGCATCATCATGAGGAAGAGTGCCATGACCCGAACTGCAGCTGCCATGAGCACGGACATGGGCATGAACACAACCATGAGCATGACCACGAGCACGGCCACGACCATGCTCACAACCATCACCACCATCATGCTGATGATGTGTTTGGCAGCTGGGGCAAAGAGACGACCAGAAAGTATTCTGCTGATGAGCTGAAAGAGATTCTGGCGGAGCTGGTCAATGCGGATGAGTACGGCGTTATCCTCCGGGCCAAGGGCATTGTGAAGTCCGTAAATGACGGCGAGTGGCTGCATTTCAACTATGTGCCGGGTGAGAGCAGTGTGGAGACAGGTACTGCGGACTATACGGGACGTTTCTGCGTTATCGGCAGCAGACTGCAGGAACACAGCCTGCAGGAGCTGTTTCTGGGTGAGTAATACGTATCAGGGCATTGTCTGATATGGCTTTGTACATTTATTTGTGCATGTTTATTTGTATAATTAGTTATTGGAGATTCGTATAAATGAGTAACAATCAGAATGTACCTGTGTATTTTTTCATGGGCTTATTGGAAAGCGGCAAAACAAGCGTAATCATTGATTTTCTGGCGAATAATCAATTCGGCAAGGCTGAATGCAATCTCATTATCATGGGAGAGGAAGGCGAGGAGGAGAT
The DNA here is from genome assembly GCF_051866355.1 of Anaerovibrio sp. Lineage (GTDB taxonomy): Bacteria > Bacillota > Negativicutes > Selenomonadales > Selenomonadaceae > Anaerovibrio. The sequence continues at coordinate 5,655 of NZ_JBJDWZ010000168.1, read as the reverse complement.
AGATGAAGAGCTTCTCGCCAAGAGCCATGCCAAGATTATTACGGTGGAGGACGTGGAGGAGCTGACGCCGGAGTTTTATCAGGAGCTGCAGGACAAATATCATCCCAGCAGTATATTATTCGAGGCCAACGGCATGTGGAATGCCGGGGATTTTATGAATATCCCGATGCCGGAGGAATGGTTCGACTTTCAGAATGTGGGACTGGTCAACGCGGAAACCTTTGAGGTTTATCAGAAGAACATGAAGGATCGCTTTGTGGATTTGTTCCGTTACTGCGAGCTGATTATTTTTAACCGCTGTGACCACAAGACCCGCCAGCAGGATATCCGCCGCAATGTGCGGGTGGTCAACCGCCGTGCCAATGTGATTTTTGAGTCGGAACTGCCGGATTTTGTGGAGGAGGAGCCGGAGCTGCCATTTGACAACACAAAGGATGTCATTGATCTTGATTTTGATGATTATGGGGCATGGTTTGTGGATATGCAGGATCATCCGGAAAGCTACGACAAGAAAAAGATGATTTTTGATGGCTATATCTGTTCCGCCGAGAAGCGGGGCAAGGTGCATTATGGCGTAGGACGTGTGGGCATGGCCTGCTGCGCCGAGGACATGATGTTTCTGGGCATCGCCGGTGCCGGTGCGCCTTTCCGTCAGCTCGACCACAAGAAGGGTGAGCGCAAGTGGGGACAGATAACAGGAACCGTGCATTGCAAGTGGGATGCCTCCGGCGAGGTTGAGAATCTGTCCTTCAAGGTGGAGGATTTCAAGGAAAAGGCCAAGCCGAAGGATACGATTGTTTACTTCAATTGATGAGAATTTGACGAGGTGTTGTTATGCCGCTGAAGGAAAAAATAATCCAGCGGGTTCAGGAAGAGGCGGGGGAATGGCCCTATCTGGCTGAACTGCCCGATGAATTGCACAGCATGCAGCTTCAGCGGCTGTACAGGGAAAACGAGGACATGTACGAATTGTTTTCCTACACGAATGAGGAGCGGCATCTGGGCTTTTGTGCTTATTTTCATCAGGAAACAGAGGAATACAAGGTCAGGGTCTGGATTGGCCTGACGGAGTTCTGCCTGCTGCAGTTTATTACAGCCAGCTTTGAGGTGTTTCAGCAGCACCTGCAGCAGTACATGGAAGGGGCGATTCATGATCTGACCGTGTACAACCCTGGCAACATGAGCTATGTGACCAGGGAGCTGTGCATTACGGAGTGGGCTTATCAGGGACTGCTGCCGGAAAAGCTGGAGGGGTTTGAGCTATTCATATCGCCGTCGGCTCCTGTCAGGGTGCTGAACGGCTCCTACATAGTTTTTGATTATTCGGATTTTGCCTTGAAGAGCAATTTCATTATTTATTATAACGAGTTCCGCTGTGAATTTTTTGGTGAGGCCAGGATAAAGAACATTCCTGAAATGAACTATGTTTTTGATTCCAAAAGCATAACGGAGCTGGAAGAGAAGCTGCGTGAGCATCTGGTGGAGAGGCTGAAGGAAATCCGCCAGCGTTCCATGTCGGAGGATTAAATGACAAAGTATTGTATTGTACCTGAAAACTGCAGAATTTTGTCCCAGCTGACGGCAGGCATGGAGCTGAAAAAGGAGGAACGCCAGCTGCTGGAGCGGGGCTTTATCCGCCATGTGGAGATTACGCCGGGAGCCAATATGTGGGAAATACTGGTGTGGTGCGATCTGGAGCTGCCGCAGGAGCTTTTGGACAGGTGCAGTGCGCATGTAGCCGGCAAGCACAGGGTGGACAGGGTGGTTTTCTATCCTACGGTTATAAAGCTGGAAAAGCTGGTGGAGCAGAAGTGGTCCCAGCTGATAGATTTCGTGACGCGGGGGGACCATGTGTCCAGAGTGATTCTGGATAAGTCCCGGCGCGTGTATGGCAGGGACAGGGTGCTGCTGCAGGTGCAGGGGGACTTTGCCCGCTATATCCTTGAGCAGCACAGGATTCTTGAAAAGCTGTCAGAAAGCGCGGTAAAGGTCATTGGCTATCCGGTGCGGCTGGATTGTCAGGCCGTTTATGAGGAGATAGAGGCTTTTCAGCAGAATGGGCAGGCCAGGACAGAGGTTACGCCGGAATACATGGCGGCTCTGGAGGCTGTCAAAAACGCGCCGCCGGTGGCCACTGCCCAGGGGGGCGGCTATCAGCAGCCGTCCGGCAGGCAGTATGCCGGTAGTTCTGGCAGCTCCGGCGGTGACAGCGGCAGTTCAGGTGGCAACGGCGGCTCATTCGGCGGCAGTGGCGGCGGCAACGGCGGCGAAAACGGCGGGCGCAGGTACCGCCGCAGGCAGCTGGCCATCGGTGACGGAGATTCGCCGCTGGTATTTGGTGACAGCATCGTAGGCGAGCTGACGCCTATCAATCAGCTGCAGGGGGAAATCCGTTCCGTTGTGGCGCAGGGCTATATTGCCGGTGTGGACGGCAAGGAATTTGCCAACACCAATATGCTGTTGTTTTCTTTGGCTGACAGTACCGAGGGCATCAGCTGCAAGGTGTTCATCAGTGACCATGATGGCTATGAAACGGTGCTGGGGCGTCTGAAAAAAGTGGCCAAGGCAGGGGGCATGGTGAAGGTCAGGGGGCCTGTGCGCTATGATACCTACGCCAACGATTACGGCATCATGCCGGATGCCCTGATGCTGGTGGACATGGAGTCCCGCAAGGACACGGCGGAGGAAAAGCGCGTAGAGCTTCACTGCCATACCAATATGAGCTCCATGGATGCCGTATCGTCGGCCAAAGCGCTGATAACGACTGCCGCCAAATGGGGCTGGTCGTCTATTGCCATTACTGACCACGGCTGTGTGCAGGCCTTTCCTGATGCCATGTCGGCGGCCAAGGACACTGGAATCAAGGTTATCTACGGCGTTGAGGGATATCTGGTGGGCGATGATTACAAGCAGAAAAAGGCTCATCACATCATTATTCTGGCAAAAAATCCCATCGGCCTGCGGAATCTGTACAAGCTGATTTCCATGTCCAATCTGCGGTTTTTCTTCAAGCGGCCCCGTCTGCCCAAAAGGCTCATTCAGGAGTATCGCGAAGGGCTGATTATCGGCTCGGCCTGTGAGGCCGGTGAGCTGATGCGGGCGATTGTGTCCGGCGCACCGGAGGAAGAGCTTTTGGAGATTGCCGGCTTTTATGATTATCTGGAGATTCAGCCCATTGGCAACAATGAGTTTTTAATCCGGGAAGAGGCTTTTCCAAATATCAGCACCGAGCAGGATTTGATAAATCTGAATTTGAAGGTGGCAGAGCTGGCCAAAAAGCTGGACAAGCCGCTGGTGGCTACCTGTGACGTGCATTTCCTGAACCCGGAGGACTATATTTACCGTGCCATTCTCATGAAGGGACGGGGTTTTGCTGATGCCGACAAACAGCCGCCTCTATATCTGCGCACGACGGAGGAAATGCTGGCGGAGTTCACCTATCTGGGAGAAGAGGCGGCATACGAGGCCGTTGTGACCAATCCTAAAAAGATTGCGGATATGGTTGAGAAATTCAAGCCGATTCCTGACGGACTGTATTCCCCGATGATTCCGGGGGCTGATGAGGAAATCAGGGAAATGACCTATACCAAGGCTCATGAGCTGTACGGCAGTGTTCTTCCGAAGGTGGTGCAGGACAGGATAGACCAGGAGCTGAAGCCGATTATTGCCCACGGCTTTTCCGTGCTGTACCTGATTGCCCACAAGCTGGTGAAAAAATCCAATATTGACGGCTATCTGGTTGGCTCCCGTGGTTCCGTAGGCTCGTCCTTCGTGGCTACCATGACGGATATTACCGAGGTAAATCCCCTGCCGCCTCATTGGCGCTGTCCGTACTGCAAGCATAGTGAGTTCATTCTGGATGGCTCCTATGGCTGTGGCTACGATCTGCCGGACAAAGCATGCCCGGCCTGCGGCACGAACATGATAAAGGACGGCCACGAGATTCCTTTTGCAGTATTTTTGGGATTTGACGGGGACAAGGTTCCGGATATTGATCTGAATTTTTCCGGCGAGTATCAGCCGGTGGCCCATAAGTACACGGAGGAGCTGTTCGGCAAGGACAATGTATTCCGTGCGGGCTCCATTACCACCGTGGCTGACAAGACAGCCTACGGCTTCGTAAAAAAGTATTACGAGGAGAAGGGGCAGTCCAAGCGTGATGCCTTTATCGGCAGGATGGCTGTGGGCTGTCAGGGGGTCAAGCGCACCACCGGCCAGCATCCGGCCGGTATCATGGTAGTGCCGCGCAACATGGATGTGCATTTCTTTACGCCTTTGCAGCATCCGGCAGATGACCTGACCTCGGATACGATTACGACACATTTTGATTATCATTCCATCAGCAGCCGTCTGGTAAAGCTGGATATTCTGGGGCACGATGATCCTACCGTTATCAAGATGCTGGAGGACCTGACCCATCGTGACCCGAAAACGATTCCTTTTGATGACCCTGCCACCCTGAGTATTTTTAATTCCACTACGGCGCTGGGGGTTACGCCGGAGCTTTTGGGGGCAAACTCCGGCACCTATGGCATTCCGGAGTTCCGCACCAATTTTACGCGCCAGATGATTGACGATACCAATCCGCGGTGCTTTAGCGATCTGGTGCGCATATCAGGCTTTTCCCACGGTACCGACGTGTGGCTGGGCAATGCCCAGGATTTGATAAAGGGCGGTACATGTACCCTGCAGAACGCTATCTCGGCCCGTGATGATATCATGATTTATCTGATGCACAGCGGTGTGGATCCGCTGGCCTCCTTCAAGATTATGGAGCGCGTCAGAAAGGGCAAGGGGATACCGGAGGATCAGGTGGAAATGCTCAGGGAAAACAATATTCCTGAGTGGTACATCGAATCCTGTCAGAAGATAAAGTACATGTTCCCACGGGCCCACGCTACGGCCTATGTTATGATGGCCTATCGCATCGCCTTCTGCAAGGTGCATTATCCTCTGGCCTACTATGCGGCGTATTTCTCTATCCGCGCGGCGGCCTTTGATGCGGATATTATTGCCATGGGCAAGAAGGCGGTGGAAGAGAGGATGGCGGAGCTGGAGGCCAAGGACAAGCGTGAAGCCAAGGAGGATGAGCTTTATGTGGTGCTGCAGCTGGCCTGGGAGATGTATATCCGCGGCTTTGTCTGTGAAAAGGTGGATTTGTATCGCTCGCAGGCGGACAGGTTCATGATGGTGCCGGAGCGTAACGCTATCCTGCCGCCTTTTACGGCCCTGGGGGGGCTGGGCGGCGTGGATGCCCATTCCATTGAGGATGAGAGGAAAAATGGTGCCTTTTCCTCCATTGAAAACCTGAAGAAGCGCACGGGGATTACCAAGACCTCTGTGGAAGCATTGCGGCGGCATGGCTGTCTTGACGGCATGGATGAGAGTGACCAGATGTCACTTTTTGGCTAGTTTTTCAAAAAAAGAGTTGACAAGCCTGTCGATTTTATATATAATTTCAATTGTTGTCACGTAAGTGGGAAGTAAATAGAAAACGGCCCGGTAGTTTAGTTGGTTAGAATGCCGCCCTGTCACGGCGGAGGTCAGGGGTTCAAGTCCCCTTCGGGTCGCCATTTTCTTCTTGCAGGGACAGCAGTTGGAGATGCGGAAATAGCTCAGTTGGTAGAGCATCACCTTGCCAAGGTGGGGGTCGCG
>NZ_JBJDWZ010000167.1:0-7243 GCF_051866355.1 Anaerovibrio sp. | reverse complement strand
CAAAACTCAAATCGCACTCATCAAAATACATCTTAGCTATGCCTCTATACATCCCGGCATAGCTTCTCAAAAAATTTTCCCATACATTATATCATATCCACTTTTTTCATGCAAAAAAAGAATAAATGACAATTATCTCCTATTCCATCCGCAGTCTTTATCCCGTAGCAGTCTGCCAATCTCAGTCACCTGCTCTCGCTCATCCCGGCAACCCTGAACACAATGCCAGTTCTCAAATCCCCCTACCGAATACCATAGCATACAAAAACAACTTTTCTGTGCATTGATGCAAAAAAGGCGAAAGCCCGCAACTCAAATCGCAGGCCCTCGCCTCATCACTTCCCCAAAATATTAAATACAAAGTATAAAATCAAAATTACAAAAAATCACCGCTTGCTCATAGCCTGCTGCAAGGCATCCTCTTCCTCCTTGGTCATGGCATAGGTGGAGGTGCCGTTGACAATAGGCTTGACGTAGCTTCTGGAGTCCTCGCGGGCAAAAATGCTGGACATAACCACGCCGTTGTTGTGTGAATCAAGCATGGCCACTGCATAGCTGAGATCACTGCCCATGTCCTCAAAGGCCCGGAAACGCACCACCGCCACACGGGTAATCGCCTGCCCCAAAAGCTCCTTGATGGCCTTGTTTTCCTCCCACAGCTTTGCATTTTCGTCAGCCACGGCCTTGGTGCCATCAATGCAGCCAATCATCATGCGCTCAAGGTTCGCCCCGTCCACGCCGGTCATCATCTTCTTATAACGCTTCTTCATATAGTTGAGGTTATACAGCAGATTGATAATCAGCAGGTACATAATAATTACCAATACACCCAAAATGCCTACCAGATAACTCAGGTTATTTACAATAAAGCTCATCACATCTGTATTTGCCATAAAAATATTTCTCCCCTTTTATATAACCACTATACGGAAAACCTGCCCGTAGTGGAAAACTGCCGCAGCTTTGCCAGCTTGTCCTCGTTGCTGCCGGGCTCGCCATGCCCTGTCTGCTGATGCTCCAGCCTCTCCAGCAGCCTGATAACATAGTTCAGTTCATCCTGCGAAGCAAAATCTATTTCCAGACGTTTTTTACTGCCGCTCTGCCTGATGCGCACCGTGGTGCCTAAAAGCATTTTCAGCTTGTCCTGAGCCTCTTTATAAAAAATGTCCTCCGCTTCCGGTACGGCTTTCCCTGCATTCTCCTTATCCTTCTCCATATCCAGATAATCAGGCTGTTTCTGCAGCTTTTTTACCAGCTCTTCAACCTTGCGCACAGAAAGCTCGTGCTCCAGAATAAACTCCGCCGCCTTCGCCTGCAGCTCCAAATCCTCCAGAGACAGCAGAGGTTTCGCCTGCCCCATGGAAATCCTGCCATTTACCAGCATATCCTGTACTTTTCCTGAGAGCTTTAAAAGCCGCAGGAAATTGGCAATATGGGAACGGCTCCTGCCCACCTTGCCGGACAGCATTTCCTGGGTAAGCCCGTAATCCGACAAAAGATGCTGGTAAGCCTGCGCTTCCTCCATCGGATTCAGGTTCTCCCGCTGAATATTCTCTATCAGGGCAACCTCCGTCATCTGAGCATCATTGTACTCGCGCACCATGGCCGGAATCGTGCTGAGGCCTGCCAGCTGTGCCGCCCGAAAACGCCGTTCCCCGGCTATCAGCTCATATCCCTTGGCAGTCTTGCGCACAAGAACAGGCTGCAGGACGCCATACTGCCGGACGGATTCCCGCAGGGAGTTCATGGCTTCCTCATCAAACTCCGTCCGCGGCTGGTTCGGGTTGACACTAATCAGCTTTAAATCCAGCTCCATGACAGGCTTCTGGACAAAGCCGCCCTTCTCCCCGCCGGATGCGGCTTCCAGCTCCGTTTTTTTGGCAGGGCTTATCAATGATTTGTTGACACCGCTTCCCAGGCCAAAGGCTCCCAGTCCCTTGCCAAGACCGCCTATCTTCTTACCCATTCTCTACAACCTCCTCTGCCAGGCTCATATAAGCCTGCGCTCCCTTTGAGCTGGCGGCATACGCAAAAATCGGCTTGCCGAAGGACGGCGCCTCGCTAAGCCGCACATTCCTCGGAATCTTGGTGGCATAGACCATATCAGGGAAATGCGTCTTGACTTCCTCCACAACCTGCTCTGCAAGATTGGTACGTGAATCATACATGGTCAGCACCAGTCCTTCAATCCGCAGGCTGTCATTCAGCTGCTCCTGCACCAGCTGTACCGTAGAAAGCAGCTGGGACAATCCCTCCAGCGCATAGAATTCACACTGCAGCGGCAGCAGCACGGAATCCGCCGCCGTCAGGGCATTCAAGGTGACATGCCCCAAAGACGGCGGGCAGTCCATCAGTATATAATCATATTTATCCTTGATTGTTGCAACTGCTTTTTTCAGGCGATACTGCTTATCCTCCACGTTGACCAGCTCAACCTCGGCGCCGGCCAGATCCATCACCGCCGGTACTATATCCAGTCCGAATTCTGTGCTGATGACAATGTCATTGATATCGGCATCGTTGACCAGCGCATCATAAATGCTCAGCTCCAGCTCCTCCTTGGCAATCCCCAGGCCGCTGGTAGCGTTTCCCTGCGGGTCGCAGTCTATCAAAAGCACCTTTTTGCCCAGCTCGGCCAGTGCCGCGCTGAGATTAACCGAGGTGGTCGTCTTGCCCACACCGCCCTTTTGATTGGCTACAGCAATAATCTTCCCCAATATATTCACCACTTTCTTCCACGTGAAAAGTTACATACAAAATCAATGCTTTTATATTGTACCATCAATGGAGAATTTTTTCGATAAAAAATCACGATAAATCTGCTGTTCAAAACATTTTTTGTAAAAAAATACCTGCTTCATTCCTGCCGCATGTTATAATCTTCTTATGATTGTTTCACGTGCAACACCGCTTCCGCGGCACGCAGGCTTCTTTGCACTGCCATGTTCCACGTGCAACATTTTGTAGCCAGAAAATGAATGTTACGGGAGGTGCACTAATGCCCATATATAATTCCCCTGTTTTTTCTATAGATGCCACGGAGACACGGCGCTACGCCGGACTGCAAAAGGCTGATTTCAGCCAGCAGCTTATTGACGAGGCCTGCCTGGAGGCACAGCTCCTTATCCGGCCGAAGGGAAGCTGGCATATCTATGACTACGATGCAGACAGGCAGCTCCTGCATGCCCACACCGAAACCTGCACTGCCCGCAGGGCCGCACCGGAAGAGCTGCAGATGGCCTCCCTCACTGCCGTCAACAGCCTGACCTTGCAGGGTGACAGCATCGGTGGACATCTTCGTGACTGCTGTCAGGTTATCGTCATGGCCGCCACGGTGGGCGAAGCCATTGAAAATCAGGTAACAAAATGCTTTGAAGAGGGCCGGTACAGCTTTTCAGTGCTGTTGGATGCCGCCGCCACGGCGGCTGTGGAGCAGGTAGCTGATGCCATGGAAAAAACTATCCATAACGAGGTGAAGCGGCAGGGGCTGGCCATGAAGTGGCGGTTCAGCCCCGGCTACGGTGACTGGCCCATCCAGCAGCAGACAGATATCCTGCGGCTGGCACAGGGTGCTGACATCGGCATCTCCCTCAGCGAATCCCTGATGCTGATGCCGCGTAAATCTATTACGGCAGTCATAGGCCTGTATTATCCTGCCGCCAAGCCGGACTGCAACGCTTCTGACGAAGGCCAGGACGATGAAGGCGGCGCCATTCCTGCCGGGAAAAAACATGACTGCAGCCGCTGTGACAAACTGGACTGCCCTGCCAGGATAGAAACACAGCATAGCGTGGCCTCAAGCTGAGGCCACAGGGTATTAGACTGAAAATTTATTTTACCTAGCAAAATAGTATGTAAATACTCTTGCACAAAAGCCATAAACATAGTACACTAACAACACAGCTTTTTATCTTTAACAGGTAAAAATAAAGCATGCAATAATAAAAGCTAAAACGAGGTTATAACATATGATACATATTTTTGACGGTGCCATGGGCACCATGTTCCAGCAGCTGGGACTTTTGCAGCCGGGAGCCTGCCCTGAACTGCTCTGCCTGACAAATCCGGAGGAAGTGACCGGCGTTCATCAGCGCTATGTGGATGCCGGTGCCAATATCATCGAAACCTTTACCTTTGGAGCCTCTGCCCTGAAGCTGGAGCACTACGGCCTGCAGGACAGGGTAGCGGAAATCAATACCGCCGCCGTCAGGGCCGCAAAGGCTGCAAGGACTGCCGATGGCGAGCCTGTCAAGGTCGCCGGCGGCATGGGCCCGTCAGGCCGCTTTGTCAAGCCGCTGGGTGATTTGGATTTTGAGGATGCTTACCAAAATTATTTCCAGCAGGCACAGGCACTGGAAAAAGCAGGTGCCGACTACATCCTCATTGAAACCTTTATAGATATTCAGGAGATGCGCGCCGCCCTGCTGGCGGCCAAGGATGCCACCAGCCTGCCTGTTATCTGCCAGCTTTCCTACAGTGAGGACGGGCGCACCGTAACAGGCACGGACCCACAGACTGCCGCCATTACGCTGGATGCCATGGGAGCGGATATTATCGGCATCAACTGCTCCCTGGGCCCTGAACAGCTGGTGCCAATCGTCAAGGCTATCTCTGAAAATACGGTCAAGCCTATCAGCGTCCAGCCAAATGCCGGTATGCCACAGCTCATAGACGGCAAGACCGTCTTCCCTATGTCGCCTGCCGACTTCGGCACCTGGGCACCAAAGCTGGTACAGGCCGGTGCCACCTACGTAGGCGGCTGCTGCGGCACTACCCCGGAGCATATTGCCGCCATCAAAGCCGCCCTGCAGGGCGTGGAGCCGCCGAAGTTCGCTCCCCTGCGCCGCCGTCTGATGCTTACCAGCCGCAGTAAAACCGTCACCGTGGACAAGGAGCTGCCGACGGTGCTGATTGGCGAGCGCATCAACCCTACCGGCAGGAAGAAGCTGGCCGCGGAAATCAAGGACGGTTCCTTTGCCTCCGTCAAGCGCGAGGCTCTCGACCAGGTGAAGGCAGGCGCACGGCTTCTGGATGTAAACATGGGTGTCGGCGGCATTGACCAGGCGGCGGCCATGAAGCGCGCCGTGACGGAAATTGCCCAGCTGACCGATGCGCCCCTCTCCATTGATACCAGCGATGCCGCCGCTCTTGAGGCAGGCCTCCGGGCATATCCGGGGCGCGCTTTGATTAACTCCGTCAGCGCCGAGGTGGAACGCCTGGAAAAATTCATTCCGCTGGCGAAAAAATACGGCGCCGCTATTCTCTGCCTTCCCCTTACGGATGATGGCATTCCAAAGACAGCACCGGAACGGCTGGCAGTAATGGATACAATCATTTCCACGGCCAAGGCCGCCGGACTGCAGGATGGCGATTTCCTGCTGGACGGCCTTGTCATGACCGTTGCCGCTGATGAAAATGCCTGCAACCACACGCTGGAAACCCTGCGGCTTTATCGCGAAAAATACGGCTATCCTGCCACTATGGGTCTGAGCAACATTTCCTTCGGCCTGCCAAACCGCCCGCTGATTAACAGCACCTTCTTTACCATGTGCCTGGCGGCAGGTCTGGATGCGCCGATTATGAACCCGTATGATGAATCCATGCAGAACGCCCTCATGGCCAGCATGGCACTTTTGGGCAAGGACCCTAACGGACGGGATTTCAGCCGCAACGAAAAAAATCTTGCGGTGCCGAAGAAGGCTGCCGTTGCCAAGCATGTGGAGCTGACGCCGCTGGAAGCATTAAAAGCTGCCGTTATCGAGGGAGAGGCTGACGAAATAGGCACCCTTGTGGAAAATGCCATCAACGCCGGTTTGGAGCCAAACGAGATTACTGAAAAGGCTCTCACGGCCGCCATGAACGAAATCGGCGTCGACTTCGGTGCAGGACGGGTATTCCTTCCGCAGGTACTGCTTTCTGCGGAAGCCATGCGCAGTGCCTTTATCAAGCTGAAGGAAAAATTCCCGGCCTCCAGTGAAAGCACCAAGGGGACTGTGGTACTTGCCACCGTCAAGGGCGATGTCCATGACCTGGGCAAGAATATCGTAGGCGCCCTGCTGGAAAACAGCGGCTTCAACCTGATTGACCTGGGCAAAGATGTACCGGCAGAGGATATTGTGGCTGCTGCCCGTGACCACAAGGCGGCTATTGTGGGCCTGTGCGCCCTGATGACTACCACCATGACGGAGATTGATGAGGTTATCCGCCAGCTCAAGGAACAGCATATTGATGCCAAGGTAATGGTAGGCGGTGCTGCCCTTACGCAGGAATATGCGGATGAGGCCGGGGCCGACTACTACGCCTCCGATGGTGTGGTGGCACTGAATATCGCCAACGAGATTATCGGTGCCAACTAACATTTTTATTGCGGAGCTGATAAAGGTGGAAAATAATGTTTCACGTGCAACATTATTTTTCCTATCGTCAATTTTGCTTCATAGTGATATAATAACCGTAATGCATTAATGTAAGGAGGAAATTTTATGTTCAAACTATTCAGATCATTACTTTGTACTTTCTGCCTGATGTTCATGCTTGCGGCTACGGCGTTTGCCGCACCGGTGCAGGTTGAGCCATCTGTACAGCAGCAGTACCCGGACATTCAGGTGCCTGTTGTTACCGTGCCGGGCAATCCGGATGCCACATCTGCCATCAATATCGAAATTGAAAGGGATATTGATGCATTTATCAGCCAGTCTAAGGAATATAGCGATAACAATGAGGGCTTGAACGACGTTTCTCTGGGCGTCAGCTACACCGTCACCTGCAATGATGACGCAGTTCTCAGCATTGTCCTCGCAAAATATATCAATGTTGAGCATGCCGCTCATCCTATGCACTATATCAACGGACTGAGTTTCAATCCTCAGACAGGGGAAAAAATTGTCGCAGTTGACCTGAAGGAGTTCTCTGCAGAAAAATATAGAAAAAATATCTATACGCCGGAGCTGCTCACTGACAAGCTGGCAAAAAAGGCCGCCGCAAATGACGGGCTCATCATCTTTGATGACATCCTGCCTCTCTCCTATATACCAGAGCAGTTTTACTTTGATGCTGACAGGCATGTGCATTTCCTGTTCCAGCCTTATGAAATAGCCCCTTATGCCTGCGGCGTCATTGACGTTGACATGGATACGAAAAGCGATGATTATCTGATGTACAGGTAAAATTAAACTGAAAACAGGTATTGCCGCGGACAGCAAGCTTTTACATGCTGCCGGGCAATACCTGTTTTTATTTGCAA
>NZ_JBJDWZ010000166.1:14560-40469 GCF_051866355.1 Anaerovibrio sp. | reverse complement strand
AAATTTAAGGAAAGGAACTTTGTTATGGAAAAAAGATATTTAGGAACAGGAAAAAACGCCTTGGAGGTATCTGCCATCGGACTAGGCTGTATGGGCTTTTCCCACGGCTACGGCAAACCAATGAACGAGCAGGAGACCATTCGCATCATCCGCAAAGCATTTGAGCTGGGCTATACCTTCTTTGATACGGCCGAAATCTACGGCACGCCTGACAATCCCTTCGCCAATGAGGAACTCGTGGGCAAGGCATTGAAATCCTGCCGCCAGCAGGTGGTAATAGCCACCAAATTCGGCATCCGCTTTGATACCTCCGGCGGGCAGGTACCCTACCCCCTCATCACCAATTCCTCCCCACAGCAGATACGCCAATCTGTAGAAGGTTCCCTCAAAAGGCTTCAAACTGACTACATCGACCTGTATTTTCAGCACAGGATTGACGCCAAAGTACCGGCAGAGGAAGTTGCCGGTGTCATGGCCGACCTCATCAAAGAGGGCAAAATCCGCAGCTGGGGCATCTCCGAAGCCAGCGAGGAATATCTGCGCCGCGCTCATGCCGTCTGCCCTGTCACTGCCGTTGAAAATCGCTACTCCATGATGGCGCGCGGGCATGAAGCCCTTTTCCCTGTGCTGGAGGAACTGGGCATCGGCATGGTCGCCTTCTCGCCTATGGCCAATGGGCTCCTGACAGGCAAATACGACAGTAGCTATCAGTTTGATGCCCGGCATGACTACCGTAGTCACATGCCCCAGTTTACTGCCCAAAGCCATGCAGAAAATCAGGAATTATTCAGCCTGCTGGAAAGGATGGCGCAGGCGAAAAACGCCACCTGGGGACAAATCTCCATGGCATGGATGCTGGGCAGGAAAAAATGGCTTGTGCCAATCCCCGGCACAAGAAAGGAAAACCGTCTGAAAGAAAATGCCGGAGCGGCCGACATTCATCTTTCAGAAAAGGAAATACAGAAGCTGGACACTGCCCTGAACAGCATGAAAATGTCAGCCGTCTTCGGCGGCACGCCGGTCAAAAAATAGCTCTCCGCACCATTCTATTTAAATTTGCAAAAATAAAAGCTGCTGTCCCTGCCGCAGAAAATGCGATGGAACAGCAGCCCCCTGTCAGGGATGTGCGCCGTAATCATTGATGTGCCGCAGACATTGCTTTGCTAAAGTCAATGCACTGCACGCCGCAATTTACAAAATACAGTACAGCTGATTATTGCCCTGCCAGCAGATTGTTTTCCTTCAGCCACTGGGAAATTTTCGCCCTGTTGCCATGCTTGGCATAAAGCCCCTCATGCACCACGGCGCCCCGGCTGTACTTGCGGACAAACTCCATGGAATTATCAAAATGCACCTGCTCCATAGCAGTTGACTGGACGAATGGATAAACATCAACTCCCGTCAAATCATAGTGCTGCAAAAACGTGCCGATAATCATGGGCGCGGTGTGCCACCAGATGGGATAGCCCAGCAGGATAGTATCGTAGCTGCCGATATCAGCAGGCAGATTGGCAATTTCCGGCAGTCTGCCCTCATCCCTTTCTGCCCGTGCCACCCTGGTGCATTCCTCATACTCCTGCGGATAAGGCATCAGCGGCTGCAGTTCCAGCAAATCGCCGCCGGTCTGCTGCTGCACATACTCTGCCATAGCGGCAGAATTGCCGCTCCAGGAAAAATACACCACCAGAATCCTTTTGCCATTCCCGCCGGCCGGAACGGTATCCCCCGTCTGCCGGTTATCGGCTGACGCTGTTCGGATGCCGCTGTTTTCCGCCTTCGGAGCCGCTGACTGGGAAGTGCCGCAGCCTGCCGCCAGAAGGACGGCCAGCACCGCCACCAAAATTAAAAACATCCGCCTTATCATAAAAAATTACCTCCTTGCCATAAATGCCATGCATTAATATAATGGCAGTATAGCAAGCGGTAGCTACCCACGGTCAATATGCAAGAAAAAATTGGAGTGATTTTATGTACACGATGAAGCAGGTATGCCAGGAGGCAGGCCTTACATACGAAACCCTGAAATTTTACTGCAATCAGGGACTGGTGCCCAACGTGAAAAGGGACAAAAACAATCGCCGCATCTTTGATGATTATGACCTGGCCTGGATAAAGAGCCTGATTTGCCTGAAAAAATGCGAGCTGAGCATTGCCGAAATGAAGGAATACCTCGCCATGTGCCTCGAAGGCCCCGCCTCCATTCCCCGCCGCAAAAAAATGCTGACGGAAAAGCAGGCACAGCTCCACGCAAAAATTACAAGCCTGCAGGAAGCCTCTAACTATATTGACTGGAAGCATGGCTTCTATGATGATGTCCTGAGCGGCAAAATCCCCTACACCAGCAATCTTCTGCCGCCTGCCGATGAGGAATTGTGGGAAGCCGGGGAATGAAGGGTTTCGGCGAAAAATTCCTTGACCGTGTGTTACTACCGCCTGCTACACTCCTTATAGGATGAGCATTATTTTATTGCCATAAGGAGTGACAGACTATGATAAACTGCATAAAAAAGCAAATCACCGGGCGCAGGGCGGCAAGAACCCTGCTGGCAGGCACACTTGCCCTGTGCCTTGCCATCGGCGGCAATAGCATCACCGATGCTGACGTCAGCCATATTGTTGCCGGCAGCGGCATTTCTGCCTATACCATCGCTGATGCTAATCCGGTGCTAAGCAACCTGCGGCGCATCTCTACCATCAGTACGGCCGAGGCCGCCAAAACGCAGAAAAAGCCGCTGGTGATTGCAGAGCAGGGCATTTTTTCTGCCGGTGGCACGGTGACACATTCCGAAGGAACCTTTGATATCGCCAACTACTACACCTCGCGGGCAGGCTCCACCTCCCACGTTGACCATGCCAACGTGCTTTATCAGATTCCTGACAGGGAAACAGGCCTGCCTATGGTATTCCTCCACGGCTACGGCCAGTCCCGCATGGGCTGGATGACAACCCCTGACGGCAGGGAGGGCTGGTCTGACATGTTCCTGCGCATGGGGCACAGCGTTTTTCTCATCGACCAGCCAAGAAGGGGCGAAGCAGGACAGACCTCGGTGGCAGGCACCATCAGCACCGTCCCTGCCGACCAGACCTGGTACACCCAGTTCCGCATCGGCACTTACAGGGATAATCAGTTTACCTACAACGAAAACTCCCAGTTCCCGCAGGGGGAAAAGGAGCTTGACCAGTTTTTCCGCCAGATGACGCCGGACACGGCCATGGACTCCGCCAACGGCGACCAGAGCATTGATAATACCGTGGTGGCAAAAGCCGTGGCTGCCGCCATTGACGAGGTTTATGAAAAGACCGGCAAAAATTCCGTGCTGGTCACTCACTCCCAGGGAGGGCGTCCCGGCTGGGGCGTAGCAAGGCATACCGACCATGTAGCTGCCATCGTGGCGGTGGAGCCGGGCGCCGCACCTTCGACAGACAGCGAGGACTACCGGATACTGCTGGAGAAAAAGATTCCTGTGGTATTCTACTACGGCGATTATATCGGTGAAAGCCTTGAAGGCATACCGGCAGCCGCCATGTGGGCAAGGATGAAGGCCACGGCCGATACCTTTACCGCCGCCTATACTGCCGCCGGTGGCAACAGCACCATCGTCAGCCTGCCGGATGAGGGCATCTACGGCAACGACCACATGCTGTTTCAGGACAGGAATAATGATGTAATCGCCCGGCATGTAGAAAACTGGCTGAACACAACCATCATGCAGGCAAAGCGCAACTAGCCTGCCATAAGAAAAGGAGCTGATACAATATGAAGGTCCTGCTCGTCAACGGCAGTCCCCACAAAAACGGCTGTACCAACCGCGCACTACAGGAGGTCGCCGCCGCACTGAACAAGGAAAATATCGAAACGAAGATATTCTGGATTGGCAATACGCCCCTGGGTGGCTGTATTGCCTGCAGGCAATGTGCCGAAAAGGGCAAATGCGTCTTTGACGATGCCGTAAACCTGCTGCGCACGGAGGCTTATACCGCCGACGGCTTTGTTTTTGGCAGTCCGGTGCATTATGCCGCCCTCTCCGGCAACATGACCGCCTTTATGGACAGGCTGTTTTATTCGGAATTTCTCGGCAACCGCAACAAGGCATTTTACATGAAGCCGGCCGCCGCCGTGGTTTCCGCCCGCCGTGCCGGTACCACTGCCGCCTTTGACCAGATGAACAAATACTTTACCATTCAGGAAATGCCCATAGTTTCCTCAAGATACTGGAACATGGTGCACGGCGCAAGGCCGGAGGAAGTGGAGCAGGATGCGGAGGGATTGTTCAACATGCGCGTCCTGGGCCGCAACATGGCCTATCTGCTCCGCTGCCTTGAGGCGGGCAGAAATGCCGGTGTGCCACTGCCGACGCAGGAAACGCCTGTATTCACCAATTTTATCCGCTGAATATCCTATCCGATAAATCAGACTATCAAATAAAAACAAAAAAGTGCCCGACTGTTATCTCCGGGGAAAATCCCCAAAAAGATACACAGCTCAGGCACTTTTATCTTTTATTTGCCCGGCACGGCAAGCTATTCCTGACGTCACACGGAAATGCGGAAAACGTCTTCCATCATGTTGCCCAGGTCAAAACCACTGCCGTTGGCGCTATGCTTTTTACCCATCTTCTTGACCACCGCCTGATAGATGCTGTCCTCCACGCTGTCAGGCACCAGATATTCCCAGTTCCTGATATCATACTTCCGCTGGCTGATATCATTATCAGGCCTGCCGCTTACCTCCAGCTCGCAGAGGAACTGTATCTGCTCCGTGGAAGGACGCACATAATAATGCTCAAGGTAATACTTTTCCTGATACACATACTGGCTGTCATTCATTCTCTCGGCCAGCGATTTGGCATTGGTATCCTCGATGCGCTCCAGCTTTATCCAGACATCTATAATGTACTCATCGCTCCTGTTGGGACACAAAATCCACTTGGCGCTTTTCTTGTCCATATAGTAATTAAAATAATTGTCCGTGAACAGCTTTACATAGCGCTTATCCTGCTTTTCATTCTCCTCGCCGGACACACTGCTGCCAGCTGCGCCGCCGGTGCTTTCTGCCGCCTCTGCCCCCCAGCACAGCAAAAGTGCCAGCGCCAGCGTCAAGGCCATTATCTTCTTCACACTGCTCCCCCCTGCAACCTGCTTACAGAAAAACATCAACCCTCATCCTGATTAAGATAAAAACAAAATTTACAATTAAATTCTACACCAAAATACAAAATTCCGCCATGAGAAAATCATCACAGAGGATTTTTCTCCGGGATACCTGCCTTTCTCGGATAGGACTTTGGCGTTGCCCTGACCTTCCTGATGTAAAGCACTGCCCGCTTGTCATCAAGATACGGCAGCTTCACCGGCACGGACTTGATGCTGCTGCCTCCCAGCACCTTGACCGCATTGGCTCCCTCTGCCACCTCTTCCGCGTATTTCATGCCCTTGAGGGCCACAAAATATCCGTTTACCTTGACGAAAGGCATGCAGTATTCCGCCAATACCGGCAGTCTGGCCACGGCGCGGGAAACAGCCACATCAAACTTTTCCCGCAGGAGAGGCTGCCTGGCCCCTTCCTCGGCCCTCAGATGAACGCACTGCACGCAATCAAGCTCCAGCCTGTCTGCCACCTCCTGCAGAAACTTTACCCGCTTGTTCAGGGAGTCCAGCAGGGTGAGCCTGATATCCGGCCGGAAAATCTTCAGGGGAATACCGGGAAAACCAGCTCCCGTTCCCACGTCAATCACGGAGGCTCCCGGCGGAAAATACTTGTCATTCCAGCAGCTGAGGGAATCCACCATGTGCTTTATGGCAACCTCCTTCGGCTCGGTGATAGCCGTCAGGTTTATCCTTTCATTCCATTCAGTCAGAAGCTGAAAATACGTATCAAACTGCTGCAGCATCCTGTTTGTCAGCACCAGCCCGTACTGCTCTGCCGCATCCTTGAGATATTCCTGAAAATTCATGCCTTTTCTCCCTCCATTCTGTGCTGCTGTTCCAGATATATCATCAGCACAGATACATCTGCCGGTGATACGCCGGATATCCTGCCTGCCTGCCCCAATGACATGGGCCTTATCAGCTGCAGCTTTTCCCGTGCCTCGTCCCGCAGATTCGGCACATCCTTATAGTCAAGCTCCGCAGGAATCCGCCTGTTTTCCAGACGCTCCATGCGCGCCACCTGTTCCAGCTGCTTTTTGATATAGCCGTCATAGGTAATGGCAATCTCCACCTGCTGCTTCACCTCATCCGGAAGCTCCGGCAGGGAAAACAGCGGCCGCAGCAGGTCATAGCTGACCTCCGGACGGCGCAGCAGGTCGTACAGGCTCTGGCTGTTCTTTATGCCGTCTATCCCGGCACCAGCCAGAAGCTGCTGTATCTCCTGACTTGGGTTTATGACCACTTCCTGCAGGAGTTTCAGAGCCTTATCAATAGCTTCCTTTTTCCGGCTGAACCTCTGCCAGCGCGCATCATCCACC
The DNA here is from genome assembly GCF_051866355.1 of Anaerovibrio sp. Lineage (GTDB taxonomy): Bacteria > Bacillota > Negativicutes > Selenomonadales > Selenomonadaceae > Anaerovibrio. Next base: position 34,002 of record NZ_JBJDWZ010000166.1, on the reverse strand, counting down.
AGACCGATTTTCCTGCCAATAGGCGTCAGGCGCAAATCAGCATTATCCTGCCTGAGCAGCAGGCGGTACTCCGCCCGCGAAGTCATAATCCTGTACGGCTCACTGGTCCCCTTGGTAACCAGATCATCAATCAGCACGCCGATATATGCCTCTGACCTTTTCAGCACCAGCGGTTCCTGCCCCTTTAGCTTCATGGCGGCATTGATGCCGGCTATCAGTCCCTGGGCAGCGGCCTCCTCATAGCCGGAGGTGCCGTTGGCCTGCCCTGCGGAAAACATGCCGCTGATTTTCTTGAATTCCAGCGTCGGCTTTAGCTGCAGGGGATTGATGCAGTCATACTCGATGGCGTAGCCGGGACGCATCATTTTTGCCTTTTCCAGCCCGGGAATGGTGTGCAGAAAAGCCAGCTGCACATCCATTGGCAGGCTGGTGGACATGCCCTGCACGTAGACCTCATTGGTGTGATTGCCCTCCGGCTCAAGGAACAGCTGATGCCTCTCCTTGTCAGGGAAGCGCACCAGCTTGGTTTCGATGGACGGGCAGTAGCGCGGGCCGACACCCTTAATCAGCCCGTTGGCCATAGGGGCGCGGTGAATATTGTCCATGATGATTTTGTGGGTTTCGCTGTTGGTATAGGTGAGGTAGCACGGCACCTGCTCACGGGTAGCCACATCGCTCATAAAGGAAAAGTTTCTTGCCTCTTCATCGCCGGGCTGAATCTCCATCTTGCTATAGTCAAGGGAGCGGCTGTCCACGCGGGCCGGTGTCCCCGTCTTGAACCGCATCAGCTCGATGCCGGCCTCCATAAGTGAACGGGAGAGCTTCTCCGCCGACCTCTGCCCGTTAGGGCCGCCTGTGTGGGTATGCTCCCCTATGATGATGGACCCTTTCAGGTATGTACCGGTGGCGAGGATTGCCGCCCGGCAGAGGTAGTATTCATCATTTTCCGTGCGAACCGCCCTGACAGCTCCATCCTCCACAATCAGCTCATCAATCAGCAGCTGCTTCACATCCAGCTGCTCCTGATTTTCGCATACCTCCTTCATGCGGAACTGATAGTGCTTCTTGTCCGCCTGCGCCCTGAGCGCGTGGACGGCAGGCCCCTTGCCCGTATTCAGCATGCGGAACTGGATACAGGTTTCATCGGCATTAATTCCCATCTGGCCTCCCAGGGCATCCAGCTCCCGCACCAGATGTCCCTTGCCCGGCCCCCCCACAGAGGGATTGCAGGGCATCATGGCAATGTTGTCCATGCTCAATGTGGACAACAGCGTCCTGCACCCCAGCCTGGCCGATGCCAGAGCCGCCTCCACACCGGCATGACCGGCACCGATGACAATCACATCATACTCACCGGCAACAAATATATCATCCTTACACATAAATTCACCTCAAAAAAAGCAGCCTTCCCATCACTTGCCAATGCAGAACCTGCTGAATATCTCATCAATAATGTCCTCACCAATAGTATCGCCGGTAATCTCTCCCAGCTTTTCCCAGGCTGAACGCAGATCAATCACCACGAAATCCTCACTCATGCCATTCATCAGCGTTATGCGCGTCTGCTCCAAAAGCAGAAGGGCCTGACGCAGAATATCCTGCTGGCGGGCATCGCTGACCATCACGGATTCCTGCCAGCCGATCCGGCCGCCAAAGGCCAGATTCTGTATCTCCTTCTCCAATACCTCCAGCCCTGTGCCGGATTTAGCCGACATGCTTACAATACAGTAGAGGTTTTCAACCTCTTTTTGAGCGGCAAGCTGCCTTATTTCTTCCTCGCCAATCTGCATTGCCAGATCGGACTTATTCAGTATGACAATAATCCTGCCCCGGCACTGGCTCAGAAGCTGCCAGATAGGCTCATCAGCCACCTGTATGCCGTCCGAGCCGTCAAAGACCGCCAGCACCAGCTCCGCCTCCCTGGCGTAGCTGTGGGCACGCTCCACGCCTATCTGCTCCACAAGATTATCAGTGTCCCTGATACCGGCCGTATCCGCCAGCTTGAGCGGAATCCCGCCTATATTCACATATTCCTCAATGCTGTCACGGGTAGTTCCCGGTACATCCGTCACAATGGCTCTTTCCTGCCCCAGCATCAGGTTCATCAGGCTGGACTTGCCGGCATTGGGCCTTCCGATAATGGCCGTCCTCAGCCCGTCCCGCAGTATCCTTCCCCTGTCGGCGGAGCTCAAAAGCTCCTGCACCTCACCGTAGATATGCTCCACCTTCATCTCGGCTTCTCCCAGGGCTACTTCCTCGATATCGTCCTCCGGAAAATCAATGGAAGCCTCAAGATGGGCGATAATTTCCAGAATTTCCTGCCGCAGATTGCCTATTGCCTCTGACAGCCTTCCCTGCAGATTGCCTGCCGCCATTTCAAGGGAGGCCTTTGTCCTGGCCTGAATCATGTCCATAACCGACTGGGCCTGGCTGAGATCAAGGCGCCCGTTCAGAAATGCCCGCTTGGTAAATTCCCCTGGTTCGGCAGGACGCGCCCCCAGCCTGTAGGTCAGCCCCAGCACCTGACGCAGCACCAGACTGCCGCCATGGCACTGCAGCTCCACCACATCCTCGCATGTATAGGAATGAGGCCCCTTCATCACAATGCAGACAGCCTCATCTACAAACCTGCCTTCCTCATCGTATATCCTGCCGAATACCGCCAGCCGCGGGGTACATTCTGCCAGACGATGCCCGCCTGACGGACGGAAGCACCTGTCAGCTATCTCCACTGCCCTTTCGCCGCTCAGGCGCACAATGCCTATGCCGCCTTCGCCAATGGCCGTGGCAATCGCACTAATCGTATAATCCTGCTGCATAATCTCATCCTCGTTTAATCTACAAAAAAAGAGCCGCTTCAATTAGATTATACCATCATAAACTAATTGCAAACAGCCCTTTCACAGCTATCAGCTATTTTATTTGCTTATTCCTCGCCGCGCTCCATGCCCTCGTAGGAAAAGTCAGCGGTACTGCCTGCCTCGGTGGCAATAGGCTCCCTGCTGTAGCTATTCTCACGATTGCCGCGGTAGTCGCGATAATCCCGGCGCTCACGGCGTCCGCCCCGCTTCAGCTCGATGACAACCTTGCGATACGGCTCATCACCTGAACTATAGGTGGAGATACGATAATTATCCTGCAAGGCCATGTGAATAATCTTTCTCTCATGGCGGTTCATCGGCTCCAGCACGATGCGCTCACCGGTGCGGCGTACCTTGTCAGCCAGGCGCAGGGCCAGGCGGCGCAGGGTTTCCTCCCGGCGGCTTCTGTAGTTCTCAATATCGAGAATAATGCGCACCTTGTCCTCCAGCAGACCCTTATTGGCAGTCAGATTGGACAGATACTGCAGTGAATCAAGGGTCTGGCCATGCTTGCCAATCAGGATGCCCAGATTGTCACCAATCAGGTTCATGACAACGCCATCCTCCGCCTCACTGACCTCAATGCGCACCTCAAGATTCATAGCCGCAAAGATATCGCGCAGAAAATTCCTGGCCTTGTCTGCCGGGGTAAGCTCCTTTACCCGTGCCAGAACCCGTGCAGGCTTGCCGCCAATCAGCCCAAGGAAGCCCTTGCTCGGCTCGGCCAGTATCTCAAACTCAACCAAATCAGCGGAAACCTGCAGCTCCTCAAGGGCCGCCTGCCTGGCTTCCTCTATAGTTTTTCCTGTCTTTTCAATTTCAACAGCCATCAATTTTACCTCTTCTTCTTACCGCTTTCCTCGGTGTCCTCTACCGTAACGTCCAGCTTCTTGTCACTGCGGAACATGTACCACTGCTGTACAATCTGGCAGACGTTCATAGTTACCCAGTAAACAACCAGCCCGGATGGGAAATTCAGGGAAATCCAGCCGATGAACAGAGGCATCATGTAGCTCATAATCTTCATCTGCTGATTATCCTGACCGTTGTTGGCCATGGTCTGCTTCTGCTGGATATAGGTAGTGAGGGCAGACAGGATAGGCAGAATGTACAGATGATCCGTATCGGACAGGCTGGTAAGCCACAGGAAGGTAGGATCACCGGAATAGGTATACCCGTACAGGCAGTAGTAAACTCCCATCAGTATAGGCATCTGAATCAGAAGCGGCAGACAGCCGGCCAGCGGATTGACGCCGGACTCCTTGTACAGCTCCGCCATCTTCTGCTGTAAAAGCTGAGGATTGTTCTTGTAGTCCTTCTGCAGCTTTTTCAGGGCAGGCTGCAGCTCCTGCATGGCCTTCATGGAACGCACCTGCTTGGCAGTCAGCGGATACATAAGGGCCTTTACCAGAATAGTCATCAAAATGATGGCAATACCATAATTGGCAAAGCCAACAGCCGCAGTGAGATTGTAAAAGCCCTCAAACACCAGGCGGAATATCTGCACCAGCGGATCAAAAAGGTTCATCATAAATTCCAAATCAACACGTCCTTTATACTACGGAACCGGGTCATAGCCGCCCTCGTGAAAAGGGTGGCAGCGCAGGATGCGCTTCAGGGCGAGCCAGCCGCCCTTTGCGGCCCCGTATCTTTCAACAGCTATCATCGCATATTCCGAGCATGTGGGAATATAGCGACAGCAAGGGGATTTTAACGGTGAAATATACTTCCTGTATATGCCTATAAGGAAAAGAAAAACTCTCTTCACCCTTATCATCCCTTCAAAATATTCGCTTTTCTTCCTAAACTGAGAAAAGCCTTCTCGATAACATCGCATTTTTCGGTAGTTGCCGCTTTCCTGCCCACCAGCAGCAGCGTGTATTTTTTGTCAATCTTCTGCTGATTGAGCCTGTAGCACTCACGCATAAGCCGTTTGACTCGATTACGCGTAACTGCATTGCCCAGCTTTTTGCCTGCGGCAAAGCCTACCCTGCCCTCCAGCCCGCTTGCTGTGAAGACATACATCACCAAATACTTGTTAGCATAAGATTTTCCGAAACGGTGAATTCTCTGAAAATCGTTCTTTCGACGCAGAATACGCACCTTCGGTAATTTGTACATAAAGAAAACTCCATTCAAGGCATACGACATGCTTCCCTGATAATAAAAATAGGTCACCGAGGTGACCTAATATTATGCTGAAATCTTCTTTCTGCCTCTTGCGCGGCGACGAGCCAGTACCTGACGGCCACCCTTAGTCTTCATGCGCTCACGAAAGCCATGAGTCTTCTTCTTCCAATGATTGTTAGGCTGATAAGTCTGCTTCAACGTAATGCACCTCCTTAATATAATTACGAGTAAAAACCCGGTCAAACCCAATTTACACAGTCTATATTGAATTTAGACTACCAAAGATTATAGACTACTGCCGTGGGAGTGTCAAGCACTTTTCCTTTACCATTGTGGATAAATTTACGTTTTAATGGGATAAAATTAGATTTTTTAGTGTTTATCCCACATTTTCTGTTGATAACTTTCTCTTATTTTGATAGAATATTAGAGGTCTTTCACGATACTTATTCACATATTGTTTATCGAATTACTTGTTGCAATATAATATAGAAGGAAACATGTTTATTTTACAGCTTCCTTCCACTTTTTTATTGATTTATCCACACTTTTATTCACAGATGTGGATAAATTTCTTTATCGGTGGATAAATTTTTTTTGCGAGGTCATTATCTTATGCTACAGACACAGTTAGATGAATTCTGGGAAACCATTCTGGCAGAGGTTGAAAATTTTCTTTCTCCCGGCGCCATTGAACGCTGGCTCAAGCCATTGAAGCCTGTTTCCTTTGAAAACAACACATTGACCCTCAGTGCCGACAATGAGGTTATCATCCAGTTTTTTGAAAAACGCTACAAGGATTTTACCCAGGACGCCTGCAAGGAAGCCTGCAAAAAGCTGGATTTCACCAATGATATTCAGGGGGAGATAGGCTTTACCCTTGAATACAGACCCGCCGAAAAAATAGTGGAAAAGCCGAAGGTCATAGAGGTACGGGAAGAAGCGATGCAGGGAAGCCTTGATTTTGGCAGGACTGAGGAAAGCGCTGCCAGATATGAGGCCTCCTTTGCCAAGATTGAACCCGGCGATGCCTCATCCCTGAATCCAAAGTACGTTTTTGACAACTTCGTTACCGGCGGCTTCAACAGGATAGCTCATGCGGCAGCCCTGGCCGTAGCCAAGGAACCGGGCAAGACCTACAACCCTCTCTTCATGTACGGCGGCGTAGGACTGGGCAAAACCCATCTCATGCATGCCATCGGCCATGAAGTGCTGAAAAACGATCCGACCAAGAGGGTGCTCTACATCACCTGCGAAAAATTCACCAACGAGCTCATCAATGCCATCCGTGATAATTCCACCGAGGCATTCCGCCAGAAGTACCGCCACATTGACCTTTTGATGGTAGACGATGTGCAGTTCCTGACGAAGAAAATCCAGACCCAGGAGGAATTTTTCCACACCTTCAACGCCCTCTACCAGTCAAACAAGGCCATCGTGCTTTCCTCCGACCGTCCGCCTCACGAGATACAGACGCTGGAGGAAAGGCTGAAATCTCGCTTTGCCAGCGGACTTCTGGCCGATATCCAGGTGCCTGACCTTGAGACGCGCATAGCTATCCTGAAAAAGAAGGCCATGCTGGAAAATCTCGATGTGCCAAACGAAGCCCTGATTTATATTGCAGGGCGCATTGACAACAACATCCGAGAGCTTGAGGGAGCCCTGACCCGCGTAGTGGCCTACGCTTCATTGACCGGCAGCAAGATTACGACGGAGCTGGTGGCCGAATCCCTGAAGAATATCTTCCCGGATAATACCACCAAGGAGATTACGCTGGAAATCATCAGGGAGGTGGTGGCCAGCCACTTCAAGCTCAACATCGACGATCTGAATTCCAGCAAGCGGAACAAAAACCTTGCTGTGCCGCGGCAGATTGCCATGTATCTCTGCCGTGAGCTGACGGATACTTCCCTGCCGCAGATAGGGGAATTCTTCGGCGGACGTGACCACACCACGGTTCTTCACGCCTACAAGAAGATAGCCAAGGACAGAACCTCGAATATCCAGCTTGATAAGACCGTGCAGGAGCTTATCAAGAGTATTGAAAAAATGTAAGATGCAGCCGGGTAGCTTTGCCCGGCTCTTTTATCCATAAAAATATGTGGATAAAGGGTGCAGTGATATGTAGATGAACTGTGGATAAACTGCTGACAGCATTTGTTCTGTTAATTTTGTGGATAATTTTTCTGACGGACACAATTTTCATGCACAGCTTATGCACAGCAAAAATATGAATTATTTGGGCCGAAGCACACTTATCCACCATTTCCACACCCTCTACTATGACGTCTACTAAAACTTTAAAAATATTAAAGAGTAATAATAAATAAAGGATGTGCAAAACATGAAATTCAATTGCCAGAAGGATGACATTGTCCAGGCCATACAGATTGTAATGAAGGCCGTATCACCAAAGCCACAGACACCTATCCTGTCAGGTATCTACATGAAGGCAGAGAACAACAGGCTTACCCTGCAGACAACAGATTATGAAATGGGCATTATTTGCAATATTGATGCCGTCGTAGAAATTCCCGGTGAAATCGTACTGGCAGGACGCTACGCTCAGGAGGTCATTCGCCGCCTGCCGGGCACTACCGTTGATTTTGAGTACAGCAGTCAGGAAAAGATGGTCTACATCAAGTCAAACCGCTCAAAATTTTCCTTCCTCAGCATGGATGCCTCTGATTACCCTACCATCACCAGGCTGACAGGAAACAGCAGCTTCCAGCTTTCTGATGTCATTCTGAGAGATTTGATTCTGAATACGACCTTTTCCTGCTCCCATGAGGAAAGCCGCCCTATTTTCACCGGCTGCCTGCTGGAGCTGAAGGACGATTCCATCCTCATGGCGGCTACTGATACCCACAGGCTGGCTGTCAAGTCGGACACGCTGGAGGATTTTCAGGGGGAGCAGAAGCTGATTATTCCTTCCAAGCTGCTGAACGAGCTGCAGAAGATTCTGCAGTCCGATATGCCGAGGACGGTGCATATCAGCTGCAGCCCGACCCAGATTAGCTTTGAGGTTGACAACGTATATATTTCTTCCCGGCTGATTGAGGGACAGTTCCCGGATTATCACAGGGTTATTCCGGTGGAGTTTAAGACCTCCATCACCTTGAAGACAGACGAAATCAGGGGCATTATTGACCGTATCGCCCTGATTTCCAGAACCAATGACTACAATGTAATCACCATGGAATTTGCCAACAGCATGGTGAAGATTTATTCCGCCAATCCGGAAATCGGCAATGGCGAGGAGTACGGCTCTGCGGTAATCAACGGCGAGGATATCAGGATTTCCTTCAATGCCGACTACATCAATGATTGCCTGAAGCTCATCAAGTCCCCTGAGTTCACCCTGTCGCTGAACGGGCCGCTGAGCTCCGCCGGCATCAGGACGGAAAGCGAGCCGAATTTTGTCTATATCGTTACTCCTGTCCGGAGCTGAGAGGGGAAGCATACATGGAAAAGATAGCTATTCATACGGAAACCATACAGCTTGACCAGTTTTTGAAATGGGCGGGTGCCGTCGAGGCAGGCGGCCAGGTAAAGATACTGCTGGAGGAACAGATGATTACGGTAAACGGCAGGCTGGAAACAGCCAGAAGGCGGCGCCTTTCCGTAGGTGATGTAGTAGAGATAAAGGATGCCGGCTGCTGGCAGGTGGCATCAGAGGAAACCGGGGTGCAGTAGGCAATGAAGGTCAGTAGCCTCAAGCTCATTGATTACAGGAATTACGAGAAGCTGGAATTAGCCTTTAATGATAATCTGAATATCTTCATCGGCTGTAACGCCCAGGGAAAGACCAATATCCTTGAGGCTGTTTACTATGCGGCCGCCGGCAGCTCCTTCCGCAGCAATACCGATAGTGAGCTGGTCCGCTGGAATTCCTCCGGAGGAAGCATATCCCTGGGCTTTCAGCGCCTGGGGGTGGAAAATCAGCTGGATTTCAGGTTTTACAAGGATAAGAGGCGTACCATCTCCTATAACGGCAGGAAAATATCTGTCCGGGAGCTTATCGGCGCTGTCAATGTGGTGCTGTTCGCCCCCGATGATTTGCTGCTTATCAAGGGTGCTCCGGCAGGCAGGCGCAGGTTTCTTGACATGGAAATCTCCCAGGCCAGCCCGGCCTACTATCATGAGCTTGTCAGGTACAACCGGCTGCTGCAGCAGAGAAATTCCCTTTTAAAGGAAATCCGGGAGCGCAGGGCGAAGCGCGATATGCTGGACTATTGGAACCCACAGCTGGCGGAAAGCGCGGCCAAAATAACCAGGAAGCGGCTGGAGGCAGTAAAAAAGCTCAATATGCTGGCCAATCTCATGCAGAAGCGCATTTCCGGCAACGAGGAAAATCTCAGCATTGCCTACCAGATTAAGGGCTGTGAAGGTGAAGAGATAGCGGAAAATCTAAAAATATGGTATAATAGCATGCTGACCCGTTTAGGCGAGGAGGATATATATCGTGGCATCACCAGTGTGGGGCCGCATCGTGATGATATTGCCGTTTCAGTCAATGGCATCAATCTCCGCAGCTTCGGCTCCCAGGGACAGCAGAGAACCGGGGTATTGTCCATGAAGCTGTCAGAGCTGGAATTTATCCGCTCGGAAACAGGTGAGTATCCTATCCTGCTTCTGGATGACGTGATGAGCGAGCTGGATGCCGGCAGGCGCCAGCAGCTTTTGTCCTTCATTGACAGGGAGGGCATACAGACATTGATTACCGCCACTGATGAGGCTTATTTTTCCCATCAGGGCATGGAGAAGTATTTCCGCGTCAAAGCAGGAAGCGTAACCGACGTCAGCAGGGTGTAGATTATGGCAAAGCAGAAATCCGGGGGAGAGGGCAGGCTGGAAAGCGTTGGCGATATTCTGGCCGCCTCCCTGAAGAGCATGAAGATTGGCAAGGAGTTCAGGCAGCATCTGGTCGTTTATCAGTGGCCGGCACTTGTCGGCAAGGATATTGCAAATCATGCTGTGGCCGTGAAGCTGGAGTTTAAGAGGCTCTTTGTCCGCACCTCACATCCTGCCTGGTCCGAGCAGCTTAAATACATGGAGGCTGAGCTGAAGCGCAGGATAAACAGCCATTTTGGCGAGGAGCTGGTGCGGGAGATTGTGTTCACGAACCAGTCCTGCGGATATGCGGTCAGGCGGGAGGAGCCCGGCAGGGAAAATGAGCAGGAGAACCTTGGCATTCAGCTAAGGAAAATCCGGCTTGCCGATGCCGAGCTGGAGGCCATAAGAAAGGCCTGTGCCGCCATCGAGGATGATGAGCTGCGCAGGCAGGCAGAGAGGCTGGGCTGTAATGTACACAGAATGCTCCATTACCGCAGGATGAGCGGGTGGCACGGCTGTGCCGCTGATGGCTGCTCCGGCAGCTGTGAGCCTGAGGAGGAGTATTGCCAGAGCTGCCGGAGAAGGCTGCGCCGCCAGAGGGCGGACAGAATTCAGCAGCTGCTTCTGGATATGCCCTGGGCACGCTATGGCGATATCCTGCAGGAGCTGGAGTGCAGTGAACAGGAGTTCAAGGAGCAGAGGATGATTCTCATCCAGCGCCTGGCCGGCAGTGTCGATTATGGCGATGTGGAGAGCATAGAGGCCAGGACGCTGGTCATGCTGTACCGCTCCATACCTCCGGAGCAGCTGAATGATGAGGTAGTAAAAAAGACCATGAGCCGCCTGCGCCGCGATGTGCGCTACGTGCCGGGCAAGGTCAGGAAAGATTCATCCGGGGAGGCTGTCAGGTGATGCCGGTATTTATAGGAGGAGCTACTGCGGTAGCCGGCGAAAGGCTTTTGGCCATCATTGACTGGCGGTATTTTGCGGCCGGGGACAACAGGGAACTGCTCGACAGGCTGCAGGGGCAGAAAAGGGTTTTTGACATAACTGACGGCGGCAGGCCGAAGTCACTGGTGATTACAGACAACGAGTTATATATATCGCCTATTTCCCCTTTGACGCTGAAAAAGCGCAACGACAGGCTGAGAAAGGAAATATGCGAATCTGATTGTGTGGAGGAATACTGATAATGTCCATGGAAAACATAGAAAATGCAGTGAATATAGATGGTGAGGAAAAGGAGCAGACAGTCCTTGAGCTTGACATGGCACCGGAGGAAATCAGGGAGCTGAACGAGGCGCCTGATACCGAAGGGGTCAGGATTAACCTTGATGATGTGGGAGCCGAGGTTTCAGCCGTGGATGGTGAATACGGCGCAGAGCAGATTCAGGTGCTGGAGGGGCTTGAGGCAGTAAGGAAGCGTCCCGGCATGTACATCGGCAGTACCTCTGAACGTGGCCTGCATCACCTGGTTTATGAGGTGGTTGACAATTCCATTGACGAGGCGTTGGCCGGTTACTGTACCGATATCAACGTCATCATCCATCAGGACAACAGCATCACCGTTACCGATAACGGCCGCGGCATCCCGGTAGACCTGCATGAAACCGGCAAGCCGGCCGTGGAGGTAGTTCTCACCGTACTGCATGCAGGCGGCAAGTTTGGCGGCGATGGCTACAAGGTTTCCGGCGGCCTGCATGGCGTAGGCGTTTCCGTGGTAAACGCCCTCAGTGAGTACATGGAGGTAGAGGTAAAGCGCGATGGCAGGATACATGCCATTTCCTTCCAGCGCGGTGTGACGGTTTCCCCGATGAAGGTTATCGGCGAAACCGAGGAAACAGGCACAAAGGTGCATTTTCTGCCGGACACGGAGATTTTTTCCGTCACCGAGTACAGCTATGATACGTTGAAGCACCGCCTGCGGGAGCTGTCCTTTTTGAACAAGGAAATCACCATCCACCTGCGGGATGAGCGTTCCGGCAGGAGCGAGAGCTTCCATTTTGATGGCGGCATCCGCTCCTTCGTACAGCATCTGAACAAGAAGAAAGAGGTGCTGAATCCGGAGCCGATTTACTTTAACGGCACCAAGGATGATATCGTGGTGGAGATAGCCCTGCAGTACAACGACAGCTATCAGGAAAATATCTACAGCTTCGTGAACAACATCAACACCGAGGAAGGCGGCACCCATCTGGCCGGCTTCAAGATTGCCCTGACCAGGGCGGCCAACGACTATGCCAAGAAGAACAATATCATCAAGGGCAACCAGTCCAACCTCAGCGGCGAGGACATCCGTGAGGGCATCACCAGCGTTATCAGCCTGAAAATACGGGAGCCGCAGTTCGAGGGACAGACCAAGACCAAGCTGGGCAATTCCGAGGTGCGCGGCATCGTGGATTCCATCGTGTCCGAGGGCTTGAACGAGTATTTTGAAGAGCATCCTGATATTACCAAGAAGATTCTGGATAAGGCCGTTATGGCCTCAAGGGCCAGGGAAGCGGCCAGAAAGGCCAGGGAGCTGACGCGCCGCAAGAACGCCCTTGAGGTAAGCAGCCTGCCGGGCAAGCTGGCTGACTGCTCCGTCAAGGACCCGACCCACTGTGAAATCTTCATCGTCGAGGGTGACTCTGCAGGCGGATCTGCCAAGCAGGGACGCGACCGCCGCTTCCAGGCCATCCTGCCAATCCGCGGCAAGATTCTGAACGTGGAGAAGGCGCGCCTTGACCGCATCTATGCCAACGCGGAAATCCGCACCATGATTACGGCCTTCGGCAGCGGCATCAGCGATGAGTTTGATCTGTCCAAGCTCCGCTACAACAAGATTGTTATCATGACGGATGCCGATGTGGATGGCGCCCACATCAGGACGCTGCTGCTGACCTTCTTCTACCGCTATATGAAGCCGCTTATCGAGCATGGCCATGTGTACATTGCCCAGCCGCCTCTCTATCAGATAAGGAAGGGCAAGAAGAGCTGGTACACCTATAGCGACGAAGAGCTGACCGCCAAGCTGGACGAGGTGGGCAGGGACAATTCCGTTATCCAGCGCTACAAGGGTCTGGGCGAGATGAACCCGGAGCAGCTCTGGGATACCACCATGAACCCGGAGGGACGTACCATGCTGCAGGTGAGCATGGAGGATGCCGAGGCGGCGGACGAGCTGTTTACCATCCTCATGGGCGACAAGGTAGAGCCTCGCCGCCAGTTCATCGAGGAACATGCCAAGCTGGTGCGCAATCTGGATATCTGATAAATTTTTCAGGGGGCTTCTGCCCCCTTTTTGTATACTTAATTGACAAAGCTGTTTTCTTCTGCTATTATCTAGAAAAAGTTTGATTTTTAGACTTTTTTCAGATTTATCCTGTAGACTATGTGATAGCTTAGGAAAAGTGTAGTGTTTTGTAAGGAGAAATGAATATGAATACGCTGAAAACTACGGTTTTAATGGCCCTGCTGATGGGCATACTGATAGCTGTGGGCGGTGCCTTTGCGGGCCGCAGCGGTGCGATGATCATGCTGTTTATCTCTCTGGCCATGAACTTCGGCACCTACTGGTTCAGTGATACCATAGTGCTGAAGACATACGGCGCCCGTGAGGTGACGGCAGATGATGCGCCGGAGCTTTACAATCTGGTGGCAAATCTGGCCGCCAATGCGGAGCTGCCTATGCCAAGGGTGTGCATCATCAACAGCGGTGTGCCGAATGCCTTTGCCACCGGCAGAAATCCTTCCCACGCGGCTGTGGCGGTAACTACCGGGCTGATGCAGGCATTGAACTACGATGAGATAGCCGGTGTGCTGGCCCATGAGCTTTCCCATGTAAAGCACCGCGATACGCTGATTTCCTGCGTGGCGGCGGCCATGGCCGGTATTATTTCCATGATTGCCAACATCGCCCAGTGGGCGGCCATCTTTGGCGGGCGCTCCGATGATGATGAGAATGGCGGCTTCATCGGCCTGATTGTGACCATCGTGATTGCGCCGATTGCGGCGGCCCTGATTCAGATGGCAATCTCCCGTTCCCGTGAGTATGAGGCTGATAAGGCCGGCGGTGAAATCTGCGGCAACCCGAATGCACTGGCCAATGCCCTGGAAAAGATTGAGTATTTCTCACTGAACGGCCCGGTAATGAGCCAGGCCACGACTTCAACCGCTCACATGTGCATTATCAATCCCCTGAAGGGCTCCAAGCAGACCTTTGTAAATCTGTTCAGCACCCACCCGCCTACGTCGGAGCGCATTGCCAGGTTGCGTCAGCAGGCAATCGCCATGGGCAAGTAAGCAAGGATATCACGGATATGCTCCCTGTCATGACGGCAGGGAGTATTTTTGTGCAAAAAAATAAATGCCGTGCCATGCACAGCATTTATTGATGTATATCCGTTGCTATACCAGCTTTTATGCGTCTGTTGCCGCTTCTGTCATCTGGCCTGATTCAGCTTGAGAATGACGTCCTTCGGCGCGTTTACGGACAGTCCCATGATGGCCATGAGCTGGTTGAAGGCAGGCTCTATGCCGCCTGTGTTCTTTATGATGAAATCGGCTGACTTCCAGAAATTGAACTCGTTGTTGGACTCGGCGTACTCAAGGTGGTACTTCATTTCGGCATTGTTCAGCCCCAGATGCAGCATCCTGTCCACAAGGCTTACATAGTCAGTCATGAGGTAGATGGTACTTAGATGGCCCGTCATCAGCTTCGCCAGCTGCTTGACGCCGTTCTGGTCCAGCACGGTGACACTGATCCTGTTGTCCTTGATGGCTGACAGCATATCCTGCTTTCTGATACCGTAATAGTCACCCTTGTAGGCCACCTTTACAATCCAGTCACCCTGCTCGAAGGCGGATTTACTGATGAAATTTACCAGCCGCTTGTCCTTTTTCAGACGCATGGCGTCACTGGTACTGTACACAGGAATATAATGAACGCCCAGGTCCATCAAACGCGCAATCAAGGTAGCTTTTCCCGAGGCATAGGGGCCGACCAGAGCAAAAATTTTGTTTGACATAGGCATCAACCGTCCTAACATAATTATTTACATACTCTTATTGTAGCACAATTTATTGTAAAAATGAACTTAAAAATTTTCTAAATACAAAAGGAGCGACAACCGATCGTCGCTCCTTCTGCATCAACCTCATCTGCCACCTGTACAAAACTCCCGAAGGAGTATGTACAATAAACGTTGTCCCCACAACGCTTCACCCACAATTATGTTACCATAACTTTTACTGTTGTGCAAGTGTTTTTATATTTTTTTATTTATCATCATGAAGGAATATATCTTTTTGTGGCGAATAATATATAGGCATAGCATTTTATTCTGTGATTTTTGGAGGCTGCTGATTATGATACACGGGATTATTGATATTGGCTCGAACACTGTACGCATGGCGATTTATGATATTTCCGGTGACAGGATTGAATTTCTGATGAAAA
This sequence comes from Anaerovibrio sp., assembly GCF_051866355.1. Taxonomy (GTDB): domain Bacteria; phylum Bacillota; class Negativicutes; order Selenomonadales; family Selenomonadaceae; genus Anaerovibrio. The sequence continues at coordinate 18,735 of NZ_JBJDWZ010000166.1, read as the reverse complement.
AAAAGCATCTGGTGGGACTGGCCGCCTATCTTGAGAACAACGTGATGACAAAGGCCGGCATTGACAAGGTGTGCGAGGTCCTGTTTGAGTTCAGGAGCTTTCTGGAGATATTCAGGATTAAGAGCGTGGTGGCGTTTACCACGGCGGCTCTCAGGAACTGCCGCAACAGCCGTGAGGCGGTCGATGAGATTATCAGGCGCACCGGCATAGACATAGAGATAATTTCCGGCGACCGGGAGGCGGAATACGATTTTATCGGCGCCACCAGAAATATCGAGGAAAAATCCGGCGTACTGGTGGATATCGGCGGCGCCAGCACGGAGCTGGTATCCTACAGCGATGGCCGCATCGTCAATAAAATCAGCCTGCCTATGGGCTCGCTGGATTTTCGTACCAAATACTGCAGCTCCGTCCTGCCAAATGAGTTTGAGGTAAAGCTCATGGAAGAGAAGGCGGCCAAGCTGCTGGCAACGGCCGAAGATTTCGGGGATATACGCTGTGCCGGGCTGGTGGGCATAGGCGGAACCTTCAAGGGAGCCTGTGCGCTCTACAACGCCATGTACAGCCATGACAAAAAGAATCTTGTCATGGAGGCCTCCTGCCTTGAGGAAATGGTCAGCCATTTCAGCCGCCTTGAGGAAATCGGCCATGAGGATGCGGTACTTCTGATGAAGCAGGTGCCCGATCGCATCAACACCATTATCCCGGGACTGGTCATAGCTGATGTGCTGGTGAAAAAATTCCAGTGCAGCAGGGTGACTTACAGTGATTCCGGCGTCAGGGAGGGCTTTATTTACAGCCATCTGGTATGAGGGAAACGGCGGAGACGATTTATTGCCGAAATTCCTTGAATTTAGCCTATGACTGCACTATAATATTACTGGTGAAGTGAATAGAGATACGGGGAGCTTGCAGATGCGCCGGGCGGCATGTTGAACAGGCTGAGAGGATGGTATGCCCGTCGACCCGCTAACCTGATTTGGATAATGCCAACGTAGGGACGCTAGCAGTACAAGCAGTTTGTTTTTTGTGAGGAGTTGCCATTTCAGGCGGCTTCTCTTTTTGATTATCGTATTTTACAGAGGATAGCCTGATTTGTTCAGTGGAGGGATGCAAGGTTGATTATCAACGGTGCGCAGGAGGCGGCGGAAGGAAAATCCGTGGCACAGATTCTGCAGGAGAAAAAGATTGATTTATCCAACGTAGCTGTGGAGAGAAATGGCGAAATCGTGCCAAAGAGGCAGTATGACAGCGTGATTCTTGAAGCAGGGGACAGGCTGGAGATTGTTTCCTTTGTAGGAGGTGGCTGATATGCCGGATTTATCTGACGGGCGTAATGAGCCGGAGGCAAAGGCTGAAGCCAGTGTGGATGCTGTACCCTCTGCAGAAGGTGCAGTGAAAGCGGCCGCCCTGTCCCGTGAGGAGTGGCTGGCCGCCCTGACTGAGCGCCATGGGGCGGCACGGCAGGAAAAATTCAGCAGGGGCCGGGTTGCTATCTGCGGCCTGGGAGGACTGGGCAGCCGGGTGGCGGAGCTTCTGACAAGGGCCGGGGTTGGCTATCTCAGGCTGCTGGATTTTGACAGGCTGGAGCCTACCAACCTGAACCGCCAGTGGTATTTTATGGAGCAGCTGGGCATGTACAAGGCAGAGGCGCTGGCGGAAAACCTGCGGCGCATCACTCCCTACGTGGAGCTGGACGTGCATACGGTCAGGCTGACAGAGGATAATTTTGCGGCTCTTCTGTCTGATGTGGATGTGATTGTGGAGGCCTTTGACACAGCCTCCTGCAAGGCCATGCTGGTAAACGGCGTGCGGGAAAAGATTCCTCACTGCCCGCTGGTGGCGGCCTCCGGCATGGCCGGCTTTGCCTCCGCCAACGAGATGAAGGTGCGCAGGCTGTCGGACAAGCTGTACCTCTGCGGCGATGGCAGGGCGGACGTAAACGGCGGCGATGGCCTGTATGGAGCCAGGGTCAATATCTGCTCGGCTCAGGAGGCGCTGACGGTACTGCAGCTTCTGGCCGGTGAACAGGCAAATGCGGTGTGATTTTGTATCGTACAGTATGATTAGGTATTTTACGCTTATTTAGTTGTTTTATAGTTATTTTAGGAAGAAGGATTACGCTATGGCAAATGATGATGTATTACGGCTGGGAGGCAGGGAGTTTCATTCCCGCTTTATTCTCGGCTCAGGCAAGTATTCCCTGCCATTGATTGAAACTGCCATCAGGGATGCAGAGGCGGAAATGATTACGGTGGCGGTGCGCCGCACCAATACCATGGACGAGGGAAATATTCTGAAATACATTCCGGAGCATGTTACCCTGCTGCCAAATACCTCCGGGGCGCGGAACGCTGATGAGGCGGTAAGGATTGCCCGCCTGGCCCGTGAGCTGGGCTGTGGTGATTTTGTCAAGATTGAGATTATGCGGGACAGCCGCTATCTTCTGCCTGACAATCAGGAAACCATCAGGGCGACGGAGATTCTGGCCGGGGAGGGCTTTGTTGTCCTGCCGTATATGTTCCCTGACCTGACTGCCGCCCGCGATCTGGTCAGCGCCGGAGCTTCGGCTGTCATGCCGCTGGCGGCGCCGATCGGCTCCAACCGCGGCCTATCCGCCCGTGATTTTATTGAGATTCTCATTCACGAGATAGATTTGCCGATTATTGTGGATGCAGGTATCGGCAGGCCTTCCCAGGCCTGTGAGGCCATGGAGATGGGAGCGGCCGCCATCATGGCCAACACCGCGCTGGCTACGGCAGGCAATCTGCCCCTGATGGCACAGGCCTTCAAGGAGGCCATCAGTGCCGGGCGCAAGGCTTATCTGTCCGGTCTGGGGCGCGTACTCAGCCGTGGTGCGGAGGCCTCTGACCCCTTGACCGGCTTTTTGCGGGAGGACGGTTGATTATGGCTATGCAGGAGGAAAACAGCTTTTTTGTGGACGGCCATCATCTGAGCGATGCGGCACTGGCCCGGAAGCACCAGCTGGAGAATGACCCTTCCATCCGGAAGAATCCCATGGAGTATCTGCCGGGAATGGAGGAAATTCAGTCAGATGTCCGTGACAGGGTGATGGAGCAGGTGAACAGCTACAGCCCGGAGCAGTACACGGCGGTGGATGTGCGCCGCGCCCTCAGCAGGACGCATCTGGAGGAAGATGATTTGAAGGCGCTTCTGTCACCGGCGGCCGCACCGTTTCTGGAGGAAATGGCACAGAAGGCGCACAATCTTACCAGTCGTCATTTCGGCAATACGGTGTACATGTTTACGCCCCTCTATATGGCGAATTATTGCGAGAATTACTGCATCTACTGCGGCTTCAACTGCTATAACGACATTCAGAGGGTGCGTCTTACGCCGGAGCAGATTGAGCATGAGATGCGGATTATTGCGGACAGCGGCATGGAGGAAATACTGCTCCTGACCGGTGAGAGCCGTGGCAAGAGCAGTGTGGAGTACATCGGCGAGGCATGCAGGCTGGCAAGGAAATACTTCCGCAACGTAGGCCTTGAGATTTATCCTGTGAATACGGATGAGTACAGATATCTCCACGAATGCGGCGCGGATTACGTGACTGTTTTTCAGGAAACTTATGATTTAAAAAAGTATGAATCACTGCATCTGGCAGGCCACAAGAGAGTATGGCCGTATCGCTTTGATGCCCAGGAAAGGGCCCTCATGGGCGGCATGCGGGGTGTGGCCTTTTCCGCGCTTCTGGGGCTTTCGGATTTCCGCAGGGATGCGCTGGCTACGGCACTGCATGCCTATTATCTCCAGAGAAAGTATCCGTGGGCGGAAATGAGCCTGTCCTGCCCGCGGCTGCGCCCTATCATCAACAATGACAGCATCAATCCGCAGGATGTAGGCGAAAAGCAGCTGTGCCAGATTCTCTGTGCCTACCGCCTGTTCCTGCCGTATGTGGGAATCACCGTATCCAGCCGCGAGAGCGCATCTTTCAGGAACGGCATTGTAAAGATTGCGGCGACGAAGGTTTCTGCCGGGGTTTCCACCGGTATTGGCGACCATGCAAGCAAATACGAAGGCAGGGAAGTAAAGGAAGAGGCCGCCGGTGATGAGCAGTTTGAAATTCAGGACGGCCGCAGCCTGCAGAAAATGACAGCTGATATGAGCAGTGAGGGACTGCAGCCGGTGCTGAATGATTACCTCTATGTGTA